>DASWPX010000166.1:0-1558 GCA_036398395.1 Pseudolabrys sp. | reverse complement strand
GGCGTGCAGCGCGATCTTCTGCCGCTGATCGAAGGCACCACGGTCGCGACCAAATACGGCCAGGTGAAGACCGACCACATCCTCTTCATCGCCTCGGGCGCGTTCCATATCGCCAAGCCCTCGGACCTCCTACCCGAATTGCAGGGGCGGCTGCCGATCCGCGTCGAGCTGAAGGCGCTGACGCGCGAGGATTTCCGCCGCATCCTCACCGAGCCGGAAGCGAGCCTCATCAAGCAGTACATCGCGCTGATGAAGACCGAGGAGGTGGCGCTCGACTTCACCGAGGACGGCATCGCCGCCATCGCCGATCTCGCGGCGCAGGTGAATGCGAGCCTGGAGAACATCGGCGCGCGGCGCCTGCAGACGATCATGGAGCGCGTGCTGGACGAGGCGAGCTATTCTGCCTCCGAGCGCGGCGGCGAGACGATCACGGTCGACGGCGCTTACGTGCACAGCCGCGTCGATGACTTGGCGAAGGACCAGGACCTGTCGCGGTATATTCTCTAGAGCGGTTCAGGTTTTGGTGGAAGCATATCCGGCGTTTGCCAGGTAGTTTGCGCATTCGTCTGGCGTGATGGTGTCGACGAGACGGCCGATGTGTCGCCAGGTGTCGGGGATGGATCGTTTCTGAGCGATGCGCATCCAGTGCTTGATCTTGGCAAAGGCTTGCTCGATCGGGTTGAGATCGGGAGAGTAAGGCGGCAGGAACCAGAGCCTGGCGGCGGCGGCCTTGATGATTTGGCGCAGGGCAGCGGACTTGTGGCTTCCGAGATTGTCCATGATGACGATATCGCCGGACCGCAAGGTCGGTACCAGCTGCTGCTCGACATAGGCGCGGAAGGTTTGTCCGTTGATCGGCCCATCGAAGACGCAGGGCGCGGTGAGCCGGTCGCAGCGCAAGGCGCCGAGGAAGGTGAGCGTGCGCCAATGGCCGTGCGGCGCAAGCGCGCGCAGGCGTCGGCCCTTGGGGCCCCAGCCGCGCAGCGGCGCCATGTTGGTCTTGATCCAGGTCTCGTCGATGAAGACAAGCCGCTCTGGATCGAGGCGATCTTGCCAGGATCGCCATCGTGCCCGCCGCCGTGCCACGTCGGCGCGGGCCTGCTCAAGCGCGAACAGCGTTTTTTTTGAACCGAAGTCCTTCGCGCCGCAGGAACGTCCACACCACCGTGTGCGAGACTTTTACGCCATGCGCAGCCAACTCGGCCTTCAGCCCGTGCAGCGTCAGATGCGGCGTCCGCTCGATCCGCTCCACGATAAACGACCGATGCGGCTCCAGAACCGGCTTGCGATGGCCGCCCACCTTGCCGGGCGCCACAGAACCCGTTCGGCGACGGCGCTGCGACCACTTCACCACCGACGACACCGCAACGTCGAACCGAGCCGCCACCGATCGGCAGCTCTCTCCGCCATCCACCGCCGCAACAACACGTTCCCGAAGATCGTTCGAAAGAGGTCTTGCCATGACATGCCGGCCTCCAACCCAGCCAGCATCTTGAATCTGACTCGACCGGACTTGGGAATCCACAACCCGATTCCGCTCAGACCTGAAATGCTCTAG
>DASWPX010000165.1:0-5765 GCA_036398395.1 Pseudolabrys sp. | reverse complement strand
TACAGCATCTATCTCATCGCGGCCGCCGTCCTGATCGTCGCCGGCATTGGCGCCTGGCGCGGCTATGAATATTGGGTGGCCAAGAAGGCCGCCATCGCGGGTTCGGCCTTCGAATCCGCCGTGACGCTGAGCGAGCAGGGCAAAAACGCCGAAGCCGAGGCAGCTTTCGCCAGTGTCGTCGCGCAAGCGCCGGATGGTTATCGCCTGCTCGCGCGCTTCCGCGCCGCCGCGGCAATCGCCGCAGACAAACCGGCCGACGCCGTGAAAGCCTATGACGATCTCGCCGCCGATACCTCGCTCGGCGCAACCTGGCAGGATATCGCCGGCATCCGCGCCGGCCTGTTGCTGGTCGACAGCGCGCCGCTGGCCGACATGCGCCGCCGCCTCGATCCGCTGGCCGAACCGGGCCGCACCTTACGCCACACAGCGCGCGAACTTCTGGCGCTGTCGGCCTGGCGCAATCACGACGCCGCGGCCGCCCGCCGCTACATCGATATGATCGCCGGCGACGGCGAGACGCCGCCGGGCACGCGCGCGCGCATCGATGTGCTGTCGGCCTTGATCGCCGCCGACGGCAAGAGCTGAAGGTGGGCGCATGATCCCGAAAAGTGGGAACCGGTTTTCGGATAATGTTGATGTCATGCGCCGTATGCAACGCATCGCGCTGTTGGTGGCCGTGATCGCCGTCGCGCCGGTGTTGGCCGGTTGCTCGAGCACGAGTCTCGATCCGGACCAGTGGGACTTTTTCGGCCTCAACGAAAAGAAGAAGCTGACGGGCGAACGCAAGCCGCTGTTTCCGGAAGGCGTGCCGGGCGTCAGCCAGGGCATTCCGCCGGAATTCGTCAAGGGCAACCAGCCGCCGGAAGGCGCCGAAACCCCGCTGACGGCTTTGCCGGCCGAGCCGCCCAAGGCCGCTGCGGCCGAGGAAGAGCAGCCGAAGCCGAAGCGCAAGGCTAAAGTGGCCAAGCGGAAGCTGATCCCCGACACCGGCCCGCCGGCCGCGCAAGCCCAGCAACCTGCTCAGCAGCCCGCCCAGCAGCAGCCCGCCGCGTGGCCCGACCAAAGCCAGCAGCAGCCGCCACAGCAACAGAGCGGCGCAGCATGGCCGAATGCGGCGCCCGGCAACGCCACGCGCTGAACGCGTCTAACCCGCTGCCGTTGTGACGGCGGGGAAAGAAAAAATCATGAGTTTCACCATCGCCATCGTCGGCCGGCCCAATGTGGGCAAGTCGACCTTGTTCAATCGTCTGGTCGGACGGCGCGTCGCGCTGGTCGACGACCGGCCGGGCGTGACGCGCGACCGGCGCGAGGGTGAGGGTAAACTCGGCGATCTCGAATTCACCGTGATCGATACCGCGGGCCTGGAAGAGTCCGCGCCCGACAGTCTCACCGGCCGCATGCGCGCGCAGACCGAGACCGCGATCGGGCAGGCCGATGCCATCTTCTTCATGATCGACGCGCGCGTGGGACCGACGCACGACGACCGCGTTTTCGCCGAACTGGCGCGTAAATCCGGCAAGCCGACCGTGCTGATCGCCAACAAGATGGAAGGCACCGCCGGCGAACCGGGACGTTATGACGCCTATGCCCTAGGGCTGGGCGATCCGGTCGGGATTTCCGCCGAACACAACGAGGGGCTTGCCGATCTCTACGACGCCTTGCGCGCGGCCTTGCCCGAACGCACCGCCGAGCAGATCGCGGCGGCGGATGTCCCGCCCGGCGAGCGCGCCATCAAGGTCGCCATTGTCGGGCGGCCCAATGCCGGCAAATCCACCCTGGTCAATCGCCTGTTCGGCGAGGAACGCATGCTGACGGCACCCGAAGCCGGCACGACGCGCGATGCCATCGCCGTCGATCTCGATTGGCGCGGCCAGAAATTCCGCATCTACGACACCGCCGGCCTCCGCCGCCGCTCGCGCGTCGACGAGAAGCTGGAAAAGCTCTCGGTTGCCGACGCGCTCAACGCGGTGCGCTTCGCCGAGGTGGTGGTGGTCCTGCTCGACGTCGGCAACGCTTTCGAGGAGCAGGACCAGCACATCGCCGATCTTGTCGAGCAGGAAGGCCGCGCCATCGTCATCGCGGTCAACAAATGGGATTTGAAGGAACAGACCGCCGGCGCCATCGGCAAGCTGCGCGTCGAAGCCGACGAGAAGCTCACGCAGATGAAGGGGGTACCGCTGGTGGCGGTCTCGGCCATGACCGGCGAGGGTCTCGACCGGCTGATGCAGGCGATCGTCGATGCCTTCGAGGTCTGGAACAAGCGCATCCCGACCAGTGCGCTCAATCGCTGGTTCGAGCACGCAACCGAGTCGCATCCGCCGCCGGCGGTATCGGGACGCCGGCTGCGGCTCAACTACATCACGCAAGCCAAGAGCCGGCCGCCGAGTTTTGTGCTGTTTTGCACGCGCGCCGACGCGTTGCCCGACGCCTATAAGCGCTATCTGGTGAACTCGATGCGGGAAGCCTTCGAACTTCCCGGTACGCCGATACGCCTGACGCTGCGCGAGAAGGACAATCCCTACAAAGGCCGCGCCAAACGCAAGCACTAGCGCCGTTAAAATCGGAACTTTGGTGCGCATTGCGAGTTGGTGGCTGGCGACGGAAGCATCCATTTGGAGATGCTCGCGCTGCCTTTTGGAGGATAAATATGGATAAAAAGATCGCGGCTTTGCTTGGTGCCGCTGCTGCTCTTACGACGATGACCGCTGCGAATGCGACATCACCGTCGGCCCCGACACAGGCGGCGTCGAATTATGCCGACCTGCTAAACCCGGTTCCCGATGCGCTCAATCAGCTCATCGCCGAAGATGCGGCCCGAACCAATGCGCCGGCTGGCGTACAGGTCGCGCAGATTGCGGTCGAGGTTGGTGGCCATCATCATCACCACCACCATCATCGTTTCCGCCGTCATCGTCATCATCATCATCACGGCTTCCTGTCGGTCCCGCGCGCGACCGTCTAAGCGCCGGTATTCAAACGATGCGGGCCCGGGCTTGCGCTTGGGTCCGCATTGTCGCGTCTGCTTGCCTGCAATCTAGTCCTGCTTCGCCTTGGCCTTGGCGGCGCGCAGGATGTGCCGGTAGGTGCCGTCGAAAACGGTGTCGGTGGACGACGTCCACTCGGTCTCCTTCGATAGCGTCTCGCGGCTGGCGTGAATCCGCCGTCCGCGCATTTCGCGTTCGGCCGCTTCCTCGAGGTTCATTTCAACCAATTCGAATTCCGCTTCGACCGGCAGGAATATGATTTGCATGAACGGTTCGCCCGGCCGGAAAATATGCGTGCAGCCTTCCGGCGGCGCCTTGAACACCACAAAGGAAATCATCGGCCACCAGTTGGTGCGCAGCAGCGCCGGCACCGCCAGCGGCACGTCGTCGTTGACGTCGGTGTAGTAACGCGGGTGCGGTTCGGTGCGCACCGCCATGTCCTCATCGACCTTGAGATCGAGCAGAAGCTGATAGGTGTAATAGTTCTCGCCGAAGGCGCGGAACGGCGGCCATTGCAGGCCGCTGTCGGGCGTCGGGCCGAAATCGCCGTCCAGCACGACGCGGCCGCCGCGTCTGGTGACGCGCAATTCGTTGTCGTAGGGATAGAAAAGCTCGATGCCGTATTGCGCGCCCTCGGTGAAGGGCAGGCAATGCCAGACTTGCTCATGGGAGCCGTCCTTGCGCGGTTCGGGCTTGCCGCCCCAGCCGGGCATTTCGAGCTTGGTCCGGCGCGGCCGCAGGCGCGGCTCCACCAATCGGTATTTGATCGTATGCATCAAGACCCCGCAATCGCCGGCAATAAAATGGACGGAAAATTTGCCGGGAGGCGAACGCTTAAAGGCTATCACAAGTTCCGTCCGCCGGCGCGGGCCTCACGCGGGCGCCCGGAATTCCAGAAACTTGCCGGCCTTGAAATCGTAATATTTGCCGTTCTCGGTGCAGCTTTCCAGGCACAGCGGCACGATGCCGCGTGCGACTTCTTCCGGCGCCGGCAGCGACATCGGATCCTCGCCCGGCATGAGGGCGGCGCGCATCTTGGTGCGCGTCGGATTGGGCGAGAACAGGTTGATGCGGATATTCGTCGTGGCGATTTCGTTGGCGTAAGTGCGCGCCATGACTTCGAGCGCCGCCTTGGAGACCGCGTAAGGCCCGCGATAGGCCCGTGTATTATGCGCCGTGCCGGACGTCACGAACACCACGCGGCCAGCCGGCGCCAGCTTCAACAGCGGGTGCATGCAGCGCAGAAGCTGCCAGTTGGCGGTTACGTTGACGGCCATGACCTCGTCCCAGGCCTTGGGCTCGACATCCCACAGCGGCGAAGACGGCCCGCCGACGCCTGCATTGCCGACCAGCACGTCGAGGCGGCCGTAACGCTCGTTAAGCGACAGCGCGAGCCGCGCGATGCCGGGGGAATCCTTCATGTCGAGCGGGACCAGAGTCGCCGTGCCGCCGACGGCGCGAATCTGATCGTCGAGTTCTTCCAGTCCGCCGACGGTGCGCGCCACCGCTACCACATGGGCGCCGGCTTGCGACAGTTGCAGCGCCACGGCAGCGCCAATGCCGCGCGAAGCGCCGGTCACAAGCGCGATGCGGTCGGAGAGAGGTTTGGACATAGACTGTAACCGGCCGCCTGAAGTCTAGATGGCTTCGGCCAGCAGCGACAATTGCCGCGGGCTTGTGTCCTGCGCGCCGAGATCGGTGAGCGTCGTCGGGTAGTCGCCGGTGAAGCAGTGGTCGGTGAACTGCGGTCGCGCCGGATCGCGCTTGTCGAAACCCATGGCGCGGTAGATGCCGTCGACCGACAGAAACGCCAGCGTATCGGCGCCGATGAACTGCCGCATGCCCTCCAGATCGTGGGTGGCGGCGAGCAGCTTGTCGCGCTCCGGCGTGTCGATGCCGTAGTAATCCGGATGCGTGATCGGCGGCGAGGCGATGCGGAAATGCACTTCCTTGGCGCCGGCGTCGCGCATCATCTGCACGATCTTTCGCGACGTGGTGCCGCGCACGATCGAGTCGTCCACCAGCACGATGCGCTTGCCGGAAACCACCGCGCGGTTGGCCGAATGCTTGAGCCGCACGCCCTGGTCGCGGATCGATTGCGTCGGCTGGATGAAGGTGCGGCCGACATAGTGGTTGCGGATGATGCCGAGTTCGTAGGGAATCCCCGAGGCCTGCGCGAAACCGATCGCCGCCGGCACGCCCGAATCCGGCACCGGCACGACCACGTCGGCATCGGCCCTGGCTTCGCGCGCCAGTTCCGCGCCCATGGTCTTGCGCACGTCATAGACGCTGCGGCCGCCGACGATGGAGTCGGGACGCGAGAAATAAATGTATTCGAAGATGCAAGGCCGGGCCGGCATCGGCGGGAACGGCTTGTGCGATTGTGCGCCTTCCTCGTCGAAGATCACCACTTCGCCGTTCTCGACGTCGCGCACATAGGTCGCGCCGATGATGTCGAGCGCGCAGGTTTCCGACGCCAGGATCGGACAACCGTCGAGCTTGCCGATCACCAGCGGGCGGATGCCCAGCGGATCGCGTGCGCCGACCAGCTTCTTGTTGGTCATGCCGACGAAAGCATAGGCACCTTCAAGCTGGCGCAGGCCGTCGATGAAGCGGTCGACGAAACGGTTGCGGGCCGACTTCGCCACCAGATGCAGGATCACCTCGGTGTCGGTGGTCGACTGCATCATGGCGCCTTCGCGCACCAGATCGCGGCGCAGCTTCAGGCCGATGGTCAGATTGCCGTTATGCCCGACGGCGAAGCCGCCGGCGTTGAGTTCG
>DASWPX010000164.1:0-2655 GCA_036398395.1 Pseudolabrys sp. | reverse complement strand
TTCGGGGCCGGGCCAACAAGGTGATTACGCCCGAACTCGCGCTCAAGGTGGGGCAGGCGGCCGGCTTGCTGTTCAAGAACGGCGACCATCGGCACAGGGTGCTGATCGGCAAGGACACCCGGCTGTCCGGCTACATGATCGAGACCGCACTGGTCGCGGGCTTCACCTCGGTCGGCATGGATGTGCTGCTCACCGGCCCCATTCCGACGCCCGGCGTCGGCATGCTGACGCGCTCGATGCGCGCCGATCTCGGCGTCATGATTTCCGCCTCGCATAATCCATTCGACGACAACGGCATCAAGCTGTTCGGTCCCGACGGCTTCAAGCTCAGCGACAGTGTCGAGAGCGAGATCGAGACCTTGCTCGATTCCGATCTCAGCAAGCGGTTGGCCGCGAGCGCCGATCTCGGACGCGCCAAGCGCATCGACGGCGTGCAGGACCGCTATATCGAATTCGCCAAGCGCACGCTGCCGCGCGCTCTCGATCTGTCCGGCCTGCGCGTGGTGATCGATTGCGCCAATGGCGCCGCCTACAAGGTCGCGCCGGGCGCGCTCTGGGAACTGGGCGCCGATGTGATTTCCATCGGCGTCGATCCCGACGGCATCAATATCAACAAGGATTGCGGCTCGACCGATCTGAGCGCCATCAGCCACAAGGTGCGCGAGATGCGCGCCGACATCGGCATCGCGCTCGACGGCGACGCCGACCGCGTCATGATCATCGACGAACGCGGCCACGTGGTCGACGGCGACCAGTTGCTCGCCGTGATCGCCGAAAGCTGGAAGGAAGACGGCCGGCTGCAACGCCCGGGCGTGGTCGGCACCGTGATGTCCAATCTCGGCCTCGAACGCCATCTGGCCGGCATCGGGCTCGAACTCGTGCGCACGCCGGTCGGCGACCGCTATGTGCTCGAGCACATGCGCGCGCACGGCTACAATATCGGCGGCGAACAGTCCGGCCACATCATCCTGTCCGACTACACCACGACCGGCGACGGCTTCGTCGCTGCCTTGCAATTGCTCGCGGTGATCAAACGCAGCGACAGGCCGGTGTCGGAAGTCTGCCACCGCTTCGAGCCGCTGCCGCAGGTGCTCAAGAACGTCCGCTATCAGAAGGGCAAGCCGCTGGAGAACGCCGGCGTGCGCACGGCCATCGCCAGCGCCGAGAAAAAGCTCGGCCGCGGCGGCCGGCTGCTGGTGCGTCCGTCCGGCACCGAGCCGGTGATCCGGGTGATGGGCGAAGGCGACGACAAGATTCTGGTCGAGCAGGCGGTGGATGACGTGGTCGAGGCGCTGGCGCTGGTGGCGGCCTGAGCAGGCGCAATAAGTCATTCCAGCAACAGCAGAATGCGCGGCGAGGCCATGTCGGCCCCGATTTTTTGCCGAAAAACCGTTACCGTTCAATAGTTTAGAACGTTTTTAAAGAGCGAATTTCTTTGACTTGAAGCCGCCGAGCCGGTAGCGGAATAGCGACTTCGCCGCCGGGGATTTCAATGATCGTCTGTTCCTGCAACGTCTTGAGCGACCACGAAGTGCGCACCGCCGTCACCACGACGGCGCCACGCACCACCGGACAAGTTTATGGCTGTCTGGGCTGCAGCGCCCAATGCGGCCGCTGCGCCCGCTCGATCCGCAAGATCATGGACGAAGCCTTGGCCGGCGCCGGCTGTCCCACCGGCTGCGCCTGCGCCGCGCATCGCTCCCACGGCTGATCTTATTTTTATCGTTGCCTTTGGCGCGCGACTGATGGCTACTTAGCCATTGCCGCAACAGGGATCCGCGCCATGAAGGGTGATGCCAAGGTTATCGAATACCTCAACAGGGCGCTGCGCCACGAACTCACGGCGGTCAATCAATACTGGCTGCATTACCGCATGCTGCACAATTGGGGTTATCTCGATCTCGCCAAACAATGGCGCAAGGAATCCATCGAGGAGATGGAGCATGCCGACAAGCTGATCGACCGCATCATCTTCCTCGACGGCTTCCCCAATTTGCAGGTGCTCGACCCGTTGCATATCGGGCAAAACGTCAAGGAAGTCCTGGACTGCGACCTGGCGGCGGAAATGTCGGCGCGCGCGCTCTACCAGGAGGCGGCAACCCTCTGTCATAGCGCCAAGGACTATGTCAGCCGCGATCTGTTCGAGAAGCTGATGTCGGACGAGGAACATCACATCGACTTCCTCGAAACCCAGCTCGATCTGGTGGCCAAGCTCGGCGTCGAGCTTTATGCCCAGCATCACATCGGCGAGATGGGCGAAAGCGACAAGCATTAAGGCTGCGTCGCGTCGCAACGCCGCATGTCCGGGTTGGCTAAGCTTCCTGCCGCTTTTATGAGACAAAACCTCACAAAAAGCTGTAACGCCGCTAATGACAGAATGGCGGCGACAATGGATTCTCAACGCTGGGTTGCCGCGTTTTGCTTCGTTGCGCGTTGGGGGCTAAATCGCTGAACGAAGCCCGCTCGATGGGACGTGCCGATTATGACCAAGCATCCTCGCAAGTCCGCCGACAATGTCGTCTCGATGCCTGCCAATATTCGCGAAGGCCGTCCTCCGGCGCATGACTTTACCGGCGCCGCGACGGCTCCGGAGGCGCGCGTCGCCGGCGCTCCGGACGACCCGCGCATGCGGGAGGCGATGCGGCTGATGCAAGC
>DASWPX010000163.1:0-10422 GCA_036398395.1 Pseudolabrys sp. | reverse complement strand
CCTTTGGCAGAGTATGTTGCTTTATTGCGAGGGCTCGCAATCCAACCAGGCTGGACCCTCCGCGAAGAGCGCATCAACTTCAATGGCCGCGACTATGTGATTGTCGGCGTTGACGTTAGTGTTGGCATGGAAGATGGAGTGCCCGCACTTTCTGAGCTCGTTGGATTTGGACCTTTTGACTATTTGCCCATCACACGACGCGCATCTGTGCCCGCTCTCGTATTGAGAACGAAGGCAATGTATAGCCTCGATCCACTGCCCAGCCGGTCTGAGCGCCGCGCAAACTTAGCGGCGATTCGATTGCAGATCGACACGAACGCCTTCAATTCGTTGTGGACTAAGTCACAGCAGTTGCGTGCTGAGCTTGATGGCCAAAACAATCCCATGGCAAGAGCACGAGTAGCCTTACCAATTCCGGCGGAAGTTTGGGCTGCAGCCGATAGAGCCCCGATAAAACGCACGAGCAATGTCTAAGCACTCGTTAAACGGGCCACTCGTTGTAGCAACCCACAATCAGGGAAAGCTCTCGGAGATTAAGGAGCTTTTCGCTCCTTACGTTGGTTCACTGTTGGCCGCGTCTGACTTGGGTCTACCTGAGCCAATTGAAAACGGTCGCACCTTTCAAGCGAACGCTCGGATCAAAGCTCTATCCGCAGTCAAGGCAACGTCGCTGCCAGCTATTGCAGAAGATTCCGGTCTGGTCGTCGACGCACTCGGCGGCGATCCCGGTATTCATTCGGCGCGCTGGGCGGGACCTGACAAGGACTTCCGCTTCGCCATGAACCGCATCCAGACGCTGCTGATCGAGCGCGGGGCAAAGCTGCCCGCGCAGCGGCGCGCGCATTTCGTCGCGGCCTTGTGTCTGGCCTGGCCCGACGGACATCTCGAGGAATTCGAAGGCCGCGTCGACGGCGTGGTTGTGTGGCCTCCCAGAGGAGATGCGGGCTTCGGCTACGACCCGCTGTTCAAACCCGACGGTTTCGACCGCACCTTCGGCCAAATGAGCGCCGAGGAAAAGCACGGGTTACCGCCGAAAGGCCAGGGCCTGTCGCATCGCGCGCGCGCCTTCATGATGCTGGCGACGACCTGCTTGCAAAAATAATATTCGTTACAATTTTAAGGACTTGTCCGCCGCAAAATTGAACCCCGCGCTGGCTGCAATGAGGTTGCCGGCCTATGATGCTTAACATGACATTAACTCAAAGCCCGCCTTTTGCCGTTTACGTGCATTGGCCGTTCTGCCTGTCGAAGTGCCCCTATTGCGACTTCAACAGTCACGTGCGCCACGGCGGTGTCGATGAGGCGCGCTTCGTGCGCGCCTTCGAAACCGAAATCACCGCCGCCGCCGCGCGCGTGCCGGGCCGCACGGTCTCGACGATTTTCTTCGGCGGCGGCACGCCGTCGCTGATGCAGCCGTCGTCGGTGCAGGCGATCCTCGACGCCATCGGCAAGCACTGGACGATCGCGAGCGACGCCGAAGTCACGCTCGAAGCCAATCCAACCAGCGTCGACGCCACGCGTTTCAAAGGCTATCGCACAGCCGGCGTCAACCGCGTGTCGCTCGGCGTGCAGGCGCTCGACGATGTTGCCCTGAAAGAACTTGGCCGCTTGCACACGGCACAAGAAGCGCTCGACGCGATCGCTGTCGCGCGCACTAACTTCGACCGCTATTCGTTCGATCTGATCTATGCGCGCCCACGCCAGTCGCTCGAAGCCTGGAGCACCGAGCTCAAACGCGCCATCGCGGAAGCGGCCGAACATCTGTCGCTTTATCAATTGACCATCGAACCGGGCACGCCGTTCTTTGGCCTGCACAAAGCGGGCAAGCTCGCCATTCCCGACGACGATCTCGGCCGCGATCTCTACGATCTGACGCAAGCGATCTGCGACGCAGAGGGATTGCCGGCCTACGAGATTTCCAATCACGCGCGGCCGGGCGCCGAGTGCCGGCACAATCTCGTCTATTGGCGCGGCCAGGATTATGCCGGTGTCGGCCCCGGCGCGCATGGCCGTCTCACCATCGATGGCCGGCGCTATGCGACCGAAACCGACAGGAAGCCGGAAGGCTGGCTGACCCGCGTCGAAAGGCACGGCCACGGCCTGACCGTGGACGAGAAGCTTCAACCCGGCGAGATCGCCGACGAATTCCTGCTGATGGGACTGCGGCTGGCCGAAGGCATCGAGCCCGCGCGCTTCACGCAGCTTGCGGGCCGCGATCTCGATCCGGTGCGGATTTCATTTCTGCGCGATGGCGGCGCCGTCGAGACAACGCTTGATGGCCGGTTGCGCGTGACGCAATCCGGCTTTCCGTTGCTTGATGCGGTGGTGGCTGATTTAGCGGCCTAATGCGCGCGTGATCCCGAAAAGTGGGACTGGTTTTCGGATAAGATCACGCGCAAATGAACTAGGTCCCCGGCGCGAAAGTCTTTGGCGCGGGGCCGATGATCTGAGCGCCGGACGGCGTCACGCGCAGCACCGAAAGCCCGCGCTCGTTGGTGCCGTCGGCGCGAAAGCGAAACACGCCATCGATGCCGGCAAACCCCGACGAGGTGGTGAGAATCTGTTCGCTGAAGCGCTGCGGCCCTTGCGTCTTGACCAGGGCCGCGACCAGCGCGACCGCGTCATAAGCCAGCGTGGCGGTGCGCACCGGGTCCTGCCCGTAACGCGCGCGATAGCGGCCCGAGAAATTCTTGAAGCCCGTCGATTCGGGCGCCGCGAACCAGCCGCCTTCGAGCGCGGCATTCTGGAAGATACGGGAGTCGTCCCACAAGCCGGTGCCGAGCAATTGCACGCGCTTGGGATTGACGCCGGCGGCAGCGAGTTGCGCCACCACCTGCGGCACTGCGTCGGCGCCGTCGGGTATGAAAATGCTGTCGACTTTGCTCGCCGCCTGCGCCACGCGCCGGATCGGCTCGGCCATTTGACCCGGATCGAGCGGATATTTTTCCAAAGCCACCACGCGCCCGCCGCGGCGCGCGACCTCCTGCTGGAATGCCGCCTCCACCACCGCGCCATAGGCGTTATCAGGCAAAAGCGCCGCGAAGGATCGTTTGCCCTTGGAGATGGCGTATTCGACGATGCGCTTGACGTCGGACTCCGGCAGGAAGCTCAAGAGATAGACGCCGCGCGTGGCCACGCTGGCATCGGTGGAGAACGCGATCACCGGAATGTTGCGGCCGCGCGCCACGCTGCCGACCGCGCTCACCGATTGAGCGAACAGCGGACCGATGATGATCTCGGCGCCTTCGTCGAGCGCCTGCTGGGCGCCTTGTTGCGCGCCTTGCGGCGTGCCGGCGTCGTCCTTCACCAGCAATTGGATGTTGGGGTCCTTGAATTCGGCCAGCGCCATTTCGGCGGCGTTCTTCATCGACAGCGCGGCGAGCCCGGCATTCCCCGGCGCCGACAGCGGCAGGATCAAGCCGACACGGATTTGTCCGGCGCCGATATTGGCCGATGGGGGCTGCTGGACCGCTTGCGGACCGGCCGCGCCGGGGCCCGCCTGGTCGAAGCCGGTATTGGTGCAAGCCGCCAGCGCCGCCGCAGCCACGGCGATGGAAAACGCGGCGCGCGCGCGGCGCAGGCCGCGCGTCAGCATCCCTTCGTTGTCCAGCGACGTTCCCGGCAATGACCGCTCCCCGCACGACGGCATTGTGTCAGTTTATCCTTCTATTTTGTCCGTGAAAAGTTAAAGCAATGAAAAGAAAAGAGAATTTGGCCCGGTGACGCCCCTTGAGCGAGGCACTACAGTCCGGTTATGGCCGAGCACAAAAAATCCGATGGGGAGCGGCAGCCGCGCCTCTATGCGCCGTTCGATGGGACAATCGAGGCCCCCAAGCCCGCGACCGGCCTCTATCTGGTCGCCACCCCGATCGGAAATCTTGGCGACATCAGCCTGCGCGCGTTGGAGCTTTTGGCGGGCGCCGATGTCATCGCCTGCGAAGACACCCGCGTCACCGGCAAGCTCACACAGCGCTACGGCATCAAGACGCCGCTGACGCCTTATCACGAGCACAACGCGGCCGAAGCGCGGCCGAAGCTGCTCGCGCGGCTCGGTCACGGCCAGGCCGTCGCGCTGGTGTCGGATGCCGGCACGCCGCTGATTTCGGATCCGGGCTACAGGCTGGTGCGAGAGGCGGTCGAGGCCGGCTTTGCCGTCGTTCCGCTGCCAGGCGCCTCCGCTGTACTCGGCGCGCTCACCGTGGCCGGCCTGCCGACCGACCGTTTCTTCTTCGAGGGTTTCCTGCCGCCAAAGCAGGCCGGGCGGCAAAAGCGCATCGCCGGGCTTTCAAACATTCCGGCAACCTTGGTGCTGTTCGAGAGCGGACCACGGCTCGCAGCGGCGCTTGCCGATCTCGCCGCAGGACTTGGACCCCGCATGGCCGCAGTCTGCCGCGAACTCACCAAACTGCACGAGGAAATCCGCCGCGGCGATCTTGCAACGCTCGCGCAGGACTATGCCGGCGGTGCCGAGACGCGTGGCGAGATCGTGATCGTAGTCGCGCCGCCCGCCGGTCAAGAAACGAGCGCGGGTGACATCGACGACCTGCTGCGCAGCGCGCTGGCGCGGGTTTCTGTGAAGGACGCGGTCGGCGAAGTAGCGCTTGCCACCGGACGGCCGCGCCGCGAAGTCTATCAGCGCGCACTCGAAATCGAGAAAGACGGTGACGATGGCGCGCCGTAAGAGCCCGCCCAAACCCGCGGCAAGGCCGGAAAGAGTTGCCGCCTTCGGCCTCGGCATTTCCGCCGAGAGCCGCGCCGCGGCCTGGCTGATCGCTCATGGCTATCGCATTCTGGCGCGGCGCTGGAAAAGTTCGCTCGGCGAAATCGATATCATCGCCGCCCGCCGCTACACCTTGATCTTCGTCGAAGTGAAGGCGCGCGCCAGCCTGGACGAAGCCGCGCTTTCGGTCACCGAACGGCAGAAGCAGCGGATTGCGGCGGCGGCGGAAATCTGGCTGGCCGCCAACCCGATGCCGGCCATTCGCGACATGCGCTTCGATGCCATCCTGGTCGCGCCCGGCAAATTGCCGCGCCACATTCCGGCGGCGTTTGAAATGAATTGATGCACTCACCGCACGTGGCGCACTAAAAATAGAGAAAGCGCTAAGCGCTCAGCCGCTCGAAGAACACGTCGACCTGGCCGCGGATGCGCCCGGCCACAAGCCCAAGATCGTCGGCGACGCTTTTGACCGCGCCGGCGCTGGAGCGCGTATCCTGCGTCGCAGAGCCGACCAGATTGACCTCGTTGGCGGTATCGGAGGTGCGGCGCGCCGCCGTTTCCACGCTGCGCGCGATTTCGGCGGTGGCGGCGCCCTGCTCGGTGACGGCGGCTGCGATCGCGCCGCTGATATTTCCCATTTCACGGATAGTGTGCTCGATCGCGTTGATCGCCTCGATCGAGCGCATGGTGGCGCGTTGCATGCCGGCGATCTGCGCGCCGATCTCTTCGGTGGCGCGGCTGGTCTGCCCGGCCAGCGCCTTGACCTCGCCGGCGACCACGGCGAAACCGCGCCCGGCCTCGCCTGCGCGCGCCGCCTCGATGGTGGCATTGAGCGCCAGCAGATTGGTCTGCTCGGCGATGTCGGTGATCAGCTTGACCACGTCGCCGATGCGTGCCGCCGCCTCGTCCAGTTCCTTGACCGCGAGATTGGTGCGCTCCGCTTCATCGACCGCCTTGTTGGCGATGGCGTTGGATTGTCCGACCTGCCGGTCTATTTCGTTGACCGAAGCGGAGAGTTCATCGGCCGCCGAGGCGATGTCACGGACGTTAGCGGACGCTTCGAGCGACGCCGCTTCGGCACGCGCGGTCTTGGCCGAAGCGTCGTCGGCGGCGCGCGCCAGCTGGGTGGATGCTTCCAGCATCTGATCGGAAATGCGGCCGAGCTCGGACAGCGTGGCTTCGACGTCGCCGGAAAATTGCGCGATCTCGCTCGACATCCGTTCCTGCCGTTGCGTGCGCGAATTGGCATCGTCAACGACGGTGTGGTTGAGCTCTTCGTTATGGCGCATGGCTTGTTGAAACACGCCGATGGTGCGCGCCAGCTTGCCGATCTCGTCGCCGCGCTCGCCGAAGGGAATCGCCACGCCGGTGTCGCCGTCGGCGACCTGTTCGGTGACCTTTGTGATCTGGGCGAGCGGCATGGCCACGCTGCGCGTGATCACGACCGCGCCGGCAAGCGCCAGCACGACCGCCAGCGCCGCGAACACGCTCAGCCACGCCGCCGTTTTGTCGATGCCGGTGTCGATCTCGGCATAAACGCGGCCGGCGCGGTTTTGATAAAGTTCGGTGAGTTTTTCGAGATCGCTGTTGAGCGCCTTTCGCACCGAGCGATTGGCTTCGTTGTCGCCCCACTCGCGTCCGGCGGCGGCGCTCACTTCGGTGCCGAGCCGCGCCAGCTCATTACGGAATTCGATGAACTTGGCGATGCGCTGGGAAAACTGCGCGAACAGTTCGGCGTCGTCGCTGCGAACCGATTTCTTCCACTCCTCGATAACCTTGGCGAGCTGCTTGTCGAACTTGATGATGCCGTCGGCATAGACCTTCGAAGCCGCCAGATCCTCCGACATATAGACGCCGCGCGATTCCATCACGACTGCGTAGATCAGGCCGTTGACCCGCTCGACGTTCCAGGTGCCGGCATTGGCGGATTCGAATTCGTCGGTCAGCGCGGCATGATGCCGCGCGGTCGTCACGGCTACCACCGCCAGAGCGACGGTCGTTATGGCCATCAATGCAAAGATCGCATAGAGCTTGGCTGCGATCGAAAGCTTCGGCAAAGTCACAAGCGACCCCCCACCCGTGCGAAACAGGCCCCGTAAACGGATATACTGGCGGCAAGATATTAACGGTATGTTTGCCTTATTCGCTTCATTGCCTAAAAACCCGTCAAATCGTCGCCAAGTAGGTCCCAATGAGCCTGAAAGTCGCAGTGCAGATGGATCCGATCCAGCGGATCAACATCAAGGGCGATTCGACTTTTGCATTGCTGCTGGAGGCGCAAAAGCGCGGCCATAAGCTGAGTTATTACACGACCGACCGGCTGGCCATGCTCAACGGCCATGTGTTCTCGACGGTCGAGGACCTGCACGTGCGCGACGTGGCCGGCGACCATTTCAAGCTCGCGGCCCCGCGCCGCGCCGAGCTTTCGGATTTTGACGTCATCCTGTTGCGGCAGGACCCGCCCTTCGATCTGGCCTACATCACCAGCACGCATCTGCTGGAGCGCATTCATCCCAAGACGCTGGTGGTCAACGACCCCGGTCATGTCCGCAACGCGCCGGAGAAGATCTTCGTCACGCAGTTTCCCGACCTGATGCCGCCGACGTTGATCACGCGCGACCTCGCCGAGATCAAGGCCTTCCGCGCCGAGCACGGCGACATCGTCATGAAGCCGCTCTACGGTCATGGCGGAGGGGCAGTTTTCCGGCTGACCCGCGACGACCTCAACTTCGGCTCCCTCTACGATATGTTCGCGGTCACTTTCCGTGAGCAATGGGTAGTGCAAAAATTTCTGCCTGCGGTGAAGCAGGGCGACAAGCGCATCCTCCTGGTGGATGGGGGGTTTGCGGGGGCGGTTAACCGCATACCTGCTGATGACGATCTTCGGTCGAACATGGTGCGCGGCGGCTCGCCGGCCGCCACCGATTTGACCAAGCGCGAGCAGGAGATATGCGCGCGGCTCGGGCCTGCATTGCGCGAGCGCGGCATGATCTTCGTCGGCATCGACGTCATCGGCGACTGGATCACTGAAATCAACGTGACTTCACCCACCGGCATCCGCGCCGTGAAAAATCTCGGCGGCCCCGACGCCGCCGCGCTGGTCTGGGATGCAATCGAAAAGCGCCGCAAAGTTTGACGGCGGCGCCCGCCGCTGTTTCACTGCCGCACCGTTGCAAGCGCCCGTCGTCAAGCGGCGCAATCAAGCAAGCTTTGAGGAAACAAATGCACAGCCCGATTTCGCTCGCCAATGCCGACAAGCCCATCGTGCAAGGCCAGGAGCATTGGACCCATAAGGACGGCAACATCAAGCTGTTCCTCTGGGAAAAGCGCCGCCTGCCCGGCACCGACTATCAAGGCACTGTTCTTTTCATTCACGGCTCGACGTGGTGCGGCCAGCCGACTTTCGATCTCCATGTTCCGGGACGGCCTTATTCGTCGGTCATGGATTGGTTCGCGACGCGCGGCTACGACAGCTGGTGCCTCGACGCCGAAGGCTACGGCCGTTCCGACAAGAGCCGCGACAGCCGCTTCGGCATCGAACCGGGCGCCGACGACATCGCCGCGGCCACCGACTACATTCTCAAGCTACGCAACATTCCCAAAGTTTTGCTCTATGGCGTCTCGGCCGGCGCGTTGAAATGCGCCTTGTTCACCTCGCGCTTCCCCGAGCGCGTGTCGCGCCTGGCGCTCGACGCCTTCGTGTGGACCGGCAAGGACAGCCCGACCTTGGAGCAGCGCCGCAAGACCGTGCCGGAGTTGATGAAATCGAACCGGCGGCCCTTTACGCGTAAAGTCATCCAGGCCGTGTTCGACCGCGACTTTCCGGGCGCCGCCGAGCCGGCCATGATCGAAGCCTTCGCACAAGCCTCGTTGGCGCTCGACGACACGGTGCCGACGGGGACCTATATCGACATGTGCACCAAACTGCCGATGGTGGACCCGAAGGATATTCCGGTGCCGACCATCCTGATGCGCGGTCAGTATGACGGCATCGCCAACATCCAGGATCTGTACGAATTCTTCGAACGCCTGCCGAGCCCCGACAAGCATTTCGCGCTGATGCCCGGTATCGCGCATGCAAGCTTCCAGCAAACCAACTATCTGCTGGTCTATCACACGCTGTATTCGTTCTTCAGCCAGCCAGCGACGGTCTTCGTCGGGCCGGCCGACTTCAAGCACTAACAATCAACAATAACGCTCGCTAGCTGGCGATGCCCGGAGGATTCACATGACCTTCAAGAAACTGCTCGCCGGGATTCTTGTTCTCGGACTGACGATCGCCGCCTCTGCGGCCGTCGCGCAGACATTTCCCGACCGGCCGATCCGAATTATCGTCGGCTTCCGGCCGGCGAGTGCGTCGGACGTGGCGGCGCGGCTGGTCGGACAGAAACTGGGTGAAATTCTCAAGGTCTCGGTGATCGTCGAGAACAAGCCCGGCGCCAGCAGCGAAGTCGGCGCGCGCTATGTCGCCACATCGCCGCCGGACGGCTACACGCTTTATCTCGGCACGGTCGCCAACAGCATCAATTACGCCGCCAAGAGCGACTCCTATATCGACCTGTCGACCGGTCTCGCCCCCATCGCGGAAATCGGCGAGGTGCCGAACGTGCTGGTAGTGACGCCGTCGCTCGATGCGCATAACGTTGCCGACATCATCCGGCTGGCCAAGGCCAAGCCCGGCGAACTGACTTATGCCAGCGCCGGTCCCGGCACCGCCTTGCATATGGCGGCGGAATTATTCTCGTCGCGCACCGGCGTGCAGATGCTTCACGTGCCCTATCAGGGCAGCGCGGCGGCGATGCCGGATCTGCTGGAAGGCCGCACGTCGCTGATGTTCGTGCCAGCTTCGACCGTCGTCGACCTGGTGAAGGCCGGCAAGCTGCGCGCGATCGCGGCAACCGGACTGCACCGGCTCGAACTCATGCCCGATTTGCCGACGGTCGCCGAGCAAGGCCTGCCGGGTTTCGAATCGTCGGTCTGGTCGGGCCTGCTCGCGCCCAACGGATTGCCGCCCGAGGTCGCCAAGAAACTGGAGACCGCGATTCTCGCCGCCGCGGCGTCGCCCGACATGAAGGACAAGTTCGCCATTCAAGGCATCGACGTGATCGGGCGCGGCCAGACGGAGTTCGCCGCCTACATCAAGGCCGAAAACGAAAAATGGTCCAAGGTCATCAAGGACCGCGGGCTGAAACTGGACTAGTGCCGCGTTCAGAGACTCAAATCGGCGGCACTCGGCCAATGGCCTAGTTGGCCCAATCGGCCAGCGGCCGGCCGAAGCCCTCGAACGTGTAGGCGATGCGCGGTCCGCTCGAGGCCGCGTGCTGCATGCGCCAGAGCAACTCTTCAAGCGCATCGCCTTCCTGCTCGGCCTCGATCCGGGCCTGCCGCGCCTGGCGTAATTCATCCGCCATGGTTTTTGAATCGATCATTTCACGCTCCGAATCACCTATTTGATCCACCATAACGCAGCTGTTTTGTTCTGCAAATGTTCTTGTGTACGCCAGGGGATTATGTACTTGACGTACCGGATTTGAGGGTATATGATTGATTCAAATAAGGGATTCAATCATGTCTTTGCCACGTATCTACACCGACGAAACAGCCGCCAGAGAGCATCTGGAAGCCCTTTTATGGCCGGAAGGCCCGCTTTGCCCGCACTGCGGCAATGCCGATCCTGACCGCCTCCATAAGATGGCGGGCAA
>DASWPX010000162.1:0-17344 GCA_036398395.1 Pseudolabrys sp. | reverse complement strand
ACCGGGCTGACCATAAACCTGCATGAGCTGCTGATAGAACGACGATTTGACATCGGCGTAGGACCCGCCCGAGGTTTCGGTACGCAACTGCTGCTGAACGAAAGTGTCGAGCACGCGGTTGATCGACGTCACACGGACGCTGTTGCCCGCGTCACCCGCGGTCGTAGCGACTTGGTTGGCGGTTTCCTTGACATAGCCGGGCGTCTGGGCGTTCGCGACGTTGCCGGCGACCACGGCGATATTAGCCTGCGTCGCGGCCAGTCCCGACAGCGAAGTCGCGAGGGTTTGCGTCAGACCCATGGATTAGCCCCGATCACGCGCCAAGCTGGTTCACATCGGAAGCTCATCGATCGCTATCGCAGAATGTTCAACAGATCTTGCGACATCTGATTTGCGGTCGTGATCACCTTGGTGTTGGCCGAATAGGCCTGCTGCGTGACGATCAGCTTGGTGAATTCGGTCGCGATGTCGGTATTGGAGCCTTCCAGCGACTGCCCGACGATCTTGCCCGACGATCCGGCGATCGGCGGGCCGGAATCGTCGGTTGCCGAATAGGCGCCGCCGTCGAGCGCTTTCAGGCTGTTGGGGCCGTTGAAATGCACCAGCGGCACGACCGCCAGCGCGACGTTCTGCCCGTTGGAGAATGTGCCGGTGATGGTCCCCGTTCCGGTCACCGCGATGGATTGCAACTGGCCGGCCGCATAGCCGTTCTGTTGCATCGTGTTGACCGTGGTGGCGCCGTTGGTATTTGCGAATTGCGTGACGCTGCCGAGCGGCATGTTCAAGTTGATGTCGCCGACCGCGGTGCCGTTCAGCGTGACACCGGGGAGCGTCAGGTTGGTGACCGGAGGGTCGAGCTTGCCGGAACTGTCGAACGTGAAATCGGTGCCGGCATTCTGCCATGCCACCGTGGTACCGGTCGCCGTCGAGTTGACCTGGTAGAACAGTTCCCAGGTGTCGGTGCCGCCATTGGCGATGCTGTCGGTTTTCGCCCAGCGCAGTTGAAGGTTCGCTGGCGTGCCGGTCGAATTGTAGACCGTGACGGCGCCGCCATCGACCGACTCGTTGACAAACGTCGAAACGTCGTCGCCGACAACGGTCCCGGTTCCGGCGACCGTCGGATCGACGGTGAAATTCGTCGGATTGATGAGTTCGGAGTTCGGCACCGACGCGGTGAACGCGTTCGTCACCGGTTGCGTCGGAAGATTGATGCCGTAATTGATCGCGGTGGTCGGGTTTGCCGGCAAGAAGTTGTTCTGGAATTGCAGCGGACCGGCGAGACTGCCGGCCGGCAACCCTGTGGTCGGGTCCATCTGGATGCCTTCCAGGTAATAGCCCGAACCGTTGACCAGGTAGCCGTTGGCGTTGAGCTGGAAATCGCCGCGTCTGGTGTAGCTCTCGACGCCGCTGAAGTTCGGCTGCGAGGCGCTGAAGCTGATGGGGTTCTGAACGATGAAATAGCCGTCGCCGTTGATCGCCATGTCGGTACCTGAAGTCGCGCTCGAAATCGCGCCTTGCACCGCATTTGTCGCGGCCGAACTTGCTAGTACGCCGCCGGCAACCTGCAACGAGGGCACCGAACCGCCCGGAATCAGATCCTCAAAGCTGGTATCTGTGCCTTTGTAGGCAATTGTCTGCGAGTTGGCGATGTTGCCGGAGATGTTCTGCATCGCGAAGGACTGCGCCTGCAAACCACTGACCGCCGTCGTAAGAGCGTCGAACAAACCCATGGCTTTTCTCCACTATCGAAATACACATGCGCAAAATCGTACGCGCACGACCCCGCGGTGAAGGCTTCGCAATCGCTATGCCACTTAAATTGTCTTGCGATCTCAATGATTTAATGAAAAACGGCGGCCCGTGAGGGCCGCCGCGAGGGTTGTTTCTGCCGCAATCCGGCAAATCTTGCCTAACCGGTCAGGTTGCTGAAGCGCCTTCCGGCACGAACTTCATCGCCACGCCATTCATGCAGTAGCGCAAACCGGTGGGCTTGGGGCCGTCGTCGAACACATGGCCGAGATGGCCGGCGCAACGATGGCAATGCACCTCGGTGCGCGTCATGAAGAACGAGCGGTCGGTTGTGGTGTCGACCGCATTCGGCAGCGGCGCGTAGAAGCTCGGCCAGCCGGTGCTGCTCTCGAACTTGGTGTCGGACGAGAACACCGGCAGGTCGCATCCGGCGCAGGCGAAGGTACCCTTGCGCTTTTCCTTGTTGAGCGGGCTGGTGCCGGCGCGCTCGGTGCCGTGTTTGCGCAGCACGTTGTACTGCGCATCGTCGAGACGCTTGTGCCACTCCGCGTCGGAGAGTTTCATAAAGTCGATGGTCTGTTCGGTTGTTGTCATTGTTTCCGCCTTGCTGGATTGATTCATGGCCGCGAGCGCACCGAGCGCCACGCCGGCCGTCAACAGGGCCCGCCGATCGATCATATAAGCCTTCCTTCTTTGGTTTTCTTGGTTTGACCCATCGCGCCTGCAACCTTCGCGCCCCGTTGTGCCGGATGTAATGCGTCCGCGCATAATAGCCATTCAACTCGGCATCACTTGACCATCACATTTCCGCCAAGTCGAAAATTGGGCTACGGTGGAGCCTGAAATAGCGAGGAAATCCATGCGGTTTGAAGGCACTCAGGCCTATGTGGCGACCGACGACCTCAAGATCGCGGTCAACGCGGCCATCGCTCTGGAGCGGCCTTTGCTGGTCAAAGGCGAGCCCGGCACCGGCAAGACCGTGCTGGCGCTGGAGATCGCCAAGAGCGTCGGCGCGCCGCTTCTGGAATGGCACGTGAAGTCGACCACCAAGGCGATGCAGGGCCTGTACGAATACGACGCCGTGTCGCGCTTACGCGACAGCCAGCTCGGCGACGCACGCGTGCAGGACATCCGCAACTACATCAAGCGCGGCAAATTGTGGGACGCCTTCGTCGCCGACGAGCGGCCGGTGCTGCTGATCGACGAGATCGACAAGGCCGATATCGAGTTTCCCAACGATTTGCTGCTCGAACTCGACCGTATGGAGTTCTTCGTCTACGAGACCGGCGAAACCGTTAAGGCGCGCCGCCGCCCGATCGTCATCATCACCTCGAACAACGAAAAAGAATTGCCCGACGCGTTCCTGCGGCGCTGCTTTTTCCATTACATCCGCTTCCCCGACACCGAGACGATGAAGGCGATCGTCGAAGTGCATTTTCCCGGCATCAAACAGCGATTGGTGAGCGAGGCGCTCAAGCTGTTCTACGAAATCCGCGACGTGCCGGGCATGAAGAAGAAACCGTCGACCTCGGAGCTTCTGGACTGGCTCAAGTTGCTGATGGTCGAGGACATCGGGCCTGAAATGTTGCGCGAGCGCGACCCGAAGAAACTCATTCCGCCGCTGCACGGCGCCCTGCTCAAGAACGAGCAGGACGTGCATCTGTTCGAGCGGCTGGCCTTCATGGCCAGACGGGATGGAAGGTAGGCCGCTATTGCTTATCCGCCGGCCCATCCGGCGCGTCGGCGTCAGGGGCCGCTTCAGGCGCCGCGGGCTTGGCCGGCTTCTTTGCCGCGGTTTTCGGCTCGGGCTTGGGATCCGGCAATCGCACCCGTGGCTCGGCCGCGGCAGAAGCGCCCGGCGCTGCGCTGGGCGCCGCCGCCACCTCGGCGCCTTCGCTCTTGTTGAGCCAGCCCTGCTCGCGCGCGTAGCCGACAACTTTTTCGCCGATGGCGCGGCCGAGACTGCGCGCCTGTGCTTCGACGTCGGGCGACAGTTTCTCGGATGCCGCCTTCGAGGCCGTGAGCGACTCCGCGATCAAGGCGTTTCGCGCGGCGGCCGCCTTGCCCGTAGGAGCCGGACTCGGCTTTTTGCCGCCATCCGCCGCGAATGCCAGCAACTGCCGCTTGGAGCGCGTCACGGTCATGTCGGCGATCACGCCGGAGCGGCCGGAGCCGAAGCCGACCTGGTTGTTCTTGGCCGCGTCCGGGTCGGCGGCGCGCAGGCGCCCGCTGACGATGACCGCATCCGGCAGCGCGTCATCATTGCCGGGCTGGGCATCGAGGCCGGCCTCGCGCAAGCTGGCGACGATCGAGGCCACGATCTCGTCATTGACCCGCTCGGCTGTGCGCGTCTTGCGCTCGAAGGTCGGGAATTCGCCGATCTTCTTTTCCAGCCGCGCGGTAAAGCTGCGGTCGACCGCCACCACGCCATCGCCGAACACGAAATCGGACACGCCGATGGTCTTGGGCCGCGGCGCGGGGCCGCCGCCGAAACTGCCAAACGACCCAAACGAGCCGCCGCCCCCAGCGCAACCGGTCACAAGCAGCGCCGCGATAAACAGAGGAATAAGCCGCAAAGAAGCTCGCATGGGAATGAATGACTCTGGACGACGGGAGGACTCGCTGCCGCAGGTTACCATAGCGCCACTGCCTTGAAACGGCGGGTTTCCTACTCGGCCGCCTGTTGCCCTGAATCCTTAACGGATTGCGCCGTCTTTCGGGCGTCCTTGCGCAGCCGGGCGCGTTCGCGAGAACGCGAGAATTCCTGCCTGGCCAAGTCGACCGGCCGCGAGCCCCAGTAAATGCCTTGCGCCAGCGCCTTGGCGATCAAACCGCCGGACCAGACCAACTCGTAAGGCGCAAACAGGCGCCAGGTCTGGTCGTTGTCGACAAGCCCGCGCGCCACCAATTCGCCGCCCATCGCGGACGTATTGAGCCCGTGGCCGCCGAAGCCGCTGGCAAGCCACACGCCGCGCTCGATCTCGCCGATCTGCGGCATGCGGTGGATGGTGCGGCCGAGCGTGCCGCGCCACAGATGCGCAATCTCGATTTTGCCCAGGCTGGGGAAATTGCGCGTAATGTCGGCGGCCAGGCCACGCGCGATCCAGCGCGGATCGGCTTTCCAGGCGCGCATGCGGCCCGACCACTGAAGGCGATCGCCGCCGACGATGCGGTAATGATTGTCGGCGCGGTTGGTGTCGCTGACGGCCGAGCGGGTGCGCACGAGTTCGTGCAAGACCGGCCCGAGCGGCTCGGTCACCAGCACGAAGGTCGAAACCGGCAGCAGCGTCGCGGAAAGCCGCGGCACCAGCGCGCCGAGATCGACGTTGCCGGCGAGCACGACATGCCCGGCGCGCACCTTGCCGCCCGGCGTGCCGATGCGTTTGCGCACGCCGCCGGAGTCGATCTCGACCGCGGGCGTGCCTTCGAAAATGCGCGCGCCGGCTTTTTCGGCGAGCGCGGCAAGGCCCAGCGCGTAATTGAGCGGATGGATGTGGAAGGCGTTGCGGTAATGGACGGCGCCGAAATAGCGCGGATTGTCGATCGTGGTGCGCACGCGTTCCTTCGGCCAGGCCTCGACGTCGGCACCGATCCAGCGCAGGCGCTCGACGAAGCTGCGCTGTCCGTCGCCGTTGTCGGTCTTGGAAATATGCAGCCAGCCCGGCTGCGGATCGACGCCCGGCATTTGTGTATTGGCGATGGTATTGCGGACGTAATCGAGGCCTTGCTCCGACAACGCCCAAAGCTGCTTGGCGTGATCGAGTCCGACGCGCTCGACGATGTCGTCGATCGGCGCGCCGAAACCCGGCAGCACGAAACCGGTATTGCGGCCCGACGCCGCCCAGGCCACGCGGTTGGCTTCCAGCACCGCGACCGACCAGCCGCGCTGCGCCACCTCGCGCGCCACCGTCAGCCCGGCAAACCCGGCGCCGACCACGCAAACATCGACGTCGAGATCGAAATTCAGCCGCGGGCGCTCGGGCGCAGCGGCCTGGGTCGCCCGGTACCAGCCGGCTTCATTGGGGTCCGTTCCGCTCATGCCTAACCTGTTAGCGAATTTGTGGCGCGCTGGCCACGGCACCGCCGGCAACCTTATAAGAGCCCATGCGCCGCTTGATTCTGTTCCGTCACGCCAAGGCCGAAGCCTCCGAACCGGGGATGGAAGACCGCGCCCGCGTACTGGTCGAACGCGGCCGCAAGGATGCCGCCAAGATCGGTGCTTATATGGCGGGCCACGCGCTGATCCCCGACAAAGTCGTGATGTCGCCGGCCAAGCGCACGCAGGAAACCTGGAAATATGCCGCGAGCGCGTTCAAGCCCGCGCCCGGCGCAATGACGGCCGATACGCTCTACGACGCGACGCCGCACGCCATATTCGGCGTCATCAAGGACGCGCCGGCGTCGGCCCACACATTGCTCGTGCTCGGGCACAATCCGGGCCTGTACGAGGTCGCGATGATGCTGATCGCCACCGGCGATATCGACGCGCGCGAGCGCCTGCGCGAGAAGCTTCCGACCGCGGGACTGGCTATCATCGAATTCGCCTTCGACGACTGGGGCAAACTGCATCCGCAGTCCGGCCGGCTGGAGCGTTTCGTATCGCCGAAATGGCTGGAAGCGGCGACCAGCTAGCGCCCTAACCCTGCGCCCGAAGCTGTGTCATACTTGTCCCCATCGCAGCGAAGGTGGGGACCGCTGTCATGTACAAATGCATTCTGGTGCCGGTCGATCTGGCCGACACCGAATTGGCCAAGCCGGCGATCGCGACCGCGGTCACAATGGCGAAAGCATCGGGCGGTTCGGTCAGGCTGGTCAATGTGCTGCCGATGACGCCGGTGATGCTGGCGGAATATGTGCCGCCGGATTTCGAGGTCCAGCAGCGCAAATCGGCCGAGGAAGCGCTCGGCATCATCGCCAAGGAATGCGGGCTTGACGCGGCACATGTGTCCACCGCTGTGCGCCAGGGCGGCATCTATCACGAGGTGCTGGAGCAGGCCAAAGCCATCGGCGCCGACCTGATCGTGATGAGTTCGCACCGGCCCGCCATGCGCACATATTTCCTCGGCTCCAATGCCGGCCATGTGGTGCGTTACGCCAAATGCTCGGTGCTCGTGGTGCGCAACGGCAAAGTCTGAGGCGCCGCATCGAATGTTCGGTACCGGTCATAGGTAGCCAAACCGCCGGCGCGTAACGCCGCTGTCGGCGAAACCCTGCGGCAATTTTTTTGACGAAATAATGCACTTTTTACGCGGCCGCTTATTGTCGCGTCACGCCAGCCACGTAGTAATTGCGCGGGGTGCGCGCTGAAAAACTGACGTCATTGTTCATGCACGCTTTGGCCGAACGCGAGGCCCTCACTCGTGCGGGCTCGCCCATCGTCGTCTTCGGATTTCCCGGGCTCGGCGACCTGGTGCGCTGCCATTCGCTCATCCAGATGATCGCCGCGCAACATCCGGACAGGCCTATCGACATCGTGGCGCGCCGGCCGGTGGTGGAGATCGCGGCCTTCATGCCGGAAATCCGCGACAACATCGGCGAGGACTTCCGGCATAACCGCCTGTCGCCGCGTGCGCGCCTGGCGCTGATCAACGAGTTACGCGGCCGGGGTTACCGGACCGCTTATGTCGTCCCAAGTTCGTTCAAGGCCGCGCTGGTGCCGTTTCTGGCGGGCATTCCGGAGCGGATCGGCTGGGCTCAGGAATTCCGGATGCCGCTGCTGACGCGTCCGCACTACCGCATGCGCAGGCTGCCGCGCATGGTCGACCGCATCTGCTGGCTCGGCGTCGGCGAAGGCGGCGCGGCGCCCGCGGTCTGGCCGGAGCCGAAGCTGCGCGTGCCGGCACATTTGCGCGGAGAATTCGACGCACTTGCGGAAAGAGCCCGCCGGGCCGCTCCTGTGGTCGCCCTCGCGCCAGGCTCGTCGGACGCGGGCAAGAACTGGCCGGTGGAAAATTACGCTGCAATTGCGCGGCGCTGCGTCGAGGCCGGCTGCACGGTCTGGATCGTAGGCGCTACCTGGCACCGCCACCTCGCCGCCGCCATTTCCGAACACGCGCCGGTACGCGATCACCTGACCGCTTCGCTGACCCAGCTCGCGCTCAATATCGCGGCGGCCGATATTTTCGTCGGCAACGATTCAGGCCCGCTGCATATCGCCGCAGCCTTCAACAAGCCGAGCGTCGGCGTTTTCGGGCTCACCGATGCGGCAACCAACGCGCCGATCAACGACGTGGTCAAAGTGGCAATTCCGGAATTCGCCATTGTGCGGAAATCCACCGCCGACATCCATTGGCCGTCGCTGGAGCCGGTCGTGCGCCGGCTCGACCGGGCGATCGACCTCGTGCGGCGCGAGCGCAGGGCCGGCTAGAACGCGCGGCGGCCGGACCGTGTGCGAATTGGCCACGATGTCGTGCCAAAAAAACGGGCGCGGGCCGTTGTGAGTGTTGCGAGATGGAACAGTCATGACCTGATCCGGCGGCAATCCGGCGCTTGTGACAGATTTACGGAGCGATTGGCGCCGTTAACCATGCTTGCGGTCTGGATCGGCCAAGCCCCCCGCGGCGCACCACGAGTGTTCCCATAACGGCTAGTTTATAATATCTTAATTGGGCTTACGGGCTTTAAGTAGGCGTCACAGTTCGCGTACCGGGGTTGGAGCGTTGTCATGGCAAAGTTTTCGGATCTGTTCGGCCGAAAGGGCGAGGCTCCGCAGCGTTTGGCGCCGCGTGGCAATGGTAACGGCAACGGTAATGGCCACCAAATCCACGTCGAACATTTTTCCGATGTCGGCTCGCGCATGGGCGAGGAAAACGAAGTCCTGCGCAATCTGCTGACCGATACAGGCCGCAAGATCAGCGAACTCGATGAACTCAAGGAAGCCTTCGACAAGATCGTGCAGCCGTTCAACACGACGCTGCGCGCGCTCGAGCAGGAAAAGTCGCAGACCCTGGGTCTGACCGGCATGCTTGAGGAGTCGCGGGCGGCTTACGAGACGCTGCGCAACGAATTCTACCAGATCGAACGCAAGGCCACCGCGCTCGAAGCCGAATCCGAGCGGCTGCGCGAGGACCTCGAATTGTCGCGCGAGTCCAACCGCGGGCTGGAGAGCGCGCAGATCGAATTGACCAACGACATCGCGGCGCGCAACAGCCAGATCGGCCAGCTTGAGCGCCAGCTGGAGCAGGAAAGCGCCGAGCGCCGCTCGGTCAGCGAAGCCCGCCGCTCGTTGCAGGAACAATATGACGCGGGCGAGAAGCGCATCGGCGAGTTGGAAGGCGAATTGGCCGCGGCGCGCGAGAAGCTGGCGCTGCTGGAAGACGAGAAGCGCTCGCTTCAGCTCGCGGTCGACCAGGCGCTCAACGAGACCGCCCGCCTCACCCGCCGCCTGACCGAAACCGAAAACACCCTCACCGCCACGCGCGCGCAACTCGGCAAGGTCGAGTCGAGCTTCGCCGAAGCCTATGCCGAGCGCGGCCGCCTCGGCGCCGCACTCGACGAGGCCAAGGAGCAGCACCAGGCCGAGCGCAACAGCCTCAGCATGCGTCTCGACGGCTTGCAGTCGCGCGCCGCCACCGCCGAGCGGTTGCTGTCGGAAGCCCGCCAGAATTTGCAGGCCCGCACCGAAGAGGTTCGCGCCTTCGACCGCAAGTCCGTGGAAGCCACCATCGGCCGCAACAACGCCGAAAAGCGCCTGGGCCAGCTCGAGGCTTCGCACGAGGCGCGCGAACGTCAGATCAAGGAACTCGAAGCCGCGCGCACCGCCCTCACCGAGCGCAACAACACCATGAACAAGGCGCTCAAGGCGCGCGAGACCGCGCTCGCCCGCGCCGAGGAAAGGATCGCCGCCCTCACCGAACGCAATGGCCATCTTGAAGCCGACGTCCAGGTCAGCCGCACCAACATCGAAAAGCGCGTCGAGGATCTCAATTCGGCGCTGCAACGCGAGCGCATGGAACGCGCGGTAGTGGAAGGCGCGCTCGAAGCCGCGCGCAAGGACAATTCGCGGCTGCAAAGCGAAGTCGCAGCCTTGCGCTCGACGCTGCGGCGCGGAGTTCCTCTCGACGAGGCGCCGGTACAGCCGACGGAAGCCGCCAATGACGAGGCGCCGGCCAAGGGCAGCAAGCGCAAGGGCGCCGAAACCGCCTGAACATAACGCTTTAAGCCGGAACCGTTTTGGAACGCGGGGGCTTGCTCCCGCGTTCTTTCCGTATGGGGCGCGTTGCGCGCCTGCTTTCCCGAATTTCCATCCGTTATGAGGAGTTGGTAAATGATCAAACATACCCTGACGGCTGCGGCATTCGCCGCCATTCTGGCCTCGCCCGCTTTCGCGCAAACCAACGTAAACGCGCCGGCCGCGACGGCGACGGCTGTGCCCGCCGGCAATTTCGTGCAGAGCCAGCACGCCACCGATTGGCGCGGCTCCAAGCTGATCGGCGCAATCGTCTACGGCCCGGACAACGCCTCGATCGGCAGCATCAACGACGTGCTGATCGGCAATGACGCCAAGGTGCGCGCGGTCGTGATCGGCGTCGGCGGCTTCCTCGGCGTCGGCGAGAAGAACGTTGCGGTGCCGCTCGAGGCGCTCAACATCACGCGCAAGCCGGATTCGAGCGCCATCGACAAGATTAGCGTCGGTTACAGCAAGGAAGATCTCAAGGCCGCGCCGCAGTTCGCCTTTGACGAGACCCCGCCGGCACAGACCATCGGCTCGAGCGTCACCGACCCACTCAAGAGCCTCGACCCGACGGGCGACCGGAAGAAGTAACGCGCTCTAATCGTAGAAGCCCGGCGCGTGCTTGAGCGTGTCGCTTTGCGCCTTGTCGTGATTGATCCAGAGCTGCGCTTTCTCCCTGGCCATCACGGCGGCCATGCGGTCCATCGAGGCCAGCGTCTTGTCCTTGTCGAAATTGCCGGCGGGGACGCGGCGCTTGTCCCAATTATCCTTGAAATGCACGGCATCGCCCGACAGCAGCACCGCGCCGGTATGCGGCAGTCTGACCAGCAGCGATTGATGGCCGGGCGTGTGGCCGGGCGTCGACAGCAGCGTCGCGCTGCCGTCGCCGAAAACGTCATGGTCGCCCTCAAGCTTGGTCACCGGATGCTCCGGCTTGAAGCGGCCGACGCCGAGCGGCAACGGCCAGTCATATTCGGCCTTCTGTACCAACAGCATGGATTGCGGAAACATCTCGACATTGCCGATATGGTCGGGATGGGTGTGCGAGACCGCGACATATTTGATGTCGGACGGTTTGACGCCGAGCGCGTCGAGCTGGGCTTTGAGCGTCACGGGCTTGCGCCAGTTCGGTGCGCCGTTCGTCGGCGGCGGGCCCGGCGGCTGGCCGGCGATGGCGTCGGTCACGCCAGTATCCCACAGCAGATAGCCCTGCGTGGCGTGGTGGATCAGGTAGCAATTGTCCACGATGTCCATGGACACGCCGGCATTCTCGCCCGGCGTCCAGCGCGACTTGTCGGCTGCGGTGCCCTCGCCGCAATTGAGGATATAGAGTTTGTCGATCCCGCTTTTGGCTTGAGCGCAGGCGAGGCTTGGCGACAGCAACACAGCAGCGATCGCGATGAAACGCGCAAACGACATGGCTGGACTCCCGGCATGGCAACGACACTAAAACATCCTATATCAATCCGATGCGCACACTCCTCGTCCTCGGCCTTTTCGGACTGTTGGCGCTTGCCATCTGGTTCGCCAGCAGCGCCTGGATGCATTTCGGCGGCGATCCGATCCCGGCATACGGCTATGCGGCGATCGCCGGCGGCGTGGTGATTTCGCTCCTGGTCGGCGGCGGATTGATGGGACTGGTGTTCTATTCCAGCCGCTACGGCTACGACGACGAAGCCAATCGCTCCGACAAATAATCCCAATTTTACGGCGATTTTACCCCTTACTTATACTTTAGTATAGGTCAGTGGATGTGTGGAAAGAATTTCGCGGCGTGGCGGCCGATTACTTGTGTTTTTCGCCAAGTAATTCTTTAGTTCGGACGGCTGAGGCGTCCCGGGGTACCGGGACCGTACAAAAACAAAATAAAAACGCCGGCTCTTCGGGCCGGCATAGGGGACGGAAACATGTGGAATCAAGTCTACAACCCATTCAACAATGCGGCGCTGTCGACCATCGCCGCGGCGATACCGGTCGTGACGCTGCTGGTCCTGATCGCGTCGAATAAGGTGAAGGCGCATCTTGCGGCGGTCATCGCCTTGGTTGTCGCCAATCTGGTCGCCATTTTCATCTTCACGATGCCGGCCGGCATGTCGATCCGCGCGTCGTTGCTCGGCGTCGTAACCGGCTTCTTCCCGATCGGCTGGATCGTGCTCAACGTCATCTTTCTCTACCGGCTGACGGTTGAGAAAGGCGTGTTCGCGACATTGCAGACCACCATCGGCGGCGTCACCAACGACCGGCGGCTTCAGCTTCTGCTGATCGCCTTCTCGTTCGGCGCGTTTTTCGAAGGCGCCTCCGGCTTCGGCACCCCGGTCGCGGTGACCGGCGCCATCCTGATCGGTCTCGGTTTCTCGCCGCTGGCCGCTTCGGGCCTGTCGCTGATCGCCAACACCGCGCCGGTCGCCTATGGCGCGCTCGGCACCCCGATCGCAGGGCTCGCCAGCGTCACTGGCCTCGATCCCTTCCTGCTCGGCGCGATGGTCGGACGCCAGTTGCCGTTCTTTTCGCTGATCGTGCCGTTCTGGGTGGTCTGGGCCTTCGCCGGCTGGAAAGGCATGAAAGACGTGTGGCCGGCCATTCTGGTCACCGGCGTGTCCTTCGCGGTCCCGCAATACCTGATCTCGAACTTCATCAATCCCTGGATCGTCGATATCGGCGCATCGCTGATTTCGATGGCCTGCCTCATCCTCTTCCTGAAGGTCTGGCAGCCGAAGGTGATCTGGACCTCGGCCGCGCTGCGCAGCGCCGACACCTCGATGGAAGGCCGCACGGTGCCGAAGGCATCGACCGTCAAGCCGACGACCGCGCAGGTGTGGTTCTCGCTCGTGCCCTGGATCATCGTTTGCATCATCCTGCTCGCGTGGGGCACCAACTACGTCAAGGGCATCCTGAACGCCTATGCGACCTGGAACTACCCCGTTCCGGACCTCAACGGCATGATCAACAAGGTCGCTCCGATCGTGGCGGCACCGACCAAGGAGAGCGCGGTGTTCTCCTTCACCTGGCTGTCCTATACCGGCTCGGGCATGTTGATTGCGGCGATCATCTCCGGCTTCCTGATGGGCTTCTCGCCCGTCAAGCTGGTGGTGGAATACGGCAAGACCATCAGGGTCTGCGCCTACTCGCTGCTGACGATCTCGGCGATGCTGGCGATCGGCACGCTGACCCGGCTCTCCGGCATTGACGCGACCTTGGGTCTCGCCTTCGCCGCGACCGGCGTGCTCTATCCCTTCTTCGGCACCCTGCTCGGCTGGCTGGGCGTGGCGCTGACGGGATCGGACACCGCCTCCAACATCCTGTTCGGCAACTTGCAGAAGATCACCTCGACCCAGCTCGGCATCTCGCCGATCCTGATGGGCGCCGCCAACTCCTCCGGCGGCGTCATGGGCAAGATGATCGACGCCCAGTCGATCGTGGTGGCCTCGACCGCCACCAACTGGTTCGGACACGAAGGCACCATCCTGCGCTTCGTGTTCCTGCATTCGATCACGCTGGCCTGCCTGGTCGGCGTTCTGGTCATGCTGCAGGCCTATGTCTTCACCGGCATGATCGTCCACTAAAGCTTCAGACGCATTACAGCCCCGCATCGAAAGATGCGGGGCTTTTTTTGGCCTGCGCTATACTCCGCTCTCCAAAAATAATCGGAAACATCATGAGCAAAAGCCTCTCGCAGGAGCAGTTCGGCAAGAACGCGGCCGGCTATCTCACCTCGACGCCGCACGCGCTGGGCAAGAGCCTGGAACGGCTGGTGACGCTGACGGCACCGCAAAAGACCTGGCGGGTGCTCGACGTCGCCACCGGCGGCGGCCATGTCGCCTACACATTCGCAGCCCATGTCGAACGCGTCTGGGCGACCGACATCACCCAGGAAATGCTGGACATGGTCAAAGCCGAAGCCGCCAAACGCGGACTCGGCAATGTCCGCACCGCCTACGCCAAGGCCGAGGCGTTGCCCTTCGAGGATGCAAGTTTCGACCTGGTGACCTGCCGGATCGCGCCGCACCACTTCGATTCAATCGCGGACTTCCTCGATGAAGTTCACCGCGTGCTTAAAGCCGACGGCGTGTTCGCGGTGGTGGACAATGTGGTGCCGGATGGCAGTGTCGGCGACTATGTCAACGCCTTCGAACGCTTCCGCGATCCGAGCCATCTGCGCGCCTGGACCATGGACGAATGGCGCGCGGCACTCAAGGAGCATGGCTTTGCCGTCACGCACGAGGAAAACCTCTACAAGAACATGGAATTCAAGAGTTGGGCCGGCCGCCACGACGCCACCATGCAGGCGCTGCTGCGCTCGATGCTGGCGCAGGTGACGCCAGACGTAAAAGCCACGCTGGAGCCGAAAGGCGACGGCGCCGCGTTGAGCTTTCGCCTGTGCGAAGGGCTATTTATAGCCAAGCGGGCTTAGCCGTCGCGCACCAAAAACAAAACCGGCGCCGATTTGCATCGGCGCCGGTGAATTTATTGAAGACAGCCGCGCGGTGGCGCGATCAGGCCTTCTTTTTGTGGTGCCTCACCGGCTTGCCCGGCTCCCATTCGGGATGCGCGTCATAGGCCTGGTTCACCAGCCAGCCGCCAATGAACGGCAGGAGGCAATCGGCGAAAACGACGTGGCCTTCGCGCATGGTGAGCGGACGGTTGAGGACCACGGTCGCAACCATCGGCGTGAGGGCCGCGCAGCCCATCGTGGTGATGGCGCTGGCGCCCAAACGGGTTATGCCGCTGTTGTAGCGCCAGGAATCCCATTTCCAGCCGCCGATCGCGAAGTAACCGGCCGTCGCCGCGGCGCCGACACCGATCTGGACGGCTTTAAGCTTCGTGCCGCCTTCGCCGGCTTGCGCGCCCTGGCTGGCGAATAAAAAGGCCGCGACCAGCGCAGCAAAAACGGCGAACTTCCTGTTCATTCCAAAACCCCTGCAACGAATGAAAAACCGACTTTCATTGTGTGACCGGCTCCGGTCGCTAAGTCGAGGCGACTTGGGGACAGCCGTTAACTTATTCACGAACTGTTGCAATTTCGGCACAGGCGCCGAGGTCGCAAGGCGCTGGTATTCGGGCCCGGTCCGTATCCAAGCGACTGATAGAAAACGGTGTTTCGCGGCCGCCCGGCCGGCGTTAACCACCCGTTTACCATGCCGATCCAGATTCAGTTGGAGACGGATTTCTAAGGTGATTCGGCGTCGCTACGGCCGGGCGGATCGGCGCAAAAAAGGATCACTTCAATGAGCAAATTCGGGGGCCTCTTCGCCCGCAAAGCCGGCCTGTTCGATATCCCGTCCGAACCCACACTTTCGGCGCCGGCGCCTACGCCAGCCGCTACCGCCAATCCGCTGCCCGACAATCCGCTGGAACTCGACGAAGAGCTGTTCTCCGCGCTCGGCGCCCAGATCGGCGGCGACAATGAGTCGCTGCGCAATCTGATGCTGGACGCCAGCGCCAAAATCGCCGAGCTCGACACCATCAAGGCCGCCGTCGACAAGCTCGCCGATCCCCTCAGCAAGACGCTGCGCGCGCTGGAAGCCGAGAAGTCCGAGAAGATCAGCATCCAGACGGTGCTCAACAATACCCGCACCGCCTACGGCAAGCTGCGCAACCAGGTCGCCGAGCTCGAAAAGAAGACCGCCGCCGCCGACAGCGAATGCAAGGCGCTGCGTCAGGAACTCGCCACCACCCAGAGCATCCTGCGCACCACCGAGACCACCAAGGCCGAGATTTCCATCGACATCGCGGCACGCCGCGCCCAGATCGCCGAACTCGAAGCCCGCCTCGCCCAGGAGACCGGCGAGACCAAGGCGTTGCGCGAGGAAAACCGCCGCCAGGACGAGCGGCTTTCCGCCACCGACAAGCGCGTCATCGCGCTCGAATCCGATCTCAACGCCGCGCGCCAGCGCCTGTCGATGGCCGAAGACGAGAAGCGCGCGCAGCAGACCGCGCTGACCAAGGCCAGCGCCGACGCCGCGCGTCTGTCGCGCAAGCTTGCCGAGACCGAGGCCAGCCTGAACGCCGCGCAAGGCCGTTTGCGCCACGTCGAGGCCAATTTCGCCGAGGTCAACACCGAACGCTCCCGGCTGGTCACCGCGCTCGACCAGGCCAACGAGCATCACGAACACGAACTGACCACGCAGCAGATGCGCTTCGACGCGCTCCAGGCCCGCGCCACCGCCACCGAGAACCTGCTGGTCGAGGCGCGTGAGCATCTGCTCGGCCGCGCCGAGGACATCCGCAACTACGACCGCCGCTTCGGCGAACTCGCAAACGAACGCGACGGCTTGCAGGCGCGGATCTCGGAGCTCGAAGCCGACCGCATCCAGCGCGAATCCGAACTGGTGGAGGTCAATCAGGCCCGCACCGCCTTCATGGACCGCAGCACGGCGCTGGCCCGCGCTTTCAGCACCAAGGAAGCCGCGCTCGGCCGCGCCGAGGACGCCAACGCCGCGCTTAACGAGCGCATCGCGCAACTCGAAGCGACGCTGGCGAACGAAAAACAGAGCGCCGAGAACGCCATCAACGAACTCAACGCCGCGGTTCAGCGCGAAAAGCTGGAACGCGCGGTGGTGGAAGGCGCGCTCGAATCCGGCCGCAAGGACTTCGCCCGCCTGATGCGCGAGGTCATGGTGTTGCAACGCGAGCAGCAGAGCGCGGAAACGCCGGCCCGTCAGCGCGCCGCCAACGCCGCCTGAATTTCTCACGCTAAACGGGGGCATGCCGCATCGCCGGGCCGAAAGGTCCGGCGATGTTGCTTTTGGCGGTCCGTCGCTTGGCGGCCCGCTGATGACCTTTTTGGCGGGCCGATTCATGACCGTTTTTGGCGGACCGTTTTATGGCCGCTTTGGCGAGCCCGATTCATGACCGAACGTCATGTTCCAGCGGAACCACGCGCCGCGCCTCACGTTGGCGACCGGGGGAGAACCAAGGAGTACACCATGACAAAAACATCGAAGATGCTCGCATTGTTGACCGCGGGCTTGATCATCGGCGGCGCCGGACTTGCTTTCGCCCAGTCGAGCGGCGGCGGTGGGGCTGGCGGCAGCGCCGGTGGCGCAGCGGGAACCGGCGGCAGCACCGGCATGAGCGGAACCGCGAGCCCGTCGTCGGGCACGGCCGGCACCTCGACCGGCACCGGCACCGGCGCCAGCACGACCAACAGCGGCACGATGAGCACGCCTTCGGCCGCCAATAGCCAGAACGGCATCAATAACAATCGGCCCTGCGGTTCGGCCTCTGCCGGCGGCACGGCCGGTTCGTCGGTGAGCGGGAGCGCGTCGAACGGTCTTTCGGCCAACAACCCGACCAGCGGCACCAATCAGACCACGACGGGGTCCGCCTCGGGCAGCAGCGGCCTGAACAGCGGCACGTCGGCCAGCGGCGGCGCTTCCGCCGGCTGCTGATTTCGATCGGCTACGCCAAACACATCGCCGG
>DASWPX010000161.1:0-2709 GCA_036398395.1 Pseudolabrys sp. | reverse complement strand
AGCGTCCGATCGCGCCGCAAACACCGCCGCCACCGCCGCCACCACCGGCGCAAACGCGGCAACCGGCGCCGCCTCCGCCGGTCCGTCAACCGGCACCGCCGGTCGTTCGGCAAGCACCACCGCCTCCACCGCCCGTGGTGCGTCAGGCGCCGCCACCTCCGCCAGCGGCCCGGCCCGCACCTCCACCGCCAGCTCGGCCCGCGCCGCCGGCGGCGAAGCCGGAAGAGAAAAAGCCCGAGCCGCCGAAATAGTCGTCTCCGCACGGCGCCAAAACAAAACGGGCGGCCTCATGGGCCGCTCGTTGCGTTTCGGGAACGATTTTATCTACCGCACCAGCACATTCTTGAACTGCCAGGGATCGCGCTTGTCGATCTCTTCCGGAAACAGGCCGGGCCGGTCAGTGATGGGCGTCCAGTCGGTATAGGCGCCGATCACCGGGCCGAGATAAGGCGTCTGCACTTCCAGGCAGCGCCGGAAATCCATCTCGTCGGCCTCAACGATGCCGGCGTTCGGATTTTCCAGCGCCCAGACCATGCCTGCGAGCACGGCGGAGGTCACTTGCAGGCCGGTGGCGTTCTGATAGGGCGCGACCCGCCGCGTTTCCTCGATCGAGAGCTGCGAGCCATACCAATACGCATTCTTCTTGTGGCCATAGAGCAGCACGCCGAGTTCGTCGATGCCGGCCGTGACCTCGTTTTCATCCAGGATGTGAATGCTGGTTTGGCGTTTGCCCGCCTGACCGAAAAGCTCATGGAGCGACAGCACCGCGTCGTTGCAGGGGTGATAGGCATAATGGCAGGTCGGCCGGTACACGGTCTTGCGGCCGCTGCGCAGCGTGAAGTAATCGGCAATCGAGATCGACTCGTTGTGGGTGACCAGGAAGCCGTATTGCGCGCTCGCAGTCGGCGTCCACGACCGCACGCGCGTATTGGCGCCCGGCTGATTGAGATAGATCGCCGCCTGGCAACCGGTTTTGTGCTTGTGGCCGTTACCGGGAATCCATTTCTCATGCGTGCCCCAGCCCAGTTCGGCGGGCTGCATGCCCTCGGACAGGAATCCCTCGACCGACCAGGTGTTGACGAAGACGTCCTTCGGCTTGGCCCGCTTGGCGACCTGGGTGTCGCGTTCGGCGATATGGATGCCCTTGATGCCGGCCTTCTTGGCGAGCTTGCCCCATTCCTCGCGCGTCGTCGGCTCCTTGAACTTGAGGCCGACGTCTTTGGCGACATTGACCAGTGCCTGCTTGACGAACCAGGACACCATGCCCGGATTGGCGCCGCAGCAGGACACCGCGGTGGGGCCGCCCGGCTTCTTGCGCCGCGCGGCCAGCACGGATTCGCGCAGCGCGTAATTCGAACGCTCGGCCGGACCCAGCTTGGTGTCGAAATAGAAGCCCGGCCAGGGCTCAACCACGGTATCGATATAGAGCGCGCCGATTTCGCGGCAGAATTCCATCAGTTCAAGCGAGGAGGTGTCGACCGACACGTTCACACAAAAGCCCTGTCCGCCACCGGCGGTCAGCAGCGGCGTCAGCAGCTTGCGGTAATTGGCCTTGGTGACCGCCTCGTGGACGAAGCGGATGCCGCGTTCGTCCAGCATGCCGCGGTCCTTGTCCTCCGGATCGACGACCGTGAAGCGGGCCTTGTCGTAATCGAAGTGACGCTCGATCAACGGCAGGGTGCCTTTGCCGATCGAGCCGAAGCCGATCATGACAACGGGGCCGGTGATGCGGGCGTAAACGGGCCAATCGGTCATGGGTATCCCCTCCAAGCAATCTTTGGGTGATATCCGCCGCAGCGCGCGAACGGAAGGGTGACGCCCGCGATTCCAGCGGGCGTCCACGATTTTCTGGCCTTTTTGGCTGGCGTCAGGCGGCGCGAACGGCCGAAGCGGCACGAACCGGCTTCTCTGCCGGAACGCCGGTGGCGGTGACCATGCCGAAAGCTGCGTCGAGCGCGCCCGGCACGAGTTCAAGCGCCAGCAGGCGGTCGCGCTCGACCGGCCCCGGCAGGCGAATGCCCGCGGTTTTCTCGGCCGTAAAGCCGAAGCGGTTGTAGTAGGCCGCATCGCCAACCAGGATGACCGCGCCATGGCCGAGCTTGCGGGCAAGCGCTACCGCGTGACGCACCAAGGCCGCTCCAATGCCGCGGTTGCGGCAGGAGGCTTCGACTGCCACCGGGCCGAGCAGCAAAGCCGGCGTGCCGCTGTCGCAGGCGATATTCCAAAGCCGGGCAGTACCGACCACCCGCTTGCCGTCGGCTGCAATGAAGGCCAGTCCCTCGGCCGGTAGACGCCCGGCGCGCAGCCGCTCGGAGGTTTTGCGCCGCCGGCTTTTGCCGAAAGCTTGGTCGAGCAGCGCCTCGCGCGCCGCCATGTCGGAGTTTCGTTCGTTACGAATAGTGATCATCGCAAAGCCTTCCCCGCCAAGACCGCGCGCAAGCGCGCGCCCTTGAGCGCCGTCAGTTCGAATGGAGGGAAAGGGGAGGCGGGTGAACCGCCTCCCGGAGAGGTCAGATGTGGTACGTCTTCAGCGGCGTAAAGCCGTTGAAGGCCACCGACGAGTAGGTCGCCGTGTAGGCCCCGGTGCCCTCGATCAGCACCTTATCGCCGATCTCCAGACTGATCGGGAGCGGATAAGGCTGCTTCTCGTAGAGCACGTCCGCCGAATCGCAGGTCGGTCCCGCCAGGACGCAGGGCGCCATGGCGTCG
>DASWPX010000160.1:0-6473 GCA_036398395.1 Pseudolabrys sp. | reverse complement strand
TCGGGCGGCAGATCGACCACGATCAAGCCATCGACGCCGGCGGCTTTGGCGTCGACGAGAAAACGATCGACGCCGTAGATGTAGATCGGATTGTAGTAGCCCATCAAAACGATTGGCGTTGCATCATCGGACCTGCGGAATTCGCGCACGAGCTTCAGCGTCTTGATCATGTTCTGCCCGGCGGCGAGCGCGCGCAGGCCCGCGGCCTGGATCGCCGGGCCGTCCGCCATCGGATCGGTGAAGGGCATGCCGAGTTCGATCACATCGGCGCCGGCCGCCGGCAGCGCCTTGGCGATCGCCAGCGACGTGTCGTAGTCCGGATCGCCGGCCATCGTGAAGGTCACCAGCGCGGCGCGGCCTTCTGCCTTAAGCGCGGCGAAGCGTTTGTCGATACGGGTGGTCATTTCTTTTTGCTCGCCAGAAACGCCTCGACGCTCGCCAGGTCCTTGTCGCCGCGGCCGGAGAGATTGACCACCATTAGATGATCCGTGGGTTTCGTCGGCGCGAGATCGAAGACGCGCGCCAGCGCGTGCGCCGGCTCCAGCGCCGGGATGATGCCTTCAAGCTTGCTGCACAACTGGAACGCAGCCACCGCCTCGTCGTCGGTTGCCGACAAAAACTGCACGCGGCCCATGTCCTTCAGCCAGGAATGCTCGGGGCCGATGCCGGGATAATCGAGACCGGCGGAAATCGAATGCGCCTCCTCGATCTGGCCGTCGCCGTTCATCAGCAGATAAGTACGGTTGCCGTGCAGCACGCCGGGCTTGCCGCCGGCAATCGACGCGGCGTGCTTGTCGGTGGCAAGGCCGTGGCCGGCTGCTTCGACGCCGTAGATCTCGACGGCGCGGTCGTCGAGGAACGGATGGAAAAGTCCCATGGCGTTGGAGCCACCGCCAATGCAGGCGATCAGCGAATCCGGCAGTCGGCCTTCGGCTTTCTGCATCTGCTCGCGCGTCTCGCGGCCGATGACGCATTGGAAATCACGCACCATGGCGGGATAGGGATGCGGACCCGCCACCGTGCCGATGCAATAGAAGGTGTCGCTGACGTTAGTGACCCAATCACGCAGCGCTTCGTTCATCGCGTCCTTCAGCGTCCGGGAACCCGACTCGACGGCACGCACCTCGGCGCCGAGAATCTTCATGCGCAAGACGTTGGGCTGCTGGCGTTCGACGTCGACCGCGCCCATGTAGACGATGCAGGGCAGCCCGAACTTGGCGCAGAGCGTCGCGGTGGCGACGCCGTGCATGCCGGCGCCGGTTTCGGCTATGATGCGTTTCTTGCCCATGCGCCGCGCCAGCATGATCTGGCCGAGCACGTTGTTCACTTTGTGCGCGCCGGTGTGGTTGAGCTCCTCGCGCTTGAAGTAGATCTTGGCGCCACCGAATTTCTGCGTCAGCCGCTCGGCGAAATACAGAGGCGACGGCCGCCCGACATAGTTCGCCAGATGCCCGTCCATCTCGGCGTGGAATTTCGGATCGGCCTTGGCGGCGGCGTAAGCCTGCTCCAACTCCAGAATGAGCGGCATCAGCGTCTCGGCGACAAAGCGGCCGCCGTAAATACCGAAATGCCCGCGCTCGTCGGGGCCGGTGCGAAAAGAATTGGGTTGTACGGTCATGCCCGCCTCCCCACGATGTTGCCGGCGCTCAAGGCGAGCGGATCGCCGGCGCGCGCGGCGCGAATGAAAGCGCGGATCTTGTCGGGGTCCTTGACGCCGGGTTTGCTTTCGACGCCGGAGGAGACATCGACGCCGGGCGCGTTGGTGATGCGGATGGCGTCGGCGACGTTGTCGGCGTCGAGCCCGCCCGACAACATGAACGGCACGCCGACATTGACACCCTTGAGCAGCGACCAGTCGAACGCCTTGCCCAGACCGCCCGGACGGGTGGCGTCCTGTGGCGGCCGCGCGTCGAAGATCAAACGGTCGGCGACATGGGCATAAAGCCGGATCGGCGACAGGTCGGCGCGCTCCGAAATCGGCAACGCCTTCATGACCGGCAGTCCGAACCGCGTGCGCACCGCCACCACGCGGTCCGGCGTCTCGGTGCCGTGCAGCTGCAGCATGTCGGGCTTGAGCGCCGCGATGATGTCGGCCAGCGCGTCGTCGGTGGCGTTGACGGTGAGCGCGACCTTGCCGGCGCGGCCATTGACCCGCGCGCCCAAGGCGCGGGCCGTCGGCAAATCGAGATTGCGCGGGCTCGGGCCAAAGAACACGAAGCCGACCAGATCGGCGCCGGATTCCAACGCCACATCAAGCGTTTCCGGTGTCTTCAGGCCGCATATTTTGACCAGCAGTGCCATGGTGGCGGGTTCTACCGCCTTATTCGCCATACGGCAAAGCTAGGATACCGGTGGCGGAATGACCGGATAGGGGCTGGGCGCGCTTGGCGCCTGCTCGCCCGCGCCGAAGCGGCGGCGGACGGTTTCCTGCTCGGTCTGCAGCGCGCGCACTTCCGCTTCGCGCTGGCGGGCGGCGCGCCGCCATTTGCTCTGGCGCAGCCAGGCGGCGATGCCGCCGATCAGCACGCCCAGGATCAGGAAGACAAAGATCACGGCGAATAGCGGCAGCGTCGCCGCATAGGCCGGCGCGGTCGCGGAGAAAGGATCGAACGAGACGGTCACCGTCTGCCGGTTGGCGACCGCGAAAGCGACGATCACCGCGGCCAGTGGAACGACGATGATCGCGGTGACGATTTTGCGGAGCATGAACCAAACCTCGTCATGCCCGGCTTCATGCCGGGCATCCACGCCTTGCTTGACCGATCCTAAAGACGTGGATGGCCGGGACAAGCCCGGCCATGACAATCAACTGTGGCGCTCACTCGTCCGGGACACGAAACTACTAGACCGGCGCGGTCTTGTTCAGCCGCTCGCGCATTTCCTTGCCGGTCTTGAAGAACGGCACCGACTTCTGGTCGACCGAGACATGCGCGCCGGTGCGCGGGTTGCGGCCGGTGCGGGCCGGGCGGTGCTTGACCGAGAAGGCGCCGAAACCGCGCAGCTCGACACGGTCTCCCTGCGACATCGCGTTGGTGATCTCGCCGAGGATGGCGTTGACGATGTTCTCGACGTCGCGCTGGTAAAGATGGGGATTCTGGGCGGCAATTCGTTGGACAAGTTCGGACTTGATCATTGACGCCGCCTTGCTGGGTAAAAGTCAGTTGGACGCAGGAGGGTGCCAAAGCGCCAACAGACCGTCAAGATTAAGCCGCTCGAATGCCTGCGCGCCGCCCCATTCCTCGATGCGTTGCGCGACGGCGGAAAGCCCCGCGGCGTGAAAGGCCAGGGCGGCGACATGCAGGAAGGAAAGCTCGCCGAAGCGCGGTTCAAGGGAGAAATCGCGCACCGGCGTATTGGCCGGCACCTTCTTTTCGCTCTCCAGCCAGGCCAAGGCGGTCTTTTCGTTGCCGATCTCGTCGACCAGCTTGAGCGGGACGCCCTGCCGGCCGGTGAAGACGCGGCCGTCAGCGACGCGGGTCAACTGGGCGTCGTCCAGGTGGCGGCGGTCCTTCACCAGACCCTTGAACCAGGCATAAGAGTCGACGACGATCGCCTCGATGGCCGCGCGGGCTTCGGGGCTGGTCGGCTCGAAGCCGTTGGGCGCGGCCTTGAGTGGCGAGGATTTGATCTCCTCCATCTTGATGCCGATGGTCTTCATGACGTCGGTGAAGTTCGGATATTGGAACAGCACGCCGATCGAGCCGACCAGCGAGGTGTCCTCGGCGATGATGTGGTCGGCGGCGATCGCGGCGATATAGGCGCCCGACGCGGCAAGCCCATCGACCACGACGACGGTCGGCTTTTTGGCCTGCAATTCGCGCAAGGCATCGAATAATTGCTGCGAGCCGGCGGTGGTGCCGCCGGGGCTGTCGATATGGATAATGACGGCGACGGCGCGCGACTTGGCGAGACGATCGAGCGCCTCGACGCGATCCTCGTTGCCGCGAATGAGCCCGGAGATCTTGATGCGGGCGATGGCGGCGGTCGCCGGCATAAAGCGGCTGCCGGGCACCAGCGCCGCCGCCGCGGCGATTACCGCGAGCAGCACGATCACGATGGCCGTGACGCGCCAGAAGGTGAGCTTGCGCCGCATGCGGCGGCGATCGACGATTGCATCGGCATCGAGCGACATGGCTGTTGGTCCTTGGCGGTTGGCCCTTGTTCGCCCCCGGAATGACGAAGCTAGGTATCCGGCCCAGATTTGGCACGGTCAAGGCATAAAGAAAAACCCCGGGGCGGGCCCCCGGGGGTTCTTTGGTTTTCGATCGTTTCCGGCCTATTCCCCGGCCTTTTCGGTCTCGGCCTTCTCATCCGCCGGCGCGTCGTCGCGCTGCTTGAGGGCCGCGCCCAGGATATCGCCCAGCGAAGCGCCGGAGTCGGTCGAGCCGTACTGCGCCAGCGCTTCCTTCTCCTCGGCGACTTCAAGCGCCTTGATGGAGACCGCCACCTTGTGGGTCTTGCGGTCGAACTGGGTGACGCGGGCGTCGACCTTCTGACCGACCGCGAAACGCTCGGGGTTCTGGTCGCCGCGCTCGCGCGCCAGCTCGTTGCGCTTGATGAAGGCGGTAAGGTCGGTGTCGAGGATCTTCACCTCGATGCCGGCTTCCTTGACCTCGATGACTTCGCAGGTCACCACCGAGCCCTTCTTCATTTCGCCGGCCGACGCCATCGGGTCGCCCGCCAGCTGCTTGACGCCGAGCGAGATGCGCTCCTTCTCGACGTCGACGTCAAGAACCTGCGCCTTGACCATGTCGCCCTTCTTGTACTCCTCGATCACCTGCTCGCCCGGACGCTTCCAGTCCAGGTCCGACAGATGCACCATGCCGTCGACGTCGCCGTCGAGACCGAGGAACAGGCCGAATTCGGTCTTGTTCTTGACCTCGCCTTCGACCGTCGAACCCGGCGGATGCTTCTCGACGAAGACTTCCCACGGATTGCGCATGGTCTGCTTGAGGCCGAGCGAAATGCGGCGCTTGACCGGATCGACTTCGAGAATCTGCACTTCGACTTCCTGCGAGGTCGAAACGATCTTGCCGGGATGCACGTTCTTCTTGGTCCACGACATTTCGGAAACGTGGATGAGGCCCTCGATGCCGGGCTCCAGTTCCACGAAGGCGCCGTAGTCGGTGATGTTGGTGACGCGGCCCTTGAAGCGCGAGCCGACCGGATACTTGGCTTCGATGCCCTGCCACGGATCGTCCAGCAACTGTTTCATGCCGAGCGAGATACGGTGGGTCTCGTGGTTGATCTTGATGATCTTGACCTTCACCGACTGGCCGATATTGAGCACTTCGGTCGGATGATTGACGCGGCGCCAGGCGATGTCGGTGACATGCAACAGGCCGTCGATGCCGCCCAGGTCCACGAAGGCGCCGTAGTCGGTGATGTTCTTGACCACGCCGTCGATGACCTGGCCCTCTTCGAGATTCTGCACCAGCTCCTGGCGCTGCTCGGCGCGGGTCTCTTCCAGCACGGTGCGGCGCGAGACGACGATGTTGCCGCGGCGGCGATCCATCTTGAGGATCTGGAACTGCTGCGGCACGTTCATCAGCGGGGTGACGTCGCGGATCGGGCGGATGTCGACCTGCGAACGCGGCAGGAAGGCCACGGCGCCGTCGAGATCGACGGTGAAGCCGCCCTTGACCTGATTGAAGATGACGCCGGTGACTTTTTCGTTGTTGGTGAAGCCCTTCTCGAGCTTGCCCCAGCTTTCCTCGCGGCGCGCCTTGTCGCGCGACAGGACGGCTTCACCGAGCGCGTTCTCGACGCGCTCCAGGTAAACCTCAACCTCGTCGCCGATCTTGATTTCGTTCTGCCGGCCGGGCCCCGCGAATTCGCGCAGCGCCACGCGTCCTTCGGTCTTCAAGCCGACGTCGATGACGGCCATGTCTTTTTCGATGCCGACGACCTTGCCCTTGATGACGGCGCCTTCCTGCAAATTGCCGGTGTGGAAGGACTCGTCGAGCATCGCGGCGAAATCTTCACGCGTGGGATTAGTAGCTGCAGCAGTGGCCATGTAGTCTCCTGTAAGCCAGGCGCCGGGGTTGGAATGAAGTTGCGGACGTTCGGGCCGGAGGTCTTGGCAAAACCTTCGGCGACCACCCGGAATCCGGATGGCCGGCGCTAATACCGTACGGTCGCAACGATTGAGCTTTTTCGGGCGCCTTACGGCGAGGCACGAGCGGGGCTTTGTCCTCCAACATCGAGGCGCGTTAGGCGCGTCCTCGGCCCGCTCGGGTGGCCTCGACGATGTCGATGGCGGCCCGAATTGCGGTGGATATATCCATATTGGTGGTGTCGAGCAAGTGCGCATCCGGGGCCTGTTTCAGCGGGGCGGCAGCCCGGTTCCGGTCGCGTTCGTCGCGTTGGACGATGTCGGCCAGCACGTCCGCCTCCTCAACTGCGCGGCCCTGGCCCCGGTATTCGGCGGCGCGGCGGTGGGCCCGCACCTCCACGGCGGCGGTGACGAAGAT
>DASWPX010000159.1:0-15536 GCA_036398395.1 Pseudolabrys sp. | reverse complement strand
CGCGCCTTCTTCATGGTGTCGCAGTTCTTGATGCCGTAGATGGTGATGGCCATCGGTATTTGTCGCGCGGTCCGGGGTGCATTGTCCAGACGCTCTTTGCGGCGGCTTTAGCTCACCCTGCCGATCGTCTCAACATCGGATCGCCGGACGCAACCAGATCAAATCGCCGTGCGAAATCGGAGGCGGCTGCCGGACGGCCGAACAAAAAGCCTTGGGCCTCCTCGCAACCTTTCTTACGCAATCGCGCCGCCTGTTCCTCGGTCTCAACACCCTCGGCGATCACTTCGAGACCGAAGCTGCGGCCGAGATAAAGAATGGCCCGCACGATCGCCGCGTCCGTCGGCGAGTCGCACATGCCGCGCGTGAAGCTTTCGTCGACCTTCAGCCGGGTCAGCGGGTAGCGCTTCAGCATGCTGAGCGACGCGTAGCCCGTGCCGTAATCGTCGAACGCGATGCCGACGCCTTCGGCGTGCAGCGCGCGGAGCGGCGCGATCATGGCTTCATCGTGACGCAGGATAATGTTTTCGGTGATTTCAAGCTCCAGCCCCTTTGGCGGCAGGCCGGTCTCCGCCAAGGCGGCATGAACCTTGCGGGCCAGATCGCCGTGCCGGAATTGCGCGCCGAACAAGTTTACGCCCATGCGGAGTTCCGCTTTGCCTTCACGGCGCCATTCCATCGCCTGCCTGCAGGCGGTCATCACCACCCAATCGCCCACCTGCGCGGCGAGCGGACTCGATTCCAGGGCGGGCAAGAACGCGGCAGGACTGATGATGCCTTTGTCGGGATGCCGCCATCGCAGCAACGCTTCGGCGCCGACAAGCGCGCCGTCGGACAGGCGCACCTGCGGCTGATAAAAAAGCTCGAACTCTCCCCGGTCATAGGCGCGCCGGAGTTCTCCCTGGTAAGCGCGCTTCAGCGTCGCCGCATGGCGCAGTCCCGGAGCAAAGAAACGGCGGCAATGACGTCCTTCTTCCTTGGCCTGATAAAGGGCGAGGTCGGCACAGGACAGGAGTTCTTCAGCCGTGGCGCCATGCGCCGGAAAGATCGCAATACCGACGCTGGCGCCGATGTTCACCGGCTGTCCATCGACGGACAGAATTTCCGAGACATCCTTGATGACGGCATCCGCAACCTCGGCCGCGCGGATCGGGTCACCCACGCCCGGAAGCAGGATGGCGAACTCATCGCCGCCCATGCGCGCCACGGTGTCCGTTGCACGGACGCAGGCCTGCAGCCGTTGCGCGGTTTCGATCAGAACGGAGTCGCCGCCCGAATGACCGAAGCTGTCGTTGATATCCTTGAAACCGTCGAGATCGACCATCATGACGCAGGCCGCATCGTCGCCTTCAAGCGCCTTTTCGATCCGCTCGCGCAGAGCGGCCCGGTTCGGCATGCCCGTCAGCGGGTCGCGATGCGCCAAGCGGAACAGCCGCTCCTCATTGATGCGCCGCTCGGTGATGTCGCGCAGGATGGCGCCAAAGCTGGCATGGCCCTCCTCGCGCCACATCGACACCGAAAGCTCGACCGGCACGGCCGAACCGTCTTTCCGCCGCACCTCAAATTCGACGGTGCGGCCTTCCAGCAGCGATTCGTCCGTATCCGACAGACGGCGTAGCTTGCCCAGAACGTTCTCCGTGGAGATGAGGTCTATGCCCCGGCCAAGAATATCCGCGGAGGAATAACCGAGAAGTTTGGTAGCCGCCGCGTTCCAGAACGTCACCCGGCCTATTTCGTCGGCACAGATGATGGCGTCCGGAGACGTTGCGGCGATGTTCTCGAACCGGTTCTGACTTGAACGCCGCGCGAGCTCCAGCCGGCGCATTTCAAGCTTGTCGAGGACCAGCGCACCGAGATCCGCAAGATTGCGCCGATCGCTTTCCGTGAATGTCGCTCTCGGCTTGCCGTCGATTATGCAAAGCGTGCCGATCTTGTAACCGGACGGCGAGCGCAAAGGCACGCCGGCGTAGAACCGGATATGAGGTTCGCCGGTGACAAGCGGATTGCCGCGAAAGCGAGGATCGAGGCGCGCATCAGGCACGACCATGATCTCGTCATGCTCGATGGCGTGGGCACAAAACGAGACGTCGCGCGACGTCTCACAGACCTCGAGGCCGACCCGCGCAGCAAACAGCTGACGTTCAGCCTCGACCAGCGAGACGAGCGCGGTCGACACACCAAAGACATTGGCCGCCAGTTGCACCAGCCGGTCGAAGCCGGGCTCCGCGAGCGCAGCGTCGATGCCGTATTCACGAAGCGCCGCGAGACGTTCGTGTTCTTCCGATGGCGCGACAGACGGGCTCATGCTTGCCTCTTTCTATTTCGGCACGCATTAGTAGTGGAAGCTGCTTAATGGCACGTTCCAAATTAGATCAATATTTGAATGGTGTTGGCGCGGACAACGTCACCGGATACCGCCGCGCGGCTTCCTTGACGCCGTGATGGAACATTGGCCGGCAATCGGCACGACAATACCGCCGATATTGTCGGCCGCCGGGACGCCCGCACTGTCTATTCAGCGACGCGTTTCAGCGACACGACGTTTCGCCAGAAGCGCTGCAGGCTGTCGAGGCCGCCCACAGTGGAACTCCAAGTCGTCGCATCACAGATTAACAGGCGCCCCCGAAATACGTCCGGTCTCGACTGCAGCAGGGCATCGAAGTCGCGGCGCCCTCCAGCGGTAAATGGGTGCGGCGGAGCGTCGAGATCGATCGGCTGGCGCGCCAGCACGTCCAGCTTTGTCACGCTGTCGCCGCGCCTCTCGAAATGCGGCAGGTGCGCATGAAGATTGAAGGTCGTAACGCCTTCCATCAGCCCTGCCCGATCGAACTCGGCGGCGATGTCGAGCGGCGCCGGCGAACCGTCCGGCAATTTGGCGGGGTGCAGGCCGAAGCGGTTCCTGACCTGCAGACCCAGCCCCTTCAGAAGTGAAATGCCGAAATCGCCGAAGCCCTGCCTTGCCGGGATGGCCGGATCGCCGTGATGATGGAATTCGAGTTCCCGCCGCGCCAGCCGTTCGCTCTCGGGTAAGTCGTCGACATCGCCGATGTCATGGTGGGTGCATATGAAGAGCGTGTGATCAGGGTCGTCGAGGAACGAGCGGACGGCGCCGATCTCAGCATCGCTCGCCTGCTGCTGCGTCCGGGACGAGTCGAAGCTGATGATGACGAGCGTATCGACGCCGGCGAGAAACTCTTTGTCGAGCGGACGCAAACCGGCGTCCGTCCTGCGTTCGGCTTGCCGGACGGGATTTCCGGTCCATGACGCCGCCAAATCGGCGAACAGCTTGAAATTTTCCAGTTGTATGTGGTCGAGGAAGCCCCCGACGCCCTGATCGAATTTAGCCGGATCTGCGAATTGCTCGAACCGCGGCCAGAACAGCCGGCGGAGTTCGAACAACGCCGGAAACCGATCCTCCAAAATGCCGAGCGGCGCCGTAACTTCATCCGGGCGGCTCCACGCAAAATACAACGCGACCTGGCGGCCTGCCATTGTCCAATCTCCTTTCGGCTCGAGGACATTGTATCAAGCCGAACACAATCGGCTACTGCCGATGTTTACAGCCCGTCACTCCCACTCGATCGTTCCGGGTGGCTTTGACGTCACGTCATAGACGACGCGGTTGACGCCCTTGACCTCGTTGATGATGCGGGTCGCGACGTTGCCGAGGAATTTCATGTCGAAGGGATAGAAGTCGGCGGTCATGCCATCCACGGACGTGACCGCGCGCAGACCGACGACGAATTCGTAGGTACGGCCATCGCCCATGACGCCGACGGTCTTGACCGGCAGCAGCACGGCGAAGGCCTGCCAGATGTCGTCGTATTGTCCGCTGCGGCGGATTTCCTCGATGTAGATCTCGTCGGCCAGCCGCAGGATGTCGCATTTCTCTTTCGTGATGGCGCCGGGAATACGGATTGCGAGACCCGGCCCCGGAAACGGATGGCGGCCGACGAAGCCGTCCGGCAGTCCGAGCTCGCGGCCGAGCGCGCGCACCTCGTCCTTGAACAATTCGCGCAACGGCTCGACCAGCTTCATGTGCATGCGTTCCGGCAGACCGCCGACATTATGATGCGACTTGATGGTGACCGAAGGCCCGCCGGTGAAGGACACGCTTTCGATCACGTCGGGATAAAGCGTGCCTTGCGCCAGAAAATCCGCGCCGCCGAGTTTCTTGGCCTCGGCGTCGAACACGTCGATGAACAATTTGCCGATGGTCTTGCGCTTCTGCTCCGGGTCTTCGACGCCGGCGAGCGCCTTGAGGAAGGTGTCCTCGGCGTTCACGTGCACCAGCGGAATATTGTAGCTGTCGCGGAACAGCGTCACGACCTTCTCCGCCTCGGCAAGCCGCAGCAGGCCGTGATCGACGAAGACGCAGGTGAGCTGGTCGCCGACGGCCTCGTGAATGAGCACCGCCGCCACCGCGCTGTCGACGCCGCCGGACAATCCGCAGATGACGCGCCCTTTGCCGACCTGCTTGCGGATTTTCTCGATCGCTTCGTCCTTGAAGGCGCGCATGGTCCAGTCGCCGGTCAGCCCCGCGATATTGCGCACGAAATTGCGCAGCAGCGCCGCGCCGTGCGGCGTATGCATGACTTCGAGATGGAATTGCGTGGCGTAGAACTTGCGCGCGTCGTCGCCGATGATGGAGATCGGCGAGTTGGGCGCGGAGCCGAGCACGCGGAAGCCTTCGGGCAATACGGTGACGCGGTCGCCGTGGCTCATCCACACCGGATATTTCCCACCCTTGACCCAGACGCCTTCGAAGATCGGACTGTCGGCGATGACCTCGACCTCGGCGCGGCCGAATTCGCGATGGTGGCCGCCTTCGACCTTGCCGCCGAGTTGATGCGCCATGGCCTGCTCGCCGTAGCAGATGCCGAGGATCGGCACGCCCGCGTCGAAGATCGCCTGGGGCGCCAGCGGCGCATCCTTGTCGAGCACGGAAGCCGGGCCGCCCGACAGGATCACCGCCTTCGGTTTCATGGCGCGGAAGGCTTCCTCGGCCTTCTGAAAGGGCACGATCTCGCAATAGACCCGCTCTTCGCGCACCCGGCGCGCGATGAGCTGGGTGACCTGGGAGCCGAAATCGACGATCAGGACCTTGTCATGCATATCCGGTTAACTAACCCCGATTTCGACACATTCAGATAACCTTCCCTTAGCCCCCGCGTGAGACATAGGAGCCAAGAATCTGGCTATTTCCACACGTTTAGGGGGCGGGCTTGGCGTACCACGCAGATCATATGGCGCTTGTCTCAAGCCCCGCATCGCCCGCCGGCCGCCGCCATGCGTTATTCCGCGAATCCCTGCGTGACAAGGCCGAACGCTGGGCACTCGGGACCGCCTACGCGCTGATGCCGAACCGCATCTCAGGCGTGCCGGGCTTCGCCAAACTCTGCTTCGAGGAAATGCTCGCGCCCAACTACGCCCTGCCCGAGCCCGAGGACGCACTGGCCAGCCCGCCCGGACTCGCCGGCATCGTGCACGAATTGTCGCTGCCGACTTTGCTCGCGGCCTATAGGCGCGGGCTTTACCCGCTGTCGCATATCGGGCCGCTGAAATGGTGGTCGCCGCCGCTGCGCTCGATGCTGTCATTCAAAGACTTGCACATGTCGAATAATCTGCGGCGATTGTTGCGTTCGGGCCGCTACACCGTGACCTTCGACCGCGACTTCGATGCCGTCATCGCCGCCTGCGCCGGACGCCGCGCCGGGCACTGGCACCTCACCTGGATCACGCCGCGCATCATGCGCGCCTATGCGGCGGCCTTCGATGCCGGCCACGCGCATTCGTTCGAGGTCTGGAACAAGGCGGGCGAACTGGTCGCCGGTGGTTACGGCCTGGCGGTCGGCGGCGCCTTCACCGGCGAGTCGCAATTCGTGCGCGAGAACGATGCTTCGAAACTCGGCCTGGCGGTGCAGCTGTGGCACCTCGCGCACTGGGGCTACAAATTCTACGACGGCAAGCTGATGGGTCCGCTGTGGCAGAGCCTCGGCTTCCGCGACGTCGCGCGGCAGGATTATCTGGCGCGGCTGCGCAATGCGGTGAAAGAGCCCGGCAAGACCGGTCGCTGGCAGGTCGAAACCGATCTGACAACCGTCTCGAACTGGCAGCCGGCGGATTAGCGTTACTTACCGAAGGCCCAACCGACCAGCGGAATGCGCGACGCCAGCGCACCAAGGCCCGACTTGGGATGAACAGCATCCGCCTTCTCGACCGGCGGGGCGTCCGGAATCGCTTCCGGCGGCACCGGATGTCCCTCTTCGGCGGGCGGCTGCGGTACGATTGACAGCGGCTCCGCGGGTGGCAAAGCCGGCGCCATCGCCTGGGTTTCGGGCGTCGGTGCGAGCGCGACGGCTGGCGCCTTAGGTTCGGCGGCTTGCGGCCGTGTTTCGGCGGCGGGCGCCTTCGCCTCTACGGCCGGATGCGTTTCACGCACCACCGGCTGAGTGGCGACAGGCTTCGGCACGACGGCAACCGGCTTTGCCATTTCGGCGGCGGGTGCTTGCGGCGTAACCACCGTCTCCTTGACCGCGACGGGCGCGGCGTCCGGCGCGGGCGCGCCCAGCGCGCGGCGCACGGCATCGACCCAGACGACGTCGGATGCGTCGCGCTGGACGGCGGCGGTCTCGGCCGCCGCGGCGGAGGGTTTTGCCACCGGCTCTTTCACCGCCGTCTCTTTCGGACCGGGCAGCGCCAACGGGTCGGTCTTGCGGACAGCCACCTCGGGTTTGGTCTCGATACGGCGGACCGGCGCGGTGGCGACGGGCGTTGGCGGCGGCGCAGGCGTCACAGCCGCAGCCTTCTTGTCGGCGGCAAGCAGAGCTTTGAACGCCGCGGTGGCATCGGGATCGACGTTCCGGCACGAACTCTCGAAGGCTTCGACGTCGCGGCGCACCAGCATATGGCGCGTGGTGGCGTCGACGCTCTTGTCGAGCATGGCGACGATATTGTTGCGCAGCGTCTGGCAGGTGCTCTCCGACGAAAAATTGGCGCGATACATCGTCACCGCGCTGCCGATGCCCACGGGAATGGCCAAGAGCGTGCCGATGATCTGCATCGCGCTCATGGCGCGGCCCAGCCGCGCTGCGAGACCGCGCGGCGGCGGAGCGTCATGCGCCCCGGAATGGAAGGGTTCGCGGTTAGCCACCAGCATTTGGAGAAGACCTCAGCTCAAGAATCCCAGAAACCCGTCGAGTTCCAGACACGAAATTATCACGGAGAATGTGGGCCGGGAATGCGGCACAATCGCGGAATTCGCGTCATTAAAGCGTTAACTTCGGCCGTTTTCGGCCTATGCGGCGCGCTTGAGCACCGAGACGAAAAACCCGTCGGTTTCGGTGGTGCGCGGCGTCATCAGAAGTCCTTCGGCCGACAGCCGCGCGGCCTTGGAAAACATGAAGGCGCGCTCGCCGAGCGCCTGCGCGACCTCGGCAGGCGGCTGCGCCGAGAATTCCGGATGACGGCCGAGAAAACCGCGCACCTGGGTGCCGTTTTCCTCGTCGAGCACCGAACACGTTATGTAAGCGATACGGCCTCCCGCCTCGAGCAGCGGCGCCGCGCGGTCGAGGATTTCCGCCTGCTCCTTGGCGCGCTGTTCGAGCGCCCCCGGCCGCATGCGCCATTTGGCGTCCGGATTGCGCCGCCATGAGCCTGTGCCGGTGCAGGGCGCGTCGATCAGCACCAGGTCGCAGCGCCCGGCCAGATCGTCGAGTTCGCCGCCGACGGACTTGGGCGTGCGCACCTGGACATTCCGGGCGCCCGAGCGGGCGAGACGGTCATGAATTGGCGCCAGGCGGCGCTTGTCGTCGTCGGTGGCAAAGACCTGCCCCTTGTTCTGCATCATCGCGGCCAGCGCGAGGGTCTTGCCGCCGGCCCCGGCGCAAAGATCAACCACCTGTTCGCCGGGTTTTGCGCCCGAAAACAGCGCGGCCAGTTGCGAACCTTCGTCCTGCACCTCGATCATGCCCTTGAGAAAGGCGGGCTCGGCATGGATCGCCGGACTTTTGGCGTCGGCGTTAAGGCGAATGCGCAATGCCCACGGCGACCAGCGGCCTTCCTCAGGCTTGAGGTCGGACAGAGCCGCCTCCGCCTTGAAGATGTCGCCCTTCAGCGTGTTGACGCGCAAGTCGAGCGGCGCCCGCGAGGCCAGCGCCGCGCCCTCCTCGGCGCGGTCGTCGCCGAACGCTTCCGTGAAATGCGGCTCCAGCCATTCCGGATAATCGCCGGCGACGAAAGGCGGCGCACCGGTCATGTCGGCGGCATCCAGACGTTTGCGCTCGTCGTCGGTCAACGCCGGCGGACCGTAGCCGACGCCGTCGGCAAGTTTGGCGATGGCTTCGGTATCGAGGCCGCGTTCACGCTTGAGCATGCCGAGCAGAATGGCGCGCGGCGTCTCGGCACCCATCAACCAGGCGCTGGAAGCGCGCCGGCGCAGCGCGTCATAGACGAGACCTGCGATGCCGGCACGATCGCCGGAGCCGGCAAATCGATGAGCCAATCCCCAGGCCTTCAACGCGTCGCCTGCGGGGCGGCGTTCACTCTCAAGATTTCCGAAGACTTCGATGGCGGCGGCGAGCTTGGCTGCCGGCGTCATGTTGAAGCTCTCATGGCAGGCCCAGCAGAATGCGGACCGCGAAGATGATCCACATCGCCATCAGCACGACCGCGCCGATGCCGTAAATGCCGCCGCGAAGCCTGACGTTGTTGCTGGTGGTGTGTACGTAAGCCTGGCCGAGGCGCATCAGCACGAAAATCCAGGCCAGCACGACGAAGATCAGATCGGCGTGGCGGGTGATGATTTCCAGAATGGTGAGAACGTAGAACAGAACCGGCAGTTCGAATTGATTGCTGAAGGCGTAGACGGCCTGCAAGGTGCGCGGCTGCCAGTTCGGCTCGCGCAAGGCGACGTCCGACAGCCGTGTCGCGCCACTGATGACATCGTCGCGTCGCCTGACGCCGAGCCATAGCAGCAGGCTGAAGGTCAAAATGACCTCGACGAATAGCGGCAGCAGGATGGTCGGTATCGACATGAGGAGAACCCTACAGTGAATGTGAGGGGCAGATAGTCACACTTCGCCAATGAGCGCCAGAGCGCAGTTTATGGTTCCGGCGCGGCTATGGTAAAATCTGCCGGCTCTCGCCGGGAAGGTTATCTCATGCACATTTTGAATTGGCTTGCACTCGCGGCACTTGCCCTGGCTTTGCCCTCGCCGGCAGCCGCAAAGGTCGAAAAATTCCCGCCCGGTTTTCGCACCGAAACGATCAAGTCGGACGGCGCCACAATCTACGTCCGCATCGGCGGCAAAGGTCCGGCCATCGTGATGCTGCATGGCTTTGGCGACACCGGCGACATGTGGGCGCCGCTGGCCAAAGTCATGGTCAAGGATCACACCGTGATCGTGCCCGACCTGCGCGGCATGGGCCTGTCGTCATATCCGGACGCCGGTTACGACAAGAAGACGCAGGCCAAGGACATCGCGACGGTGATGGACGCCCTGAAAGTGGACAAAGCCGACCTGGTCACGCACGACATCGGCAACATGGTTGGCTACGCTTTGGCGGCGCAATATCCCGACCGCATCACCAAATGGGTCATCATCGACGCGCCGCTGCCCGGCATCGGACCTTGGGAGGAATTGCTCAAGAGCCCGATCTTGTGGCACTTCAATTTCCGCGGGCCGGACGTTGATCGGCTCGTGAAAGGCCGCGAGCGCATCTATCTCGACCGTTTCTGGAATGAACTGTCGGCCAATCCGAAGGCCATCGATGAGGCGACTCGCCAACATTATGCGAAGATTTACGCCCGGCCCGGCGCCATGCACGCGGCGTTCAATCAGTTCGCCGCTTTCTCGCAGGATGCGAAGGACAACATCGGTTTCGCAGCGAGAGGAAAGCTGACCATGCCGATCCTCGCTCTCGGCGCCGAGAAATCGTTCGGCACCCAGCAGGCCGACATCATGCGCGTCGTCGGCAGCAATGTCGAAGGCGGCATCATCGCGAATTCTGGCCACTGGATCATGGAAGAACAGCCGGACCAGACGGTGAAGGCGGTCCAAGCCTTCCTGAAATAACTCGACTACACCCCGCTCGGATAATTTGGGCTTTCGCGCGTAATGACGACGTCGTGGACGTGGCTTTCGCGCAAGCCCGCCCCCGAGATGCGCACGAATTCGGCCTTGTTGTGGAAGTCCTCCAGCGTCGCCGCGCCGACGTAACCCATGGCGGCGCGCAGGCCGCCGGCGAGCTGGTGCAGCACGTTGCCGACCGGGCCTTTATAGCCGACCTGGCCCTCGACGCCCTCCGGCACCAGCTTGAGCGCGTCCTTGATGTCCTGCTGGAAATAACGGTCGGCCGAGCCGCGCGCCATCGCGCCGACCGAACCCATGCCGCGATAGCTCTTGTAGGAACGGCCCTGATACAGAAACACCTCGCCCGGCGTCTCGTCGGTGCCGGCGAGCAGCGAGCCGACCATGGCGACGTCGGCGCCGGCGGCGAGTGCTTTGGCGAGATCGCCGGAATATTTGATGCCGCCGTCGGCGATCACCGGGATGCCGTGTTTCTTGGCCGCGTCGACCGCGTCCATGATCGCCGTCAACTGCGGCACGCCGACGCCGGCGACGATGCGCGTGGTGCAGATCGAACCCGGCCCGATGCCGACCTTGATGGCGTCGGCGCCGCAATCGATCAGCGCCTTGGCGCCTTCCGAAGTGGCGATGTTGCCGGCCACCACCTGCACCGAATTCGACAGACGCTTGATGCGTCTGACCGCATCGAGCACATATTGCGAATGGCCATGCGCCGTGTCGACCACGACCAGATCGACGCCGGCCGCAATCAGCGCCTCGGTGCGCGAAAACCCCTTGTCGCCGACCGTGGTGGCGGCGGCGACCCGTAACCTGCCCTGATCGTCCTTGCAGGCGTTGGGATTGGCGACAGCTTTCTCGATGTCCTTGACTGTGATCAGACCGACGCAACGATATTGGTCGTCGACCACCAGCAACTTTTCGATGCGGTGCTGATGCAGCAGCCGTTTGGCTTCGTCCTGGCTGACGCCTTCACGTACGGTGATGAGTTTGTCTTTCGTCATCAACTCGGCGACGCGCTGGCGCGGATCCGTCGCAAAACGAACGTCGCGGTTGGTGAGAATGCCGACCAGCTTGCCGGCTTTGCCGTTGCCGCCGCCTTCGACCACCGGAACGCCGGAAATCCGGTTCTCCTTCATCAGGTCGAGCGCCTCTTGCAGCGGCGCGGAGGGCTCGATGGTGAGCGGGTTCACCACCATGCCGGACTCGAATTTCTTCACCTGGCGGACCTGGGCCGCCTGCGCGTCCGGCTCGAGATTGCGGTGGATGACGCCAATGCCGCCGGCCTGCGCCATGGCGATGGCCATCTGGGATTCGGTCACCGTGTCCATGGCGGAAGCGACAATCGGAACATTGAGCGCGATCGACCGGGTGATGCGGGATCGGATGTCGGCTTCGCCCGGCAGCACTTCCGACAGGCCGGGCCTGATGAGCACATCATCGAAAGTGAGTGCTTCGCGGGGGCTTCCGTTGCTTTTTGCCATGCCAACTCCGTCATACCCGAAAGGGAACAGGACCGACGCGGAGGGCTTATAAAATGCCTATCGCGAGGGGTTCCTCGCGTTCGCGTCACGGCCCGCTTTTGGGTTGGCGTGGGTCGTTAGCACGGGAATGGGGTGATTCCTAGGCCAATCGCGGGTAGCTGTTATGAACACCCACAGCGATATGGCCTTTCCTCGGCCATAGCTTTGCTGTTCAAGACGACTGCCCAAAGCCGGAAAGCACCTTATTGAATGCGCCGTGACCGCATCGTCCCGCTGATCATCGCGGTCGCCTTGTTCATGGAGAACATGGATTCGACCGTGATCGCCACCTCGCTGCCGGCGATCGCGACCGATATCGGGGCCAATCCGCTCGAACTCAAGCTCGCGGTCACTTCCTACCTGCTCTCGCTCGCGATCTTCATCCCCGCCAGCGGCTGGACCGCCGACCGCTTCGGTGCGCGCACCGTGTTCCGCGCGGCTATCGCGGTCTTCATGCTCGGCTCGATCGGATGCGCACTGTCGAGTTCGCTGACGGACTTCGTCATCGCCCGCATCGTGCAGGGCATGGGCGGGGCGATGATGACGCCGGTCGGCCGCATGGTGCTGGTGCGCTCGATCAGCAAGCGAGAGCTGGTCAATGCCATGGCCTGGGTGACCACGCCGGCGCTGATCGGGCCGGTGCTGGGCCCGCCGGTCGGCGGTTTCATCACGACTTATGCCACCTGGCACTGGATCTTCATCATCAACCTGCCGATCGGCCTGCTCGGCATCGTGCTCGCCACCCGCTACATCGACGACCTGCGCGCGGAAAAGCGCGAACGCTTTGACATATTCGGCATGGTGCTGGCCGGTCTCGGCATCGCCGGCGTGGCTTTTGGGCTTTCGGTGCTGGGCCTGAACTTCCTGCCGTGGTGGATCGTGGTGGCGCTGGTGGCGAGCGGCGCGTGCTTCATCGTCGCTTATCTCCTGCATGCGCGGCACACCGAAAATCCGGCGCTCGATCTCACGCTGTTCAAGCTGCCGACGTTTTTTGCCAGCGTCACCGGCGGCTTCATCTTCCGCCTTGGCTTGGGCGCACTGCCCTTCCTGCTGCCGCTGATGTTGCAAGTCGGGTTCGGCATGACACCATTTCAATCCGGCATGGTCACCTTCGCCACCGCGCTTGGGGCCATGGGCATGAAATGGGCGACGGTCTTTATTCTGCGCCGCTTCGGCTTCCGCAGCATTCTGATCGTCAACCCCTTGATCAGCGCAGCCTTCCTCGCGGTCTGCGCATTCTTTACGGCCAGCACGCCGCTGGCGGTGATGGTCGGCTTGCTGCTGGTCGGCGGTTTCTTCCGCTCGCTGCAATTCACCAGCATCAACACCATCGCCTATGCCGAAGTGGAGGCGCACCGGGTGAGCAAAGCCACCGCGCTGGTGAGCGTCGCCCAGCAATTATCGGTTTCGACCGGGGTGGCGGTCGGCGCGCTGGCGGTGGAAGCCGCGGTGCGGCTGCGGGGCACGGGAATCCTCGAAGCGCGCGATTTTCCGCCCGCATTCCTCGCCGTGGCGGCGATTTCGGCGCTTTCGGTGTTCATTTTCATCCGTTTGCCGTCCGATGCCGGGGCCGAAATGGCCAATCGGCTGCCCGCTCCGGGCGATCCGGCCGACCAGCGGGTTGGCTAGGTGGAAAGTTCCGCGTTAACCATGTTTGGAAGTTAACACGCGCGTTTGGGACCTAATTATATGGACAAGTCATTGGTCCAGCGAGTAATTTCAGGCTGATTATGGTTAACGCGTAGAGTAAATGCGTATGCGTGGAAAACGGCCATCGGGGCTTTTTCCAGCTTTCGGGCTGGCGGCGCTGGCCGTGGTCTGCGCCTGGCCCGGCGCCGCGCAAGCCCAGCTCCGGGAAGCCCGCACCTGCGCGACCCAGACCGAGGATCTCGCCACCGAACGTATCACCGCCTGCACGCGCGTCCTGGAATCCGGCCGCCTGTCCGGCAAGCCACTGGGCGTCGCTTTCGGCCTGCGCGGTCTCGCATTTCTCGACCGCAGCGACGTGCCTCACGCCATCGCCGACTTCAACCGCGCGATAGAACTGGCGCCGGACTTTGCTCCCGCCTACCAGAACCGCGGCAATGCCTGGTACGCGCGCGGCAATTACGGCCAAGCCATTGCCGACTACGACGCCACGATCAAGCTCGATCCCAATTCACCCTCGCCTTACGTCAATCGCGCCGCCGTGCGCCGCGACCTCGGCTATACCGACGGCGCGCTGGAGGATTATCAGAAGGCCATCAGCCTCGGCGCCGACCGCGCCACGCCTTACAGCGGCCGTGGACAAATCTACATGCGCCAGCAGGACTACAGCCGCGCCATCGCCGATTTCGACCGTGCGGTGCGGCTCGGCCCAAGCGCAAGCAATTATATGTTGCGCGCCCAAGCACGCGAAGCCGCCGGCGACAACGACCGTGCGCTTTCCGATTACCAGGAAGCCTCGCGGCTCGATCCAAAGGACATTGCCGCGCTCAACGCGGAGGCCGGCATCTGGCGCAAGAAGGGCAACTACGACAAGGCGGTCGCGGTCTATGACCGCGCGGTGACGGCCGACGAGAACGCACCCGCGACTTATAAATTACGCGCCGAGGCTTATGCCGCCAAGGGCGATCGCAAACGCGCCATGGCCGATATCAGCCGCGCGTTGAAATTTTCCTGGGACGCCAATTTTCTCAAGACGCGCGGCGCGCTGCGCCTCGACGATGGCGATCTCGACGGCGCGGTGCACGACGCCGACGCCATGTTGAAGATTAATCCGGATGATACCTCGGCGCTGGCGCTGCGCGGCGCGGCCTTCGGCCGCAAGAAGGACTACACGCGCGCTTTTGCCGATCTCGAAAAGGCGATCAAGGCCGACGGCAACGACGCGCTGGCCTATGGCGAGCGCGGGCAGATTTATCTCACCAAGAACGACAGCACACGGGCACTCGCCGATTTCAATCGCGCCATCGAACTCGGCACCATCAGCGCCATGCCGTATCGCGCGCGCGCGGCGATCTACAAGGACAAAGGCGACACCGCCAGGGCCATGAGCGATATCGGCCAGGCGATTCAGCGCGACCCGCGCCCGGCGGATTTGTATTTCATGCGCGCCGCCATGCGCCGCGCCAAGGGCGACACCGATCTGGCGCTGGCCGATCTCAACGATGGGCTGACGCGCGAGCCGAATAATTCAGCGGGCCTCCTGGCGCGTGCGCAGATCAAGCAGGTCAAAGGCGACGCCGCCGGCTCGATCGCCGACTACGACGCGCTCGTGAAAAACGATCCGGGCAACGCCAAGGCCTATTACCAGCGCGGCACGGCGCACGAGCAGTTCATGCAGCGCGACGGCGCTATTGCCGACTACAAGCTGGCGCTGGCGCGCGACCAGAATCTGGGTGACGCGCGCAAGGCGCTGGCGCGCATGACAACGGAAGCCGCCAAGAACAAGTCGCGCGTGGCTGAGCCGGAAAAGAAGCCCGAGCCACCGGTCAAGGCTGCCGACAAGACGGCGCCCGACAAGCCGGTGCCGGAAAAAGCCGAGAGCGCCAAGGCAGCGCCGGCACCCGCGCTGAAGGATGACAAGAAGGACACCGTGGCGGCGCTTCCGATCGAGAAGCCGCAGCAGGCGGTGGCGCGGTCTGAAAAGCCGAAGGACGAGGTCAAAATAGAAACGCGCGAACGCAAATCCGTTGAGCGCTCCGACAAGAAACGCGAGGCCGAACGCCACGGCAAACAGCACGATAAGGAAGCGCATTCGCACAGGGAACGCGAGAAATCCGCGCGCAGGGCCGAACAGCGCGAACGGATGGTCGAGGAGGAGAAGCCGCGCATGATCCGGGCCGGCTCCGATGAATCGCGCCGTAACGACGACCGCATCGAGGTGCGCCGCCGGCCCGCCCGCTTTACCGACGCCTTTACCGACCGGCGCTAGCCTCTAAAACCG
>DASWPX010000158.1:0-2776 GCA_036398395.1 Pseudolabrys sp. | reverse complement strand
CTTCATCGTCGCGCGCCGGATTCAAAGTGAGTGTGACCGGCAGACCGGAATGCACGCCGACGCCGGACACGGCAATCTGGTCGCGCAGTGTGGTCTGCTTGGCGCTCTTCATCGGCCTCAAACCCCCGGCCCGCAAGCGAGCCGCCCCATTCATGACCCGAACAGGGTCACAGTTTTGCCTTCAAAACATTACGCCCGAAGGAAAGAGCGGAAACCCCCAGGGACTTAAAAAGTCCCTTTCATGACTGGACCTTAGGCCAGCCCTGCCGGTGCCGCCAACTCACGCTTTCTTACCGACTGTTACTCTTTTTCGCCGCAATTGTGGATGGCGGGCCGGTACGTTGCTTCAATTAAGCTTACGACGGACGGCGCCGGCACATGCTTTGAGTTTAGGCAAAACCAAGCGGCAAAGCGCACGGCCCCAGAACATATAATAAATTCAAATACTTAAATAAAAACATCTTCCGAGGGACCGCCCCGCTCCGGCAAAGGGAGCGGGACGGCGTTGTTGCGGTGCGGCCGGTCAGTTGGCCTGCCGGCGCAAGAAGGCCGGGATATCGAGCTGGTCCTCCTCGCCCGAATTGTGCACAGGCGCCGGCCGGCCATGGGGGTCGAGACCCTGGGGCGCGGTTTTCCGGGCATATTCCGAGACGGGATCGCCAGGTCGCGCTTCGGAATGCCGTCCCTCGGGATGACGGGCGGTCGGCCGCTGCGGCGGACGCTCGAACTGCGGCATCGGCCGTGCGATGCGCGGCGCCGGCGGGGCTTCCGCCTCCTCCGGCTTGCGGCCGAGGCCCACCGAGGCCAGCCGCTGCATCAGGGACATGCGGCGCTTTTCCGGATGATCGTCATCGGCAAGTTCGCCGCGCTGGGCGCGCATTTCGTTCTGCGCGGGCAGCGGCAATTCCTCGATGCGCGGCATGCGCGGCTGACGCATGGTGCGTTCGGGCGCCGGCGGGATGAAGGTCGCCGGCGTCGGCAGTTCGGCCTGCAGCGGCTCGCCGGCCGGTTCGAACAGCGACGGCTTCATCGGCATCGGCCGGATCGAGACTTCCTCGATCGCGGCGGGCGGCAGGATGGCGGCGGCGACCGCGGCATGCGCGGCCGATTCAACCGAGGCAGCGCTGGCCGTAACCGGCGCACGCTCGACGCGGTCGGGCATGCGGCGACTGTCGTTGCGCATGCGTCCGGCGAGTTCCTTGAGCGCGCTTTCGGCCGGCGCCTGCTGGCGCGGCGCGCTGGCGTGGTCGATGCCGGTCGCCACCACCGAAACGCGGATGATGCCTTCCAGGCTTTCGTCGAAGGTGGCGCCGACGATGATGTTGGCGTCCTGGTCGACTTCCTCGCGGATGCGGGTGGCGGCTTCGTCGACCTCGTAGAGCGTCAGGTCCTTGCCGCCCGTGATCGAGATCAGCAGACCGCGGGCGCCCTTCATGGAGGCGTCGTCGATCAGCGGATTGTTGATGGCGCCTTCGGCGGCGACGCTGGCGCGCTTTTCGCCTGAGGCCTCGCCGGTGCCCATCATCGCCTTGCCCATCTCGCGCATGACGGCGCGAACGTCGGCGAAGTCGAGGTTGATCAGGCCTTCCTTGACCATCAGGTCGGTGATGCAGGCGACGCCCGAATAGAGCACCTGGTCGGCCATGGCGAAGGCGTCGGCGAAGGTGGTCTTCTCGTTGGCCACCCGGAACAGGTTCTGGTTCGGGATGATCAGCAGCGTATCCACGACCTTCTGCAATTCGACGATGCCGGCCTCGGCGTAGCGCATGCGGCGCGCGCCTTCGAACTGGAACGGCTTGGTGACGACGCCGACGGTGAGAATGCCGAGTTCACGCGCGGCCTTGGCGATGATCGGGGCTGCGCCGGTGCCGGTGCCGCCGCCCATGCCGGCGGTAACGAAGACCATATGCGCGCCCGTCAGATGATCGCGGATTTCGTCGATCACTTCTTCGGCGGCGGCGCGGCCGACCTCGGGCTGGGAGCCGGCGCCGAGACCTTCGGTCACCTGCGTGCCCATCTGGATGATGCGCTCGGCCTTCGACATCGTGAGCGCCTGCGCGTCGGTGTTGGCGACGACGAAATCGACGCCTTGCAGGCCCGCCGTGATCATGTTGTTGACGGCGTTGCCGCCGGCGCCGCCGACGCCGAACACGGTGATCCGCGGCTTCATCTCGCGAATGTCTGGAATCTTGAGATTGATGGTCATGAGATTACCTTTTTAATGCACGGGCAGCAGGCTTAAGCGAAGCGCCGGTTGCGCCACCGCCGATGCAAGCCGCCGAACAGGCCGGTGCGCGACCGGCCCCTTCGAGGTTTGAGTTCTTTGGGTCAGAAGCTTTCGCGTAGCCATTGTCCAACCCGTGCCATGTAACCGCCCGTTCCTGTCATCAATTGCCGCGTTCGCCGCGGTTCGAAGTGTTCGAGATGCGCCGCTTGCGGATAGACCAAGAGGCCTGCCGCGACGGCGAATGCCGGATTCTTGGCCGCGTCCGGCAAGCCGGCGAGACCGAGGGGACGCCCGATACGCACCGGACGTTTCAGGATGCGCGCGGCCAGATCCGCGATGCCGGACAACTGACTGGCGCCGCCCGTCAGCACCACGCGCCCGCGCGGCTCGGCCGCGAAGGGAGATTTCGCGAGACGGTCGCGCGCCATCTCAAGAATTTCTTCGACCCGCGGCTTGATGATGCGCACAAGCGCCGCCCGCGACACAAACTGCGGGGGCTCGCGCTCGTCATTACCCACGGGGGGAACCGTGATCATGTCGCGTTCATCC
>DASWPX010000157.1:0-2570 GCA_036398395.1 Pseudolabrys sp. | reverse complement strand
CACGCCGGTAAAGGCCGGCAGCCGGAGGTTTTTTTCGCCGAGCGCGCGCGCGGCCAGCGCCGAGACCGACGAGGAGTCGAGCCCGCCGCTGAGCAGGCTGCCGACCGGATGGATGCTGCGCATCTGCTGGCGCACCGCCCGGTCGAGCGCGGCGTGCAAGCCCTCGGCGTAACCGGCGTCCGAACGAAATCGCACCGGCTCGATGTCGGCTGCCGACCAATAGCGCCGCTGCGCGACCGAGCCGTCGCATTCGATCCGCATGACATGCGCCGGCCGCACGCGGAACACGTCGCGGTACATGGTGGTGGCGTGGTCGGCGTGATTGAGCACGAGGAAATCGGCGAACTTCTCCTCGCTCAATTCGCGCGGCACGTCGTCGAGCGCGAACAATCCGTTCGGCATGGTGGCGAAGGCGAAAAATCGCGCGCATTTGTGCCACATCACCACGTTGAGCCCGAGATGGTCGCGCGCCAGCGTCAATGCGCGCCGGCGCGGATCCCAGATCGCGGCCGCGAAAGGTCCGCGCAGCATCGGCCAGATGCCGTCGCCGGTTTTTTCCCACGCGGTCAGCAGCACGCGCGCGTCGGACCATGTCATGGCGTCGCGCGGCGCAACGCCGGTGCGGGCCAGAACCTCGTCGCGATTGTCGAGCCGCAGGTCGGCCGTGATCAGCGCGCCGCTTTCGCCCTGCCAGGGCTGACGGTCGAAACGGTCCTCCGGCGTCATGCGCATCAGCACATGGACCAGCCCGATGCCGTCGCCGGAAAAAACGTCGGATCGATCCGGGCCGTATTGGCGCAGTGCGTTGGCGGCGCGCGCCAGTCCGTGGCGGGTCACGGCGCCGCCGTCGAAGCGCAGCATTCCGGCGATGGCGCTCATTGGATGCCGCGGCGCATCAGCATGCTCCGCCGAATTCGGCGACCCGCGTCAAGCCGCCGGCCTCGCCGCCGCCGATGATTTTTTCCTGACCGACCTCGACCCAGGCGTAAGTGGCGAGTTCGCCGCCTTCGCGCGCCACGCCAAGGCAAAGCCGGCTAGCGATGCCGCGCCGGCGCAACATGGCGTGCGCCGCGAGCGCGCGCGGCAGCGACAGCGTTTGCAGCCAGCGCCGCGCGGCCAGATTTTCCACCGCCCACGCGACCCAGCCGGCTTCGTCGGTGGCGAAGCGGCGAATGCGCCGCGGCGGCCGGTTGGCCCAGGCGAACAGGCGGGTGGGTGAGATAAAGCGCACGGCAAGCCGCGCCAAAACGAGCATGACGGCCGCTTCCCGCAGATAGACGCGCCGGATCGTCGTCAGTTTCATCGCACCAGACCCGGATCAATCGCCAATATCGCGCCGGCTATTCAATTGGACGACAGACGAATTATTTTTCGGTGCGGGCCGACAGGGGAATTGACCATTCGAAGGCAAAGCCAAGCTTCATGCCCGGCGCCGCCGGAAGCTGCGGCTGCGCCAATTTGGATTGTCCGGCTGACTTTGTCGCGGTGCCGGCCGTCAGCTTGGTGATGGCCGGAGTCCGCCAGGTGCGCCGCGTTGCAGGACCGGTGCCGCTCGATCTAGTCGGTCGCATCGTCCGCCTCCGGATCAATCACATGCCTAAGCGTTCTATGGGATAGGGTCCGGCATGGCAAGATGTGACCGCGTTGCGACAACGCGAAGCGCTTCGCCGCGCGGTGAAAATGCAGATTTTCCCCGGCGCTTGCATCGGCTACCCGGCATGCTAGGCTTCGATGGATTTCCTACATTGATCGAACGAATAGGTTCGAATTAAATCGACAAGTGGGCCCGGCCCGGGATGACTTGAAAGGATCCGCTATGGCACAGAAATCGACGACTGAAAGTGGCGCGGCTGAACCGATGGCGGAGCCGCGCGACGTGCAAGCCGCGAAACTGGTTGACCGATTTTCTCTCTGGTCGGGCGCAGCCGGCCTGATCCCGGTTCCGGTTGTCGACGTCTTTGCCGTCGGCGGCGTCCAATTGCAAATGCTCAATCGCCTGTCGCAAATCTACGGCGTGCCTTTCTCCGAAAATCGCGGCAAGGCTTTGATCGCAAGCCTCGCCGGATCGTGGATCCCGGCGACCAGCGGCATCGGCGCCGCCAGCGCGCTCAAGGCCGTGCCAATTCTCGGAATGCTGGTTTCCGGTTTTGTCATGCCGGTGCTCTCGGCGGGCGCGACCTACGCCATCGGCAAGGCGTTCATTCAGCATTTCGAATCGGGCGGCACGCTGCTCGATTTCAATCCGCCGGACTATCGTGAATTCGTGAAGGCCCAGAAGGACAAATGGGACGCGCGGAGAAAAGGTTCTGCCGAGGCTGATACGACCAAGGGAGCGGCCGCGAGCTCTTGACGCGCTTGGGGGGTATGCCAGCGCATCGGAGACTGGTTCCACCTGCCAAAGCGCGAGAGTTATCGGCCGACGAGAGCGAGCCCCATGCTCGAGCCCATCGTCTACATAATTCTGTGCGTCCTGACGGGGCTGTGCGGCAGCCATCGCCGGATGGGTGTGCTGGGGACGTTCTTGCTGGCGTTGTTTCTCACTCCCGTAATCATGTTGCCGGTGCTGCTTA
>DASWPX010000156.1:0-23271 GCA_036398395.1 Pseudolabrys sp. | reverse complement strand
ATCGGAAGTGACCGGCGTCGGCCACGTCTCGGTGCAGGGCGGCATTCGTCCTGCGATCCGCATCCAGGCGGATCTGTCGCGGCTGGCCGCCTATGGCATCGCGCTCGAGGATCTGCGCACGGCCATCGTCGGCGCCAACGTAGCCGGCGCCAAAGGCGCCCTCGACGGCACGCATCAGTCCTACACCATCGCCGCCAACGACCAGATCGCAACCGCCGACGCCTATAAGGCGATCACCATCGCGTTCCGCAACGGCGCGCCGCTGCTGCTCGGCGACGTCGCCGATCTGGTCGAGGGACTGGAGAACACCAAGGTCGGCGCCACCTATAAAGGCGAACCGGCGGTCGTCATCGATGTGCAGCGCCAGCCCGGCGCCAATGTGATCGATACCGTGACGCGCGTGCGCGCCGAATTGCCGCGCCTGCGCCGCTCGATTCCGGCCGGCGCCACGCTCACCATTGTCAACGACCGCACCACCACCATCCGCGCCTCCATTCACGACGTGCAATTCACGCTCGTGCTGAGCATCGTGCTGGTCGTGCTGGTGGTGCTGGCGTTCCTGCGCACCATCCGCGCCACCATCATCGCCGGCGTGGCGCTGCCTTTGTCGCTGATCGCGACCTTCGGCGTGATGTGGTTCTCGGGCTTTTCGCTCGACAACCTTTCCCTGATGGCGCTGACCATCGGCACCGGCTTCGTGGTGGACGACGCCATCGTGATGATCGAGAACATCGTGCGCCACATCGAGGACGGCGAAAGCCCGCTGGAAGCGGCGCTGCGGGGCGCCAAGGAAATCGGCTTCACCGTCATCTCGCTGACGCTGTCGTTGATCGCGGTGTTCATCCCGCTGTTGTTCATGACCGGGCTGGTTGGGCGCATGTTCCGCGAATTCGCGCTCACGCTCACCATCGCGGTGGTAGCCTCGGCGGTCATCTCGCTGACGTTGACGCCCATGATGTGCGGCAGGCTGTTGCGCCGCGGCGGCGACCGCCCGGCGGGCGCGCTGGCGCAGCGCTTCAACGGCTATGTCGAGAAAACCGTCGAGGCCTATCACCGCAGCCTGCTCTGGGTGCTGGGCCGCCAGCGCGAGACGCTGATGGTGACGCTGGCGACACTGGCGGCGACGGTTTTTCTCTACGTCGTAATCCCTAAGGGATTCCTGCCGTTGCAGGACACCGGCATGATCACGGCGGTGACCGAAGTCGGCACCGACGTTTCGTTCGATGAAATGCAGCGCAAGCAGGCGCAGGTGGAAGCCGCCATCCGCTCCGATCCCGATATCGCCAGCGTGGTCTCGGTGATCGGCGTCAGCACGCTCAACTCCACCCCCAACGCCGGCCATCTCGCCATCACCTTGACGCCGCGCGATTCGCGCAGCGCGAAAGTGGACGCGATCATCGCGCGGCTGAAAGACAAAATCGCGCCGATACCGGGCATGACGGTCTATTTCCAGGCGACCCAGGACATCCAGATTTCGACACGCGCCAGCCGCGCGCAGTATCAATATACGCTGGTCGGCAGCGATTCCGCCGAAGTAATCGAATCGGCCGACAAGCTCACGCGCAAACTGCGCGGCGACGCCGCGTTTCAGGAAATCGCCTCGGAAGCGCAGGAAGGCGGGCCGCGCGTCAACGTCGACGTCGACCGCGAAGCGGCCGGACGCCTTGGCGTTTCGATGCAGAGCGTGACCGATACGCTCAACGACGCCTACGGCCAGCGGCAGATTTCGACCATCTACGGGCAGGCCAACCAGTATCGCGTCATTCTCGAAGCACAGCCGCGCTACCAGCAGGATCCGGGTTCGCTGAACAAACTTTATGTCACCGGCTCCAGCACCTCGACCGGCACGATCGCGACCGTCTCCAATACGGCCACCGGCACCACCAATACCAACACCACCGCCACGCCCAATGTCGTCACCGGCATCAACCAGGTGCCGCTTTCGGCATTCGCGAGCTTCGTGAACACGTCGGCGCCGCTGGTGATCGCGCATCAGGAGCAATTTCCCGCGGTCACCATCAGCTTCGATCTCGAACGCGGCTATGCGCTGAGCGACGCGGTGACTTTGATCACGGCCGCGCAGCAGGACATCGGCATGCCGGCGACGGTAATCGGCAGCTATTCGGGCGACGCCGCCGAATTCGCCAAATCGCTTGCCGGCGAGCCCTGGCTGCTGCTGGCCGCGGCCATCGCCATCTATATCGTGCTCGGCGTGCTGTACGAGAGCTTCATTCACCCGCTGACCATTCTCTCGACTTTGCCCTCGGCCGGCGTCGGCGCGCTGCTGGCGCTGATGCTGTTCGGCTACGACCTGTCGGTGATCGCACTTATCGGCATCGTGCTGCTGATGGGCATCGTGAAGAAGAACGCGATTCTGATGATCGACTTCGCCATCGAGGCCGAACGCCATCAAGGCCTGTCGCCCGAGGAGTCGATCGTGCAGGCCGCGCTGCTCCGCTTCCGGCCCATCATGATGACCACGCTCGCCGCCTTGTTCGGCGCGCTGCCGCTGGCGCTGGAGAGCGGCACCGGCTCCGAACTGCGCAACCCGCTCGGCGTCTCCATTGTCGGCGGCCTGCTGCTCAGCCAACTGCTCACGCTCTTCACCACGCCGGTGATCTATCTCTACATGGAGCGCTTGCGCGCGCGGCTGGCGCCGGCACCGCCGCCGGCCGTGCCGCCGAGACTGAGGCCGCGCCCGGCACGGGGCCGCTGATGAATTTCACATGAATTTTTCCTGGCCCTTTATCCGCCGGCCGATCGGCACCACGCTGATGGCGATCGGGTTGTTCCTGATCGGCGCCATCGCCTACGGTTTCCTGCCGGTCGCCAGCCTGCCGAGCGTCGAATTCCCCACCATCAACGTAAGCGCCAGCAGGCCCGGCGCCGATCCCAATATCATGGCGGCGACGGTGGCCGCGCCGCTGGAGCGGCGTCTCGGCGAGATCGCCGGCGTGACCGAATTGACATCGGTAAGTTCGCTCGGCTCCTCGCGCATCACTATCCAGTTCGATCTCAACCGCAGCATCGAGGGCGCCGCGCGCGACGTGCAGGCCGCGCTCAACGCCGCGCTCAGCGATCTGCCGGGCGACCTGCCGACGCTGCCGACCTTCCGCAAGGCCAATCCGGCGGCAGCGCCGATTCTGATTCTGGCGCTGACCTCCAAGACCATGCAGGCGAGCGCGATCTATGACGCCGCCGACACCGTGATCGCGCAACGCCTCGCCCAGGTGGACGGGGTCGCTGACGTCACGGTCGCCGGCTCCGAACAACCGGCTTTGCGCGTGCAGGTCGATCCGGCGCGGCTGTCCGCCATGGGAGTCGCCATGGAGGACGTGCGCAACGCCATTGCCAATACCAACGCGGTCGGCCCGCTCGGCACATTCGATGGGACGGCGCGCGGCGTGACGATCGGCATCAACGACCAGTTGCGCGCGTCGGTCGAATACGATCGGCTGGTGGTGAAGACCATCGACGGCAACGTGATCCGGCTGTCGACCGTGGCTTCGACCACGCCCGGTGTGCGCAACAGCAAGTCAGCGGGCTGGTTCAACCGCGACTCTTCCGTGCTGCTGATCGTCACCAAACAGGGCAGCGCCAACGTCATCGACACCGTCGACCGCGTCTACGCCCTGCTGCCTGAACTAAAGCTGCGCTTGCCGGCGGGTCTCGAAATTTCGACCCTGACCGACCGCACCACCACCATTCGCGCCAGCGTGCACGATATGCAGCTTACGCTGGCCGCGACCGCCGTACTGGTGATGGTGGTGGTGTTCTTGTTCCTGCGGCGCACCGCGGCGACAGTTGCCGCGGGCATCACCGTGCCGCTGTCGCTGGCCGGCACCTGCGCGGCGATGTGGCTCGCCGACTTTTCGATCGACAATCTGTCGCTGATGGCGCTGGCGGTTTGCATCGGCTTTGTGGTCGACGACGCCATCGTCATGATCGAGAACATGTTCCGTTATCTGGAAGCGGGCGCCTCGCCGTTTCGCGCCGCCATGAAAGGCGCCAAGCAGATCGGCTTTACTGTGGTGTCGATATCGATTTCGCTGATTGCGGCCTTCATCCCGCTGCTGTTCATGGGTGGCATCGTCGGCAGGCTGTTCCGCGAATTCTCGGTGACGCTCGCTTTCGCCATCGTGGTCTCCACCGTGGTGTCGCTGTCGGTGACGCCGATGATCTGCGCCTATTTCGTGCGCTCGGGACCAAGCCCGAACGCCACCTGGCTCGATCGCGCCGTCGAGGGCGTGCTGTCGCGCATGATACGATTTTACGACCGCACGCTCGGCTTTACGCTGGAACACCGGGCGCTCACCTTGATCGTGTTCATAGCGACCATCGCTTTGACCGTCGGACTCTATATCAAGACGCCGAAGGGCTATTTTCCGCAGGACGATACCGGCTTGATGTTCGGCGGTACCGAGGCCTCGACCGATATTTCCTTCGAGGCGATGGAAACGCTCCAGCTCAAGGCGATGGACGTGGTGCTGGCCGACCCGGCGGTCGCGGGATTGGGCTCATCGGTCGGCGCGTCAGGCTTCAATGCTTCGGTCAATCGCGGGAGGCTGTTCATCAGCCTGAAGCCGTTGAACGAGCGCGACGGCGCGACCACGCAGCAGGTGGTGAACCGGCTGCGCGGCAGGCTCAACCGCATCCCCGGAATCCGCGTCTTCCTGGTCCCGGCGCAGGACCTGCGGGTCGGCGGACGGCAGAGCGACGCGCAATATCAGTTCACCTTGTGGAGTTCCGATATCGACCAGTTGCAGTCCTGGGTGCCGCGGGTGGTAGACCGCGTGAAGCAACTGCCGCAGACGGTCGACGTCACCACCGACCGTGAACAGGGCGGCCTGCAGGCCAATATCAGTATCGATCGCGCTGCCGCGGCGCGATTTGGCGTGCGGGTGCAGGACATCGATAATGCGCTCAACGACGCGTTCTCGCAGCGGCAGATCTCGACGATCTACAATCCACGCAACCAGTACCGCATCATTCTGGAAGTGAGCGACAAATATCAGCGCGACCCGACCGACCTCACCCACGTCTATCTGCCGGGCAATGGCAACGCGCAGGTACCGCTATCGGCGGTGGCGAAAGTCGACCGTGGCATCGCGCCGCTGGTGGTGAACCATCAGGGCCAGTTTCCGTCCGTGACCATCACTTACAATCTCGCGCCCAATGTGACGATCCAGGACGCCACCGCCGCGCTCGAGCAGGCGGTGGCCGAAATGCATATCCCCGACATCATCCATGCCGATTTCTCCGGCGACGTGCAGGCCTTCAAGCAGGCCGCCAGTGCGCAACCGCTGCTGCTGCTGGCCGCCTTGGTCGCGGTCTATATCGTGCTCGGCGTTTTGTATGAGAGCCTGGCGCACCCGCTCACCATCATCTCGACGCTGCCGTCGGCGGGGCTAGGCGCGCTGCTGGCGCTGAATATTTCCGGCACCGAGCTGACCGTGATCGCCTTCATCGGCATTATTTTGCTGATCGGCATCGTCAAGAAGAACGGCATCATGATGGTGGATTTCGCACTCGACGGCGAACGCCGGCGCGGCCTGTCGCCGATGGCGGCTATTCACGAAGCGTGCCTGGCGCGGTTCCGGCCGATCCTGATGACGACGATGGCGGCGATGTTGGGCGCGCTACCGCTGGTGATCGCGTCCGGCCCCGGCTCCGAACTGCGGCGACCGCTCGGCATCACCATCATCGGCGGCTTGCTGGTGTCGCAAATCCTCACGCTCTACACCACGCCGGTGATCTATCTGATGCTCGACAAATTGCACCGCCGGCTCGGCGGCGCCAGCCCGACATTCATTTTCCGCAGGTCGCCGCCGCCGAGCATTGCGCCGGCGGAGTAGTTTTAGACGCCTAAGTATCTGTGCTGCACGTCGGGGCTGGCCGCGAGTTCGGCCGAGACGCCGCTCCACACCACGCGGCCGCGCTCGATCAGGAAATGGCGGTCGGCGACGCGGGTCAGCGCGCCGACATTCTTGTCGATCACGAGAATGGCCAGGCCGGACTCTTTAAGCCGCGCCAGGCAGCGCCAGATTTCGGCGCGGATCAGCGGCGCCAGTCCCTCGGTCGCTTCGTCCAGAATCAGCAGCCGCGGATTGGTCATCAGCGCGCGGCCGATCGCCAGCATCTGCTGTTCGCCGCCGGACAACTGATTGCCCATGCTGCCGGCGCGCTCCTGAAGCCGCGGGAACAGGTCGTGGATCCGTTCAAGCGTCCAGCCGCCATCGCGCGCCACCGCCGTCGCCACAAGATTTTCGCGCACGGTCAGGTTCGGAAATATCTGCCGGCCCTCGGGCACTAGACCGATGCCGAGTTGCGCGATCCGGTAGGACGGCAGCCCGCGGATTTCGTTGCCTAAGAACTTGATGGCGCCCGCGCGCGCCGGCGTCAGGCCCATGATCGAGCGCACTGTGGTGGTCTTGCCCATGCCGTTGCGGCCCATCAGCGTCACCATTTCGCCGGGCGCGATGGAAAGCGACAGGCCGAACAGCACCTGGCTCTGGCCGTAGCAGGTCTCTATTCCGGCGACGTCGAGCACGCTGTCACTCATGGACAGCCTCCGCCTCGCCGAGATAGGCGTCGCGCACCTGCGCGTTGGCGCGGATTTCCGCGGGGCTGCCTGTCGCCAGCACGCGGCCGTAGACCAGCACGGTAATCCGGTCGGCCAGCGCGAAGACCGCGTCCATGTCGTGCTCAACCAGAAGGATGGCGACTTCGCGCTTGAGGCCGCGCAGCGTGGCGACCATGCGTGCGGATTCCTCGGCGCCCAAACCGGCCATCGGCTCGTCGAGCAGCAGCAGGCGCGGATGGCCGGCCAGCGCCATGGCAAGTTCCAACTGGCGATGCTCGCCGTGGCTGAGCAGCGAGGCCGTCAGATCGGCCCGCGCCGACAAGCCGACGCGGGCGAGCGCGGCGCGGGCTGGATCGCGCAATTCCGGTTCGGCGCGCGCGTCGCGCCAGAAGTGAAACGAGTGCCCGGCATGTGCCTGCACGGCCAGCGCGACATTGTCGAGCGCGCTGAGATCGAGAAACAGCGACGTGATCTGGAACGAGCGCGCCAGTCCGAGCCGGCTGCGGCGGTCCATCGTCATCGCGCCGATGTCGCGGCCGTCGAAACGCACGTGGCCGGAGTCGGAGCGCAATTGGCCGCTGAGCTGCGCGATCAGCGTGGTCTTGCCGGCGCCGTTCGGGCCAATGATGGCATGCAACTCGCCGGCGGCAACGCTCAGCGACAGATCGTCGGTGGCGACGATGCCGCCGAAGCGCTTGGCCAGGTTTTCGACCTGCAATAGAGGACCACTCATGAGCGCCCCTTCCGCAGCAGGCCGTCGATGCCGCCGTGCGCGAACAAAACGACCAGCAGCAACATGGGCCCGAGGATGATCTGCCAATATTCGGTAATGCCGGACAGCGCCTCCTCCAGCACCAGCAGCGCCACCGCGCCGATCAGCGGGCCGAAGGGCGTCGCCATGCCGCCGAGCACGACCATGACGATGAGATCGCCCGACCGCGTCCAATACATCATCGACGGGCTGACGAAATCGGTGTGATTGGCGAGCAACGCGCCGGCCAGCCCGCACAACGTGCCGGCGATCACGAAGCAGACCAGACGGTATCGATATGTCGGAAAACCGATCGCGCGCATGCGGACGTCGTTGGAGCGCGCGCCCTGCACCGCCATGCCGAAGCGGGAATTCGTCAAGCGCCAGATCAGATAGATAGAGCCGAGCAGCAACCCGAGACAGACGTAGTAGAAATGCACTTTATTGGACAGATCGATAGGCGCGAAGAACTGGCTGCGTTTGTAGATCGTCAGCCCGTCGTCGCCGCCGTAACGCGCGAAAGCCGAGATGATGTAATAGGCCATCTGCGCGAAGGCCAAGGTGATCATGATGAAATAGACGCCGCGCGTGCGCAGCGACAATGCGCCGATAACCAGTGCAAACAGCGCGGAGGCCAGAAGCGCCGCCGGCCACTGCACGAAGCCCGACAAAACGCCCTCGTGCGCCAGTATGCCGACCGCATAGCCGCCGATGCCGAGATAGGCGGCGTGGCCGAAACTCATCATGCCGCCATAGCCGAGAATCAGATTGAGGCTCGAGGCCGCCAGCGCCATGATCACGATGCGCGTGAACAGCGTCAGCAGAAAACGATTGCCGGAAAGCCCGGTGTAAAGCGGCAGCAACACCAGCGCCGCCAGCATCGCGGCGGTCAAAACCGTTCGCACGTCAAGCCGGACGTTCATTTACGGCCCGCCGAGAACAGACCTTCGGGCTTGATCACCAGCACCGCCGCCATCAGGAGATAGATCAGCATCGAGGAGAGCGCGGGCGCTGCGGTCGCCGCCGCTTCCTTGGACAGCACCATGCGCAGCAGATCGGGAAAGAACGCACGGCCCAGCGTGTCGAAAAAACCGACCAGGAGCGCCGCCACCAGCGCGCCGCGGATCGAGCCGATGCCGCCGATCACCGTGACGACGAAAGCGAGAATGAGGATGTTCTCGCCCATGCCGATCTGAACGGTGAGGATCGGCGCCTGCATCAGGCCGGCAAGACCCGCGAGCGCCGCGCCCAGCCCGAACACCAGCGTATAGAGCAGCTTGATGTTGACGCCGAGCGCGCCGACCATTTCGCGGTTCGACGCGCCGGCGCGGATCAGCATGCCGATACGCGTTCGCATCACCAGCACATAGAGGAAACCCGCGACCGCGACCGTCACCACGATGATGGCGAGCCGGTAGGCGGAATAATTCACCCCGGGAAAAATTTGCACGGGACCGTTGAGCCAGGACGGCAGCGGCAGGCTGCGGCCCTCGGGGCCCCAGATCAGCCGCACCGCTTCGTCGAAAAACAGGATCAAGCCGAAAGTGCCGAGCACATGGTCGAGATGGTCGCGGCCGTAAAGTCTGCGCATGGCGATCACCTCCACCGCCATGCCGACCATCAGCGTCGCCACCAGCGCCAGCATGGCCCCGAGCACGAAGCTGCCGGTCCAGGCCGAAAAGGTGGCCGCGAAATAGGCCCCGACCATGTAGAGCGAGCCGTGCGCCAGGTTGACCAGGTCCATGATGCCGAACACCAGCGTCAGCCCCGCCGCCAGCAGAAACAGCAGCAGCCCGAACTGAAGGCCGTTGAGGCATTGCTCAATAAAGAGCGTCATGACGCGTCACACTCCCCACAAGCAAACGGCGGCAGCGTCGATACGCCGCCGCCGTTGGCCGTTCTCAGCGGAAGATCACTTCATCGAGCATTTGTCGTGGTGCACGTCCTGCCCGTTCTCGACGGCGGTCGCCACGGTCTTCTGACCATAGCCGTCGCCGTCCTTCACCACTTCCTGCATGTAGAAGTTCTGGATCGGGAAGTGGTTGTTGCCGAACTTGAAGCCGCCGCGCACCGACTTGAAGTCGGCCTTCTCCAGCGCCTTCTGCACTGCGGTTTTGTCGGAGAGGTCGGCCTTGACGGCGGCAACCGCCGACGCGACGAGGTTCGCCGCGTCATAGGTCTGGGCCGCGTAGAACGACGGCTCGTTCTTGAACTTGGTCTTGAAGTCGGCGACGAACTTCTTGTTGGCCTCGTTCGGCAAGTCGGCGCCCCATTCCAGCGCGCTGATGACGCCGAGGGCGGCGTCCTTCTGCCGCGGCAGGCTGAGCGAATCGACCGTGAAGGTCGTGTAGAGCGGAATCTTCCCCTGCAGACCGGCCTGCGCGTACTGGTTCAGAAACTGCACGCCGGCGGCGCCCGGATAGAACGTATAGACGGCTTCCGGATTGGCGGCCTTGATCTTCGATAGCTCGGCGGAGAAGTCGAGCTGATCGGGCCACTTGGTGTATTCCTCGCCGGCCACGTTGCCCTTGAAGATTTCCTTCATGCCGCCGAGGTTCTCTTTGCCGGCGGCGTAGTTCGGGCCGATGAGATACACCGACTTCACGTCCTTCTTGTTCATGTATTCGGCGACGGCGCGCGGGTTCTGGTCGTTGGTCCAGGCGGTCGAGAACACGTAGGGCGAGCAGAGCTCCCCGGCGACCTGCGACGCGCCCGCATTCGACACGACGAGGAAGGTCTTGGCATCGACGACCGGCTTGAGCGAGGCGAGCAGCACGTTCGACCAGATGTAGCCGACGACGAAGTCGACGTGGTCGGACTCGATCAGCTTTTCGGTCTTCTGCTTGCCGACGTCGGGCTTTTGCGTGTCGTCTTCGTAGACGACCTCGACCGGAATGCCGCCCATCTTGCGGTCCATATGGTCGAGCGCCAGTTCGAACGCGTTGCGCATGTCGTTGCCGATGACGGCGGTCGGGCCGCTGAACGTGCTGACGAAGCCGATCTTGATGGTTTTTTGCTGGGCCAAAGCCGGATTCATGGCCGGACCCGCTGCGAGCAACAGTGCGGCACCCGCGGCCAATAACGCCTTACGCATATCTGTCCTCCCCCGAAGGGCCGCTTCGGCCCATTCCCTATGATGCCCAATTGTACCGGGTTCGCGGCTGAAAGGTCCACCAGACAATGTTAGCGGTTGCCGGGCCGTAGCGGTCCTTGACCGCGTCGCCGCGCGCCCGGCAGTCTAGCGGCGCCGGGCCCGAGGGCGGCCCAAGGACCCAGGGGACTTCCATTTTGTCCAAAGCGCTCGAAAAAACCTACGACGGCATCATCATCGGTGCCGGTCACCATGGCCTGATCCTCGGCAGCTATCTGGCCAAGGCCGGTCTCAAAATCTTGCTGGTGGAGCGGCGGCTCACCTATGGCGGCGGTTTGTGTACCCGCGAAGCGACGCTGCCCGGCTTCTACCACAACCTGCACTCGATCAACCACTTCCACATCAGCGAGACACCTTGGTTCAAGGATCTCGAACTCGGCGAGCGCGTCACCTACATCACGCCGCGCTACGAGTTCGGCCAGGCGCATCACGACGGTTCGGCGCTGGTGCTCGGGCGCGACCTGGAAGAATCGGTCGCCAACATCGCGCGCTTCTCGAAGAAGGACGCGCAGACCTTCCGCGACTGGAACCGCAAGGCCGAACGCATCACGCGCGAGATTTTCCTGCCCGAGCGTTATGCGGAGCCTTTGCCGCAGCAGGAGCGCGAGGCTCTGATCTCCCGCACCGCGCTGGGCCGGGAATTTCTCGAAATGGCGAATCGTCAGCCGCTCGATGTGGTGCGGGAACTGTTCGAGAATGAACACGTGCGTTTGCTGTTCCTGTTCAAGGTGTCGCTGTTCGGCACCTGGCTGGTCGACACCATGTCGAAGACATCGCCGATGGGCTCGGTGATTCGCGCCTTCGATCTCGAGAGCGGCTACCAGCTTTGCCAGGGCGGCTCGTTCAATCTGGCGCGCGGGCTGATGGAAAGCTTCATCGCCAATGGCGGCACTTACCAGCCACAGGTGCGTATCGGCAAAATCGTGATCGAGAATGGCAAGGCGACCGGCATCGAACTCGACGACGGCCGCACCGTGCGGGCGCGGCAGTTCGTGGCGTCCACGCTGGACGTGCACCAGACCTTCGAAAGCCTGGTCGGGCGAGCGCAATTGCCGGCGGCGTTCCTCAACAAGCTCGACCGCTTCCAATACACGGCCTGGAGCCTGTTCGGGCTGCACCTGGCGCTGAACGAAAGCCCGCGCTTCGCCGCCGAAAAGTTCGATCCCAACATCAACCGTTCGATGAAATGGAGCATTGGCGCCGAGACCATGGAGGACCTGTTCTCGGCGCATCAGGACGTGCAGGCCGGCCGCGTGCCGAAGCTGGTGCAGTTCGGCTCCGGGCCTTTGAGTTTGCTCGATCCGACGCAGGCGCCGCCGGGCAAGCACACGACGTATTGCTGGCACGTCATGCCGCTTGATCCCGACATCGGGACCCAGAGTTACGAAAACTTCAAGGAAGAATTCGCCGACCGCATCGTCGAAACGTTTGCGCGCTACTGCCCGAACATGACGAGCAAGAACATTCTCGGCCGCTACATTTATACGGGACGCGAATATGTGCAGGAGATGATCAATATGCGCGGCGGCGATATCTTCATGGGTGCGTTCAACGCAGAACAGGTCATGTACAATCACTTCGGTTATCGCTCGCCGATACCGAATCTGTACAACGCCGGCTCCGCCGGCCATCCCGGCGGCGCGATCTCGGGCGGGGCCGGTTACATCACCGCCTCGGTGATCGCCGAGGATCTCGGTATCAAACCGTGGTGGAAGCCGTGGAACGCCCGCGAGGCGCTGGAGCGTCTGCCTGAACTGGAGCGCGGCGCGGCATGAGCAACCCCGACCTGCAAAACATCGTATTTCCGTCTCACAAGGAGCGCGTGGTGATCGTCACCGGCGCAGGGCAAGGCATCGGCCGCATTTTCGCCAAGGCTTTTGCGATGGCCGGCGCTGCCGTGGTCATCGCCGAACTCAACGAAGCGAAGGCGGCCGCCGTCGCCACCGAGATTTTGAAAGCCGACGGCAAGGTGCTGGCGGTAACCACCGATGTCGGCGATCCGGCGTCGATCGCGGAGATGGTCGAAGCCGTCGAGGACGAATACGGCCGTATCGACGTGCTGATCAATAATGCCGGGATTTTCTCGACGCTGGAAATGCGTCCGTTCGATCAGATACCGCTGGAAGAATGGGAGCGGGTACTGCACGTCAACCTGACCGGGCCGTTTCTGTGCGCCCGCGCGGTGCTTCCGGCGATGCGCCGCGCCAAATGGGGCCGCATCATCAACATAGCCTCGGGCGCGGTGCGCCTCGGCCGCCCGAACTATCTGCACTATGTCGCAACCAAGGCGGCATTGTCCGGCATGAGCCTGTCGATGGCGCGCGAGCTGGGCGCCGACGGCATCACCGTCAACGCCATTTTGCCGGGCGCGACATTTACCGAGATCGAGCGCAAGACCGTGACCCCGCAGCAGAAGGAACGCATCGTTGCGATGCAATGCATTCCACGCGCGGAGGTGCCGGAGGATCTGGTCGGCGCCGCGCTGTTCCTGTCTTCCGACGCCGCCGCTTTCGTCACCGGACAGAACATCAATCTCGACGGCGGCGTGACGTCGTCTTAAGGCGCGGCCTTAGACCGGCCGCGCCGCCAGCACGCGCCGCATGTCGCGGAACGAGATCAGCTTGCCGGCATGCTCGTCCCACAGCACCAGGCGGACGCTTTTGACGCTGTCCCAGAACGTAAGCCGGCCGATGGAGCCGAGCTCGGGGTGTTCGCGCAAGACGCGCGGCAAGCGGTAATAGGGAATCTTGCTACACAGATGATGCACGTGATGGATGCCGATATTGGCGGTGAACCAACTCAGAAAGCCAGGCAGCACGTAATAGGAACTGCCGCGCAGCGCGACCTCGTGCAGATTCCAGGTCTCGTTGTGCTCCCACAGCGTGTGCTCGAACTGGTGCTGCACGTAAAACAGCCAGACGCCCATGGTGGCGGCGAGCAGCATGATCGGCAGATGCACCAGGACGAAGGCGCCGAGGCCGACGAACCAGATCAGCACGCCGGCGATCAAGGCGATCGCGGCATTGGTGCCTTGCGTCGACAGCCAAGGCAGCAGGCCGGCGCGCATCAGGCCGACCGGCAGGCGATGCTGTACGATGAAGAGATAGGCCGGGCCGATGCCGAACATCACCGCCGGATGGCGATAGAGGCGATAGCGCAGCCGGCGCCAGCGCGACAGCGCCACATATTCGGCGACCGTCAGCGTGTCGATGTCGCCCATGCCGCGCCGTTCGAGATTGCCGGACGTGGCGTGATGCACCGAATGGGTCTTGCGCCAGAAATCATAGGGCGTGAGAGTGAGCACGCCCAAGGCGCGGCCGATCCAGTCATTGGCAAGCTTGTGGCGGAAAAACGCGCCATGTCCGCAATCGTGCTGGATCATGAACAGGCGAACCAGGAATCCGGCGGCCGGCACCGCCAGCAGCAAAGTGAGCCACCAGAAACCGAACGAATAAGACAGCCACATCAGAAACCACAGACCCGCCAGCGGGGCAAAGGTGATGCCGAGTTCGACGATACTGCGCGGCAGGCTGGGTTCCCGATAACGCAACAACACCTGCGTCCACCCGCGCGCGTCGCTCGCGCCCGCCAAAGCTTCCGGAGCCACGGCGGCGGGGCTTTTTATCTGGTTCAAGCGGATGTCCTTTATGGCTAGGGTACGGCGCCGCTCAGCCCCCGGCTGCCGCGGTCACGCACTTTCTTGATTCGAAAGAACACCTGTACAGCAGACTAACGAGGTTTTTTTATGTTTGCTACCGGACATAGCGGCAACGGGTGCCGCGCCGCGGGAGGCCGAATATGACACCGACAGTCGCCCTTATCGCGCCCGGCAACATGGGTGCGGCGGTAGCAAAGCGGTTGACCGAACACAAGGTCGTGGTGCTCACCTCGCTTTCCGGCCGCGGCGAAGCAAGCGTCCAACGGGCGCGCGATGCCGGCATGCAAGGCGTGGACGACCGCGCGCTGGCGGAAGCCGATTATCTGCTGTCGATCGTGCCGCCGGGCGAGGCACTGGCTTTGGCCAAGCGGCTTTCCGGTGTGCTCGCCGCCGCCAACAAGAAGCCGATTTATGTCGAATGCAACGCAATCAGCCCGCGGACCATGAACCGGATCGCCGAAGTAATCGCCGCAACCGGCTGCGCCTTCGTCGGAGCCGCCATCATCGGCCCGCCGCCGACGACGGGTTCGAACAACACAAAATTCTACGCCGCCGGTCCCGCCGCCGCCGACTTCGCCAAGCTGAACGATTACGGGCTGACCGTTCGCGTGCTGGAAGGGCCGACGACCGCAGCCTCCGCGCTGAAAATGTCGTACGCCGGCATCACCAAGGGCTTCACGGCCCTGGGCGCGGCCATGATGCTTGCCGCCACACGCGGCGGTTCGGCCGAGGCGCTGCAAGCCGAACTCGCCGAAAGCCAGCCGGCTTTGCTCGGCTACCTGACGCGTCAGGTGCCGGGCATGTACCAGAAGGCCTATCGGTGGGTGGCCGAGCTCGACGAGATTTCCGCCTTCGTCGGCCAGGATTACGACGAGAACGGTATGCTCGAAGCGGCGGCGCGCTTCTATGAACGCATCGCTGCCGACGTCGAGGGCGAGAAGCAGGAAGTCGGCGCGCTGGACAAGTTTCTCAAGCCATGAGCGGCGAGACTGTCCTTACCGAATCGCGCTCCGGTTATCGCGTCGTCACGCTCAACCGGCCGGACCGGCTCAACGCCATCAACGAAGCCATGCACAAGGCGTTGCGCACGGCGCTGGCCGAAGCGGAGGCCGACAAAAGCTGCCGTGCGTTGCTGATCACCGGCAGCGGCCGCGGTTTCTGCACCGGGCAGGATCTCGGCGACCGGCTCGTCAAGTCCGGCGAGAAGATCGCGCCCAGCACCGCACTGGAGACTTATTACAATCCGCTGATCCGCAAGCTGCGTGCGCTGCCCTTTCCCGTTATCGCCGCAGTCAACGGCGCCGCCGCCGGCGCCGGCTGCAACATCGCGCTGGCCTGCGACATTGTGCTGGCGGCGCGCTCGGCGAGCTTCATCCAGTCCTTCACCCGGGTCGGCCTGTTGCCGGATTGCGGCGGCACCTGGGTTCTGCCGCGGCTGGTTGGCGACGCCCGCGCCCGCGGCCTGGCGATGCTGGCCGAACCGTTGGGCGCCGAAAAAGCCGAAAGCTGGGGCCTGATCTGGAAATGCGTCGACGACGCTTCTCTCTTGGCCGAAGCACAACATTTGTGTGAACACTTTGCTTCGGCCGCCACGCAAGGCCTGGCGCTGACCAAACGCGCGCTCAATGCCTCGGCCGGCAACACGCTCGACGCCCAGCTCGACCTCGAGCGCGACCTGCAACGCCAGGCGCACCTGACGCCGGATTACGCCGAGGGCGTGCGCGCCTTCATGGAAAAACGCAAACCGAGCTTCAGCGGCCGCAGATGAACGCCATCGACATCCATACCCACGTCGTGCCGGCGGAATTTCCGGTCTATGCCGGCAAACACGTGACGCAATTCGGCGGCACGCATTGGCCGCAGATGTGCGCGGCGCACGATTGCCACCACAAGAGCGTGATGATCGACGGCAAGAATTTCCGTACCGTCAGCGACGAATGCTGGGACGTCGAGCGCCGCGCCGAGGCCATGGCCCGCATGGGCATCGCGCGCCAGGTACTGTCGCCGATGCCGGAGTTGCTATCCTATTGGCTGCCGCTCGAGGACGCCGTGCCCCTCACCCGCCACGTCAACGATACAATTGCCGCCATGGTGGCGCGCGCGCCGGACAAGTTCATCGGGCTGGGCGGCGTGCCGATGCAGGACCCCGATGCCGCGACGCGCGAACTCGAACGCCTGATGCGTGAAGGCTTTCGCGGCGTCGAGCTCGGCAGCAACATCAATGGCGCGCCCCTCGGCGATCCGCGCTTCGAGGACTTCTTCGCCGCGGCCGAGCAACTGGGCGCCGCCGTCTTCGTGCATGCGCTGCATCCCGCCGGCAAGGAACGCATTATCGGGCCGCCCGGCCTGATGGCCTTCATCGGCTTTCCGCTGGAAACCGCCTATTCGATCGCGTCGCTGATGACCGGCGGCACACTGACGCGCCACCCCCGCTTAAAGCTCGCCTTCAGCCATGGCGGCGGCGCTTTCGCCTCGATCCTGCCGCGGCTGGCGCATGGCTGGAAATCGCGGCCGGAAATCACCGAACGCATCGGCGCCTCGCCATACGAGCACGCGCGGCGGCTGTTCTACGACACGCTGGTCTATGACGGGCCGACGCTGCGCCATCTGATCGACACCTTCGGCGTGCGCCAGCTTTGCCTCGGCACCGATTATCCATTCGACATCTACGAGCGTCGTCCCGTCGAGGCGGTGACGGCGCTAAAGCTTTCCGAGGGCGACGTAAAACTGCTGCATCACGGCAATGCCGCGCGCTTTCTCGGTGAAGCATGAGCCGGGCTTGTGTCCGCGCGTTGCGCAGCGTCGATCTCGCATTTGCCGATGCTGCCGGAGCGATGCGTTTTTTCTTCGATGTTTGGAATCTAACGCCCGTCGGCAAAGCTTCGGGCGTTCATTACCTTCGCGGCAGCGGCGCGTTTCATCACATCATGACGATCCGCGAGGCGGAAAAACCCAGCCTGATCCGCATGGTGTTCGACGCCGCCGACCGCGCCGCCGTCGATGCGCTGCATGCGCAAGCCGTCGCGCATGGGATTAAATCGATCCAAGCACCGCAAGAATTGCGTCAGCCGCATGGCGATTACGGCTTCGGCTTCAAGGACCCGGAAGGCCGCAATATCGCGATTGTCTGCGGCGCCAGGGATCACGCCGATTGCGCCGACGCGCCCGACCGTCCACGCAAGCTCAGCCATATCAACGTCAATTCAGGCGACCCCGACGCAACGCTCGCCTGCTACCGCGACGCGCTCGGCTTCACGATTTCCGACACCACCCGCAAATTCCATTTCCTGTCGTGCAATGCCGATCATCACAGCATCGTGCTGGGATTTTCCGGCGGGCCGACGCTCAATCACATTGCCTTCGAGATGCCTGACCTTGAATCGGTGATGCGCGGCGCCGGCCGCATGCGCGACGACGGCCGCGGCATCGAATGGGGGCCAGGGCGGCATGGGCCGGGCAACAACGTGTTCTGTTATTTCCTCGGACCCGAGGACATGCCGATCGAATATACAGCCGAGATGCAGCAGATCGACGCCAGCCACCGTCCCAAGCCGATCGCGGAGTGGAAATGGCCTGCGGGCCGGCTCGATCATTGGGGCATCAGCGCGCATCCGAGCGAGCGCATCGAAGCCGCCGGATTGAATTATCGTTTCAGCGACGACGGCTATAAAATCGACGAATGGAAATGACATGACCGGTAAACATGATCTACGCGTCGGCCTCGCCGGTCTCGGCGCGGTCGGGCTCGATGTGGCGAGGCGCCTGATCGACGGCGACGTGCCGGGGTTGACGCTGGCCGCCGTCGCGGTGCGCGACGCCGATAAGGCGCGGCGCGTGCTGCCGCAGATCGGCGACATGATTGCGCTGCGCACCGCCACCGCTTTGGCCGACGATTGCGACGTGGTGGTGGAATGTCTGCCGCCGGCGTTGTTCCGCGAGGTCGCCATCGCGGCCATCGACAAGGCACGCCTGTTCATGCCGCTGTCGGTCGCGCAGTTGCTGCAGAACGGCGACCTGATCGAGCGCGCCAAGGCGAGCGGCGCGCGCATTCTGGTGCCGAGCGGCGCCCTGCTTGGCTTTGACGCCGTGCGCGCGGCCGCGGAAGGCACCATCCATTCGGTCGATATGATAACGCGTAAGCCGCCGGCGGGCCTGGATGGCGCGCCTTATCTGTTCAAGAACGATATTTCGGTTGTCGGCCTCAAGAGCCCACTCAAAGTCTTCGACGGCAGCGCGCGCGAGGGCGCCCTCGGATTTCCGACCAATGTGAACGTCGCCGCGGCACTGAGCCTTGCCGGCATCGGGCCGGACCGCACGCATCTGGAAATCTGGGCGGATCCTTCCATCGACCGCAACATCCACACCATCAAGGTGGAGGCCGACACCACGCGCTTCACCATGACCATCGAGAGCATCCCGTCGGAAAATCCGCGCACCGGAAAGCTCGTCGCGCCGTCCGTGGTTGCCGCGCTACGCGCGCTGGTGTCGGAATTGAAGGTCGGCAGCTAGATGGCCTGCTTGCGCAGGCGCGCGGCGATGGCCTGGTCGGCGGCGGCAACGCCGGTGCGATAGCCGCCATGCGCGGTCGAGAAATCGTGTTTCGAGCAGGCCTCGCCGGCAAAGAACAGCCGGTCGTCCACCGCGGCGGCCAGCGTGGCGCGGCAGTCGGCCTTGCCCGGCAACGCATAAGAATAGGAACCGCGCGCGAAAGGGTCGGAGCCCCAGCAGTGCATGTGTAAAGGTTTCACCCGCCGTCCAAATTCGTTGCCGAACAGGCCTTTGAGATCGGATAAAGCGAAGTCGAAGAACGCCGCCTCGCCCCGCGCTTCCAGTTCGGCCGGCAGGCTGCCGCCGAAATAGACTTCGATCAGCGGCCGGCCGAGCGGCCGGAATTGATAGGTCGCGGCCGCGGTGCTGTCGGTGCGGCCGAAGGCACGCGTGTCGGGACCGAACTCGTCGGCGCCATCGAGCGCCAGAAACAATTTATCGGCAAGGCCGAGCGGCAGTCCGCGCGCGGCTGACGTTTTTTCCGGCAGCGCGGGCGCGAACAGAAATTCCTTGTCGGCGATGACCGCGCTCGGCAGCGTCACGATAGCGCGGTCGGCGGTGATCGTACCTTTGGCGGTTTCGATCTTCAGCCGCCGGCCGCGATGATCGATCTGCAAGACCGGACAATCGAATGTGGCGTTGAGGCTTGCACCATGCGCCGCGATGGCCGTGCCGTAGCCTTCGGCCACGCGCCAGTTGACGCCGTCGTCTTCGTAATTCTCGAAATCGCGCACCGAGAGACGCGACAGTTCGCCGCCGCTGATGTAAGTGGCGACCGCACCGATAAGATGATTCCAGCGGCAGCCGGGATCGAGGAGTTCGGATGCCGCGACGTCAGGCTCTTTGGCCGCGGCGTCACTCAGTCGTTCGAAAAAATCGTGCTGCGCCTTCTGGAATTCGGCCTGCTGCTCAAGCGGAAATCCAGCCGGCAGCGAAGGTTTCTCCCAGGGCGGCGTGGTCTTGTCGATGTGAAAGCCCGCGGCCTGCGCGATCGGCGTCCATGGGTTGCGGTCGCCCGAGTGCAGCCAGCCGGCGCCGAGGTCGAGCGCAAAGCCGGAATGGTCCTGCACCGTCCAGGCCCGCCCGCCCAGCCGCGGACGTGCTTCGACCAGAAGATAGTCGATGGCTGCTTTCGCCAGCCGGCGCCCGGCGGCGATGCCGGCCGCTCCGCCGCCGATAACTACGACCTCGGTGTCGCTATTCGCCATGAAACGATTCTGCGCAGATTGTGAGCGTCAATTCGGACTCGATCAGAATCGTTCCGTCTTGCGGGTCTATCTTGGACCGAAGAACTGCGACCCCACGATGACAACCAGCCAGATCGCCGCATAGACGCCGCCAGCGGCGGCCAATATCCCTATTCCCATCGCTCCCTCCCTTTATTGGTTTTGGCGCCATCTTAGGCACTTTGCGCGGTCAGGGAAGACGGGCGTCGGCTTGGAAATCTCGAATAAACGAGACAGGAGACAATATGTACGGTATCGTACATTTCGTCGTCGGGCTCGTTTTTGCGCATCAGCCAAGCGCCCAACGAAAGTGCCAGATATGCAGGTCCGGAATGCGCCAACTCGCAAAGAGGGGCAGCGTCCATCGGCCAAGGCGCGGCTGAGGCCGGCTGGCGCATCGCTCGACTTGACGGGCGCCGCTACCGCATTTTCCCGCAACGAAGAGGTATTCGGCGAGGGCGAACCGGTCATCTATCTGTACAAAGTAGTCGCTGGTTGCGTGCGGACCTATAACACCCTCAACGACGGCCGCCGCCAAATCGGCGCGTTCTATTTCCCCGGCGACATTTTCGGGTTGGAAGGCCGTCAGTTGCACAGCGTCACCGCCGAAGCGATCACGCGCTCAAGGCTGCAAGCCATCAAATTGACGGAGTTGACGTCTCGTATCCGCCTCGACATCGGGCTCAACCACCTGCTTCTGGATCTGACGACCGAAGAGCTGCAACGCACGCAGAGCCATATTCTGCTCCTGCTGAAAAGCGCTCAGGAGCGCGTGGTCGGATTCCTGCTCGACATGGCGATCCGCGAAAACAGCATGAGCGAGGTCGAACTGCCGATGCCGCGCCGGGACATCGCGGATTATCTCGGCCTGACCATCGAAACCGTGTCGCGCACGCTGTCGCGGTTGGAAACGGCTTCGGCGATCGACTTGCCGTCGTCGCGGCGCGTGGTGTTTCGCAACCGGCCGGCGCTCGACCGGCTGATGGCGTGACGCAGCGCTACTGCGCGGTGATGCCGCCTTCCTTGACGACGCGGCTCCATTTCACGATCTCGGTCTTGATGTACTCGCCGAATTCGGCCGAACTCATCACCACCACCGAAGCGCCCTCGCGGTCGAACTGCGCCTTCAACTCGGGCGCCTGCAGCGCTTCCTGGACCGCCTTGTAAATCTTGTCGACCACGGGCGCCGGCATGTTGGCAGGCCCGACGACCCCCCACCAGTTATCCGATACGTAACCGGGCACGCCTGCTTCCGCGATGGTCGGCACGTCCGGCAACACGGTGCTGCGCTTGGCGCCGCCGGTTCCCAAGGCGCGGAGTTGCCCGGACTTAATGAACGGCGTGGTCTGCACCAGCGACGAGAACATGATTTTGACGTGACCCGCGATCACGTCCTGCATCGCCGGGCCGCCGCCTTTGTAGGGCACGTGCACGATCTTGGCGCCGGACATCAGCTTGAACAGTTCAGCGCCGAGATGCTGAAAGCTGCCGACGCCCGCGGAAGCGTAATTGAGTTCGCCCGGCTTCTCCTTGGCGAGCTCGAGCAATTCCTTGACCGATTTGACCGGCATGTCCGGATTGACCACCAGCACGTTCGGTCCGGTCGCGAAGATGGCGATCGGCGTGAAGGATTTGATCGGGTCGTAATTGAGCGTGTACAGCGACGGATTGACTGCGTGGGCAAGCGAGACGCCCAGCAAGGTGTAGCCATCCGGATCGGCCTTGGATGCGGCCTCGCTGCCGATGGTGCCGCCGGCGCCGGCGCGGTTGTCGACATAGACCTGCTGGCCGAGTTTTTCGCTGAGGAACTTGGCGACCAGACGGCCGACCACGTCGTTGCTGCCGCCGGGCGGGAAAGGAATGATCAGGCGCACCGGGCGGTTGGGGTAGTCGTCGGCGCGGGCGTGCGGGATAAAGGCCGGCAACGCGAGCGCCAGCGATAGAATCGCAGCTTGGAGCGCCCGCGACAGGGGTTTCGGCATCCTCGCCTCGCTTTTGTTTTTTGGCGTTTCCTCGGTCCGGCCGATTAAAGTGCATTTTGCCGGACAAGCCAAGGCGGCCAACCAAAGCCGCTTTGACAATCCGGGCGCGGGGTTTATCGTTTGCTGGCAACTATTTAGCGCCTCGCCGCTGGGCCCTTCATGAAACCCGCCGCCTTCATTCGCCATGTGCCGCGCACGCTCGACGAGGCACTCAAGATCTTGGCGGAAGTCGCGCCTCACGATGGCCGCGTGCTGGCCGGCGGGCAGAGTCTCGTGCCGATCATGGCGTTCCGCCTCGCCAAGCCGGCGCATCTGGTCGACATCAACGAGGTCGAGGGCCTCGACAGAATATCCAGCGACGGCAAGACGCTCAGCATCGGCGCCCGGGTGCGGCATGGCGCCTTTCATAAGTCCGTCGTCGACAATCCGCTCGGCAAACTGCTGAGCTTTGTCGTGCGCCACATTGCGCATTACCCGATCCGCATGCGCGGTACGTTCTGCGGCAGCTTGTCGCATGCCGATCCGGCGTCCGAATGGTGCCTGGTCGCGGCCACGCTCGACGCCGTCATGGTGGCCGATAGCCTGCGCGGCGAGCGCCTGATTCCGGCCGCGGATTTTTTCGAAGGCATCATGGCGACGGCGCTGGCCGAGGATGAACTGCTGATCCAGGTGCGGCTGCCGCTGCTCGCGGCCGACGCCTCATTCGGCTTCAACGAATTCAACCGCCGCGCCGGCGACTTCGCGCTGGCCTCGGCGCTGGTCACCTATCGGCTGCAGGACGGCCGGATCGCCGATGCGCGCGTCGGCGTCGGCGGCGCCGAGGCGTCGCCACGCCGCCTCGCGGAAGCCGAGGCCGCGCTCAACGGACAGTCGCCGGGAGAAGTCGTCTTCCGCACCGCGGCGGTCGCCGCCGCCAATGCCGTCGACGCGCTGGAGGATCACCAGACCACGGGCGAATATCGCCGCGATCTGGTGCGGGCGGTCGTGCGGCGCGCGCTGGAAGATTCCGCCTTATGACCGCGCACACCAAGGGCTCAGGATTGAAATGGGTCGGCCGCGCCATTCGCCGGGTGGAAGACCCGGCTCTGGTGACGGGCTGCGGGCGCTTCACCGCCAATCTGCCCGCAACACATTGGGTGCGTTTCGTGCGCAGCCCGAATGCCGCCGGAACGATAACCAAAATCGAGACGCCGAAGGACGCGACGGTCGTCACCGCCGCCGACCTCAAGGGTGTGAAAAAGATCATACCCATGCTCTACAAATTCAATTACCGGCCGGTCGGCCAGCCGGTCTTGGCGGACGGCGTGGTACGGTTTGTCGGCGAGCCGATCGCAGCCGTCGTGGCCGCGAGCGAAGAGGAAGCAGAAGAAAT
>DASWPX010000155.1:0-3648 GCA_036398395.1 Pseudolabrys sp. | reverse complement strand
GGCCGGCCTCGCTCACCTCTTCGAGGCCTTTGACCTCCTCGACGCCGCCATTGAGAAGGCCGACGGGCGGCTTTTCAACGTCGAACAAGACCCGCGCCATGGCGCTGCCCATGGTGGCGAGATTGATAAGATGCGCCGCATCGGCGCCGATCGAGGCGCCGACGTCCAGCACCACCGACTCGCCCTTGAGCGTCGGCCAGAGCGCGGCGATCGCCGGCCGCTCGATGCCCTCGATCATCTTGAGGTTGAAGCGCGCCATGGCCATCAGCGCGCCGGTATTGCCAGCCGAGACCGCGACATCGGCCTCCTGCTTCTTGACCGCGTCGATGGCTAGCCACATCGAGGACTTCCAGCGGCCATAGCGCAACGCCTGGCTCGGCTTGTCGTCCATCCGGATTGCTATTTCGGTATGGATGAATTTCGACTTGGCCTTGAGCCGGGGCAGACCGTCGAGCAGCGGCTCGACCACGCCGCGGTCGCCAAACAGCAGGAATTCGGTATCGGGGTGGCGGGCGAGCGAAATATCGGCGCCCGGCAAAAGCACCGCGGCACCATGGTCGCCGCCCATGGCGTCAATCGCGATGCGAACTTTATCCGACATGGAGCGACCCTGGCGGCGAGAGCTTGGACGCCGGCGAAGCGGTCATCGGGGTTTCTTGCACGGGGGGAACATAGCGGCTGGCTGGGCCCAGACAAGCCGGTTATGCCCAGGTTCCGTCATCCTGCCGAAGGTCACTTATTACCGCCCCCCAGGCGGTTTTTCAGTGCTTCTAGAGCCGCAAAGGGCTTCGCTTCGTCATTACCGACCCTCACCGGAGCGAATTCGGCGCCGGCTTTGCGCGGATGCGGATTGATGCCGAGAACCAAAAATTCGGTGGCAAGCGCCCCGACATCTACCGTCCCGTCGACCAGGGGTTCGGGCGGCTCCTGCTCGCTATCGGCATTACTGTCATAGGCTACAGTTTCAGGTTGTGGGGCGTCCGGGGCGACCGGCGCAAACAGCACGTCCACCGCCTCCTCCACATCGCTCTCGATCGGCTCCAGGGTCACGACGCAGGTCTGCGCAACGCGCGCGCTGACGTGTCCTGTGACATGGACCTTGGCGCCGCGCCGGGTCAGGTCAAAGACAGCGGACAGTTTCGGCAGATCGTGCACGGTGGCCAGCCCAGCGACCAGCGCCAGCACCTGGGCGCGTACCGCTGCGGAGGCCTCGATCTCCATATGCAGGCCGTGGTCGGAAATGTTCTCCACGGCCACCGGCACGCTCCAAGGAACGCTGGGTATCGTCGCGGAGCTGTGGGGCTTTTCCATCGGGCTTCTCTAAAGGGTCGCGGCGGGGTCGGGAAAGTGCAACGCACCAGCCGCCAGGTCAGCGCCGCTCTGGGCCGACAGATCACGTACCGCCTGACGCATATAGGCCGCAAGCCGGACCGCCTCAGCAGCGTCCAGCCGCGCGCCGCCGTAGATATTGCGCACTATCGCATCCGCCAGATCCTTGGGTTCGGCGGAAGCCAAAGCCGTCCTATAGGCCTGCGCCCGGCCGTAAAAGGCCTCGCCCATGCGCTGCATTTCGGTAGGCACTTTCAGGTCGCCGATGCCCATTTCCCGCAGATTATGGTCCATATCTTGGCAAAAACGGTCGAAAATACCCTGGCCTAGCGTGTTGAGCGCCGAATCGCCCATCATGCGGTCCAGCACCAGCGCCAGATGCAGAACGATCAGATCGAAACGCCCGTTAACCGTGTCGGCGACGGCATAGTCGCGGTAAAACACCGGCAATCGCGCTTGCGCCACGATCATGCCATACAGGGCGGAAATGGTGTCCGCGCCGCGCGGCCCGCGGCGAAAAAGGGGGAGCTTCATCGTGCTGGCCGGGTACGTTAACGCCGCCGCCGATGCAAGACCTTTGCTGGCCAAGCATTTCAGACGAACGCCGATATGAGGATGACGGGTTTGGGGTTCATGATCGCGCCAAATAAGGTCCGGGCTGTGCGCCTGGCGCTGGCGCTTCTTGGCGCCGGCTCGATTGCCGGCTGCAGCAGCTTCGGCGAGACGCTGCAGCGCGGCTATGTGCTGCCCGAAGGCGCGCTCGAACAGATTCCGGTCGGCGCCTCGCAGGAGCAGGTGCTTATCGTGCTCGGCACACCCTCCACGGTCGCGACCGTGAACGGCGAGGCTTTCTATTACATCTCGCAGAAGTCCGAGCGCGCGGCGGCTTTCATGCCGACCACGGTCGTCGATCAACGGGTGGTCGCGGTTTATTTCGACAAGGACCGCCGTGTCGAGCGGCTGGCCAATTACGGACTCAAGGACGGCAAGGTCTTCGACTTCGCGTCACAGACAACGCCGACCGGCGGCAACGATCTGAACTATCTGCGCGGCATCCTGAAGAGCTTCGCGCCGAAGATGATGACGCAATAGGCCGCGTTCATTCCAAAGTTAAAGGGCCCGCGCGATTGCACGGGCCCTTTTCATTTTGCGATCGCACCGTCTCTCAGTCAGTGCGCGAGAACCGCCAGCAGCAACAGCGCGACGATGTTGGTGATCTTGATCATCGGGTTGACCGCCGGGCCCGCCGTGTCCTTGTAGGGATCGCCGACAGTGTCGCCGGTTACGGCGGCCTTGTGAGCCTCCGAGCCCTTGCCGCCGTAATGGCCGTCCTCGATGTACTTCTTGGCGTTGTCCCAGGCGCCGCCGCCCGAGGTCATCGAGATGGCGACGAACAATCCCGTCACGATGACGCCGAGCAGCATGGCGCCGAGCGCGGAGAAGCCGGCCGACTTGCCGGCAGCGCCACCGCCCGCGATCAGGAAGATCGCGAAGTAACAGAAGATCGGCGACAGCACCGGCAGCAGCGACGGCACGATCATCTCCTTGATCGCGGCCTTGGTGAGCATGTCGACCGCGCGGCCGTAGTCGGGTTTGTCCTTGCCCTTCATGATGCCGGGCTTGGCGCGGAACTGCCGGCGCACTTCCTCGACGATCGCGCTTGCGGCGCGGCCGACCGCGGTCATGCCCATCGACGCGAACAAGTACGGCAGCAGACCGCCGAACAGGAGACCGACCACGACGTAGGGGTTGGTCAGCGCGAAGTCGAGCTTGACGTTGGTGAAGTACGGATGCGCGGCGACGTCCCTGGAGAAGTACAGCAGGTCCTGGTTATAGGCCGCAAACAGCACCAGCGCGCCCAAGCCAGCCGAACCGATGGCGTAGCCCTTGGTGATCGCCTTGGTGGTGTTGCCGACAGCGTCGAGCGCGTCGGTGAACTTGCGCACCGATTTCGGCAGACCGGCCATTTCGGCAATGCCGCCGGCATTGTCGGTGACCGGGCCGAAGGCGTCGAGCGCAACCACCATGCCGGCGAGCGCCAGCATCGCGGTGACCGCGACGGCGATGCCGAACAATCCGGCCTGGCCATAAGCCACCAGAATGCCGGCGATGATGACGATGGCCGGAGCGGCGGTCGATTCCAGCGAGATCGCCAGGCCCTGGATGACGTTGGTGCCGTGGCCGGTGACCGAGGCCTGGGCGATCGACACCACCGGCCGCTTGCCCGTGCCGGTATAATACTCGGTGATCCACACGATCAGCCCGGTCACCACCAGGCCGACGATGCCGCAGGCGAAGAGCTTCGTGCCGGTGAGCGTG
>DASWPX010000154.1:0-4293 GCA_036398395.1 Pseudolabrys sp. | reverse complement strand
CGCTCGGCGGCATGCTCGGATCGATCGCGGTTGCGGTGAAGCACGAGATCGTGCTGGCCGTGATCGGCGGCTTGTTCGTGCTGGAGGCGGTCTCGGTGATCGTGCAGGTGGTCTCGTTCAAGCTCACCGGCAAGCGCGTCTTCAAGATGGCGCCGATCCATCACCATTTCGAGCAGCTCGGCTGGACCGAGCCGCAGATCGTGATCCGTTTCTGGATCGTCGTGGTGGTGCTGGCGCTGGCGGGGCTGGCGACGCTGAAGTTGAGGTAAGAATGATTGAGCGGCGGCATTCTCTCCTTGCTCCCTCTCCCCTTGAGGGGGAGGGTTGGGGAGGGGGGTGTTTCTTGCGCAATCGCTTTTGGCTTACCGCCCTCCCGCCGCGCCTTCGCCCTTCGGGCTTCGGCGGGCGACCTCCCCCTCAAGGGGGGAGGTAAAGAGTGCGCCCATGATTCCCATCACCACTTTCGCCGGCCAACAGGTCGCGGTTTTCGGCCTCGGTAACTCGGGGCTGCTGTCGGCGCGCGCGCTTGTCGAAGGCGGCGCCAAGGTGGTGTGCTTCGACGACGACATTAATAAAGTCGCCGACGCCGAGGCCGCAGGCCTCCATACCGACGATCTGCATACGATCGACTGGTCGACGATCGCGGCGCTGGTGCTTACGCCCGGCGTGCCGCTGACGCATCCGGCGCCGCATTGGGCCGCCGCGCTCGCCAACCGGGCGAACGTCGAGATCATCGGCGACATCGAATTGTTCTGCCGCGAGCGCGCCAAATCGGGCGCCGCATGTCCGCTGATCGCCATCACCGGCACCAACGGCAAATCGACCACCACCGCGCTGACGACGCATCTGCTCAAGAGCGCCGGCCTCGACGCGCAGATGGGCGGCAATATCGGCGTGCCCGTGCTGGCGCTGGAGCCTTTCGCACCGGGGCGCGTCTACGTGCTGGAAGTTTCCAGCTATCAAATCGATCTGGCGCCGTCGCTGCGCGCGACGGTCGGTGTCCTGCTCAACGTGTCGGAGGACCATCTCGACCGCCACGGCAGCATGGAGAACTACGCCGCGCTCAAGACGCTGCTGGCGGCAAGCGTGGAGCCGGGCGGCACCGCGGTGATCGGCGTCGACGACCGCTACACGCGTGCTGCCGCCGACCGCATCGAGCGCGCCGGCAAGCCGGTCGTGCGCGTGTCGGTCGTCGCGCCGTTGCGCGAGGGCTATTACGCTGAAGGTACCCACATCGTGCGCGCACGCGACGGCAAGACTTATCCGGTGGCGCAGCTTGCCGGCATCGGCTCCTTGCGCGGCACGCACAACGCGCAGAACGCCGCCTGCGCGGTCGCCGCCTGCATGGCGCTCAAGCTCGATCCGACCGCGATCCAGAAAGGCCTCATCAGTTTCCCCGGGCTTGCGCACCGCATGCAGCAGGTCGGCCGCAAAGGAAATATCCTCTTCGTCAACGACTCCAAAGCCACCAATGCCGACAGCGCCGCCAAGGCGCTGGCGAGCTTCGGCGATATTTTCTGGATCGCCGGCGGCAAGCCAAAGACCGGCGGCATCGAGAGCCTCGCCGAATTCTTCCCGCGCATCCGCAAGGCTTATCTGATCGGCGAGGCCGCCGCCGAATTCGCCAAGACGCTCGACGGCAAGGTGGCCTACGAAATGTGCGGCGTGCTGTCGGCCGCGGTCGAGGCTGCCGCGCGCGACGCCGCGGCCTCGGGGCTGAAGGAACCCGTGGTGCTGCTGTCGCCCGCCTGCGCTTCGTTCGACCAGTATCCGAACTTCGAAGTGCGCGGAAAGGCCTTCACCGACCTGGTGCGGGCGATTCCGGGCGTTGTCGGCGCGCCATAGCCGGTCCGTTAATGCTTCATAAACCGTGACGCGTCAGCTTGGCCGTGACGGGATTGGGACATGGTTTCGCGCGCGCAACGCACGCCTTTCGGCGAATGGTGGTGGACGGTCGACCGGCTGACGCTCGGCGCCATCGGCGCGCTGATGCTCACCGGCGTGGTGCTGTCGCTGGCGGCGAGCCCCCCGGTCGCCGGCCGCCTCGGGCTCGACCCGTTCTTCTTCGTCAACCGCCATATCCTCTATCTCTTCCCCGCCATCGCCCTCATGCTGGGGGTGTCGTTCCTGTCGCCGCGCCAGATCAGGCGGCTATCGATCTTCGTCTTCGTCATCAGCCTCATCATGGTGGCGGCAACCCCCTACCTCGGCGTCGAGATCAAAGGAGCCAAGCGCTGGCTGGTGCTGTTCGGCGTTAACGTCCAGCCGTCGGAATTCCTCAAGCCTGCATTCGTCATTCTGGTGGCGTGGCTGTTTGGCGAATCCGCCAAGCGGCCCGACATGCCGACTAACGCGATCGCGCTCGGCATGTTGCTCACGGTCGTTACATTGCTCGTGGTGCAGCCTGATTTCGGCCAGACCATGTTGATCTTGCTGGTGTGGAGCGCGCTGTTCTTTATGGCCGGCATGCGGCTGATGTGGATGTTCGGGCTTGCCGGCGTCGCCAGCTTCGGGCTGTTGACGGCCTATTTCACCGTCCCGCATGTCGCGCGCCGCATCCAGCGCTTTCTCGATCCGACATCGGGAGATACTTTCAACATAGATATCGCCACTGAATCCTTCGTGCGCGGCGGCTGGTTCGGTAAGGGTCCGGGCGAGGGCACCGTCAAGCGCCTGCTGCCGGAGAGCCACACCGACTTCGTCTTCGCGGTGGCGGCGGAGGAATTCGGCATCGCGCTTTGCCTGGCGCTGGTCGCCTTGTTCGCCTTTATCGTCATCCGCGCGCTGTTGCGCGCCATGCGCAACGACGATCCCTTCGCGCGCTTTGCCGGCGCCGGCCTCACCATGCTGTTCGCCACGCAGTCGGCGATCAACATGGCGGTCAATCTGCATCTGATCCCGGCCAAGGGCATGACGCTACCTTTCATTTCCTATGGCGGCTCGTCGATGCTGTCGATGGCTTACGCCATGGGCATGCTGCTGGCACTCACGCGCGAACAGCCACGCGCGGCCATGCTGGCGCCAGAGCCGTTGCCGGCCTAATCTCCTTCATGGCGACGAACAAACTTATTCTGCTCGCGGCCGGCGGCACCGGCGGCCATCTGTTTCCGGCCGAGGCCCTGGCCGTCGTGCTCGAGAAGCGCGGGCTGACCGTCGATCTCGCCACCGATGCCCGGGCCGCGCATTTCAAGTTTCCCGCCCGCGCCGTGCATCTCATTCCGAGCGCGACCTTGCGTGCGCGCAATCCCGTCGCGCTCGCGCGCACCGGTGCGTTGCTGATGCTCGGCGCCGCCAAGGCCTGGTCGATGCTGGGACGCGTGCGGCCCGCGGCCGTCGTCGGCTTCGGCGGTTATCCGACCGTGCCGCCGCTCTGGGCAGCGAGCCTGCGCGGCATTCCGACCGTGCTGCACGAGCAGAACGGCGTCATGGGCCGCGCCAACCGCCTGCTGGCGCCGCGCGTAACCGCCATCGCCACCGGCTTTCCCACGCTGACGAATCTCGACCCTCGTGTGCGCGAGAAAATCACGTTCACCGGCAATCCCGTGCGTCCGCAAGTCATCGCCGCGGCGGCATCACCTTATGCCGCGCTGGAGCCGGGCGGAAAAATCCGCCTGCTGGTATTCGGTGGCAGTCAGGGCGCGCGCGTGATGTCGGAAATCGTGCCGGCCGCGATCGGCCTCATGGAAGCCGAGCTGCGCGCGCGTCTGATCGTGACGCAGCAGGCGCGCGCCGAAGATCTGGAGGCCGTGCGCTCTCTGTACGGTGGTCTCGGCGTCGTCGCGGAGACAGAACCTTTCTTTGCCGATTTGCCCGCCCGCATGGCGGCCGCGCATCTGGTGATCTCGCGCTCCGGTGCCTCAACGGTGGCCGAGCTTTCGGCCATCGGCAGGCCAGCCATTCTGGTTCCGCTGCCGCATGCGCTGGACCAGGACCAGTCCGCCAATGCCGGCGTGCTGGAACAGGCGGGCGGCGCAGTCCGCATCGTGCAAAGCGGCTTCACGCCACAGCGGGTGGCTGCCGAGATCGTCCGGCTGGCGGCCAACCCGGCGGCACTGACCGCCATGGCCCGGGCCGCCCGCTCGGCCGGTACGCTCGATGCCGCCGAACGGTTGGCGGATTTGGTGATCAAGGAGGCCCAAGTTTAATAATGGTGGCGCTTTAATCGACTAAAGCATTGAACCAATTTCAATATCGCGAGTTCAACCCAGAACCAAAAAGTGTGGGGGAAATAGGGACTTATGGAGCAGTCCGGCCGATTAGAAGCTTCAATGAGCGAAGACGGCCGTTACCGGC
>DASWPX010000153.1:0-14002 GCA_036398395.1 Pseudolabrys sp. | reverse complement strand
GTCGGTCATGATGGACGGGCTTTTAGAACGTCTCTTCGGGCACTTCCATGGTGCTGGCGGCGCCCGCCTGGATGCGCACGAGATGCGAGGCGGTTTCCGGCAGCATGCGTTCCATGAAAAACCGCGCGGTGACGAGCTTGGCGTTGTAGGTCGCGGCCGAGCCGTTCGCCTTCGGCAGCCTGGCGAGCGATGCTTCCGCGATCTTGCACCACATGTAGCCGAGCGCGACCAGGCCGAACATGTGCATGTAATCGGTGGCGCCGGCGCCGGCATTGTCCGGCTTGGTCATGGCGTTCTGCATGAACCACATCGAGGCCTGCTGCAGGTGGCCGAGCGCAACGCCCATCGGCGTCACGTAAGGCTTCATCGCCTCGTCGGCGCCCTTTTCTTTCAGGAAAGCGCCGACCTCGCCGAGGAACGCCATCAGCGCGCGGCCGCCGTCCTTGCCGAGCTTGCGGCCGACCAGATCGAGCGCCTGGATGCCGTTGGCGCCTTCGTCGATCTGCGCGATGCGGGCGTCGCGCACGAACTGCTCCATGCCGTTCTCGGCGATGTAGCCGTGGCCGCCGAACATCTGCTGCGCCATCACCGCGTTGGCGAATCCCTGGTCGGTGAGCACGCCTTTGATCACCGGTGTCAGCAGGCCCATAAAATCATCGGCGCCCTGGCGTTCCTTTTCGTCTTCGGTACGCCGCGCGATGTCGCCCTTGAGCGCCGTCCACAATACCAGCGCGCGTGCCGCCTCGTTGAAGGCGCGGATGGTCATCAGCGTGCGGCGCACGTCCGGGTGCACGATGATCGGATCGGCGGCCTTATCGGGATATTTGGCGCCGGAGATGGCGCGGCCTTGCAGGCGTTCCTTGGCGTAGATCGCCGCGTTCTGGTAGGCGATTTCAGATTGCGCCAGACCTTGCACGCCGACGCCGAGGCGCGCCTCGTTCATCATCGTGAACATCGCCGGCAGCCCGCGATTTTCGACGCCGACCAGCCAGCCGGTGGCGCCGTCGTAGTTCATCACGCAAGTGGAATTGCCGTGAATGCCCATCTTCTCTTCGATCGAACCGCAACTGACTCCATTGCGTTCGGCCAGTGAGCCGTCGTCTTTCACCATGATCTTGGGCACCACGAAGAGCGAGATGCCCTTGGTGCCGGCCGGCGCGCCTTCGATACGCGCCAGCACCAGATGGATGATGTTGTCGGAGAGGTCGTGCTCACCGGCCGAGATGAAGATCTTGGTGCCGGTGATCTTGTAGCTGCCGTCGGCCTGCTTCACCGCCTTGGTACGCAACAGCCCTAAGTCCGTGCCGCAATGCGGCTCGGTCAAGTTCATCGTGCCGGTCCAGACGCCTTCGACCATCTTCGGCAGATATTTGGTCTTGATCTCCTGCGAGGCGTGAGCGAGCAGCGCGGCGATGGCGCCTTGGGTCAATCCCGGATACATGGCGAAGGCCATGTTGGCGGAGCAGAGGAATTCATTGACCGCTTCGGTCAAAGTCGCCGGCAGGCCCTGGCCGCCGAATTCGGCCGGCACCGAAATGCCGATCCAGCCGCCCTCGACGATCTGCTTGTAGGCTTCCTTGAATCCGGCCGGCGTGGTGACGCTGCCGTCGGGACGGCGCGTGCAGCCTTGCTTGTCGCCGACGCGGTTGAGCGGCGTGAGCACTTCCTCGCTGAATTTCGCGGCCTCGCGCAGCACGGCTTCCACCACATCGGGAGAAGCGTCGGCAAAGCCCGGGAGATTCCCATAACGGTCGAAATGCAGCACGTCGTTGAGCAGGAACAACGCATTTTCCACGGGCGCTTTGTATGTCGGCATGGAGTTTCCTCGAGGCTTCCGCCGCGGCGTCGGCAGGGCGCGAGCCCCTTTTACCACTCGTTAACTATTGGGCGGTTGCGGCCGCCGCAATGGCGGCATTTGCCCAAGGATGGCGCATCGCGATTACAGCCGCGTTAAGGCCGAAATTCCCCGGAAAGTCCGATACTTCGGCCAAACGTTAACGGCCTGTTTACCGCAAACGGCAAAAAGTCGGGGCGTGGACTGAGAACCGGGCCCGTATCCACCCGCCTTTAACGTGCGCCGGTTCCACGAGAGTCGATCCAGGCTCTTTACGCCTCCACTCGGATGCGGATGTGAGCATGAAACTTGGCGTGCCCTGGAGTGTCAAAGGCATCCGGCCCGAGGCCCGTGAAACGGCAAAGGAAGCCGCGCGCCGTTCCGGCATGTCGTTGGGCGAATGGCTGAACGCCGTCATCCTTCATCAAGCGGGCGAAGACGGCATTGCGCACGACGACGACGGCGACGATTCCGACGGGTCCGAACTCGCCAGCGTGCATCAGCGGCTCGACGACCTCACGCAGCGCATCGAACGGTTCGCGCGAACGGGCCCCGAGGCCTATGCACCCAAACGCAGCCGCAACGACGACAGCCAGATCGCCGAACTGATCGCCCGGCTCGACCGCCGGATCGACCAGTTCGTCAATGTGGCGCCCGCGATGGCGGCGGCGTTGCCGTCGCGCATGCAACCGCCGGCGCCCGGCACGCGGATGCCGCCGGCGCTCGATCTCGCGGTGGCCGAAATCGCGGCCCGTCAACGCGCGTTGAACGGTCAACCGGCCGCGGCGGAGCCGGCGCGGCAAAGAGCCTCGGTGGCCGCCGCTGCGCCTATGCCCGTGCTCACGCCGGTGCCGGTGCAGGACTTGTCGGGACTTGAGGATCAGCTCCGCAAGATCACAAACCAGATCGAAACGCTGCGGCGTCCTGGCGTGGAGGAAGCCATCAACGCCTTGCGCGCCGAGTTGGGTGAGATCGGCCGCGCCATGACCGAAGCGATGCCGCGCCAGGCCATCGATACCATCGAGCGGCAGATCGCCGGTCTCTCGCAGCGCATCGCCGAAGGCCGCCAGGCGGGCGTCGACAGCGGCGCCCTGTCCGGCGTCGAGCACGGGCTGGCGGAAGTGCGCGACGCGCTGCGCGGCCTGACGCCGGCCGAGAACCTGGTGGGCTTCAACGACGCGGTGGCCGGCCTCGCGCACAAGATCGATCTGATCGTTGGGCAGAAAGACCCGGCGACGCTTCAGCAACTTGAACACGCCATCACCACGCTGCGCGACATGGCGGCACACGTCGCTTCGACGGACGCGGTCGGCGAGCTTGCCGGACAGGTGCATGAACTCACCGATAAGGTCGATCATCTGGCGCGGTCGGCCAGCGGCAGCGACGCGCTCAACAGCCTCGAACAGCGCATCGGCGCATTGTCCGATGCGCTGGCCGAACGCGCGCAAAGCGGCGGCACGGTGCCGCCGATGCTGGAATCGCTGGTGCAGTCGCTGACCGACAAGATCGAGATGATCCAGCAATCGCGCGGCGACAATGTCGCGTCCGGCCATCTGGAGGATCGCATCGTATCGCTGGTGCAGCGGTTGGATGCGTCCGATTCAAGGCTCGGCCATCTGGAGGCGATCGAGCGTGGGCTCGCCGATCTGCTGGTGCATATCGAGGAGATGCGCGCCACCAAGGAAAGCGGCGGCCTGCGCGCGGACAATTCACCCGGCGTCGTCGACCTCAAGCACGACATCGCCCGCACCCAGGACGCGCTCGAGGCGGTGCATGGTACGCTCGGTCATGTCGTCGACCGCCTCGTCATGATCGAAAACGACATTCGCGGCGAGACGCGTGGCCGCCCCGGCGCCGATACAGAATTCAGCGAACTCAAGCAGCCGGTCGGCAAAGTCGCGGTGCGCATGGTCGCCGAAACGGCACCGCCTCCGCGATCGCCACCGCCCCCGGCCCCGCCGCCGCCCGCAATGGTCGCGCCGCAAGCACCGCCGCCTCCACCCGCGCCGCCCAAGCGTTTGCCGCCGGTGGCGCATTTGCCGATCAATCCCGATCTGCCACCCGATCAACCGCTCGAACCCGGCTCCGGGCCGCCGGCCTTCCGCGCCAATCCCGCCGCCCGCATCGTGGCCGCGGAAGCAACCCTCGCCACTTCCGGGCCGCTCGCCGCCGCGACCGGGAAATCCGGTTTCATTGCCGCCGCCCGCCGCGCCGCCCAGGCGGCGGTGCAGGCGCCGAGCGAACGCCCTGCCCGCGTCGCGCCGGTCGAGTTCGTTGACGACGAGGCGCCGTCGCTGCGCAGCAAATTGATGAAGCGGGTCAAATCGCTGTTCATCGCGGCCAGCCTCGTCGGCATCGTTGTCGGCGGCATCCAGATTGCCGGCAATTATATCGGCTTCGGCAAACTGGAAAATCGCGCCGCCCAGACCGCGAGCAGCCCGGATGTAGACTTGGCCGCGAGCAAAGACGATGCCGTTCCGTCGAGCCCCGCCGTGGAAGCGCCGGCGACCGCGGCCGCCGGTCCGCTGGCGCTGCCGAAGGTTCCCGCCGTACCGCAGTTCGCGCAACAGCCCGGCGGCACGATCGCCACGACCGTTGCGCCGCTCGATTTCAACACGACGACGCCGAGCGCGCCGTCGCTGCTGAGCCCGCCGGCGCTGAACGCGCCGCCCGCCGCGAAAGCCGACGTCACCGGATCGATCGCGCGGCCCGCAACGGCGCGGCCGCCGGCGCCGTCGGCTATCCAAGGTTCCGACCGGCTGCCGATCGCGATCGGCGGAGCACGCCTGCGCAGCGCGGCCGTGGCCGGCGACGCCGCCGCCGCCTACGAGGTAGGCGTGCGCTTTGCAGATGGACGCGGCGTGCCGGCCAGCCCCGAAGACGCGGCGATCTGGTTCGAGCGCGCGGCCAACAAGGGCATCGCGCCCGCGCAATTCCGCTATGCCAGCCTGTTGGAAAAGGGCCAGGGCGTGAAGAAAGACCTGGTGCGGGCCCGGCAGCTTTATCTGGCTGCCGCCAGCAAGGGCAACGCCAAGGCCATGCACAATCTCGCGGTGCTTTACGCCGAAGGCATTGAAGGCAAGCCGGACTACGCCACCGCGGCGGAATGGTTCCGCAAGGCCTCCCAGCACGGCGTCGCCGACAGCCAGTACAATCTCGGCGTTCTCTGCGCGCGCGGCCTCGGCACCGAGAAGAACATGATCGAATCCTACAAGTGGTTCTCGCTGGCCGCGGCCCAGGGCGACAAGGAATCCGCCAAAAAGCGCGACGACGTTGCCTTGCGCCTGGAAGCCGATGAGATCGCCGCCGCCGAAGCCGAGGTCAAAGGCTTCGTGGCCGAAAAGCAGCCCGAAGACGCCGTCGCCGTTCCCGAACCCGCCGGCGGCTGGGACAACGTCACCGGCGCTACGCCGCCACCGGCGCGCCCGAAGGCGCGAACGGCAGGACCGCTGTCGCTCGGTTCTTATGCGATGGGACAAAAGTGACCGGCACGATGCGTCGCGCGGCCGGCATTTTTTAACGCCATATCGCTGACTTAACCGCGCGCAATGGTGTTTACTGCAAGGTGAGCGGCGGGGGACGCTACGCCCGCGGCTTTGACCTCGAACGCCGGACGACCTCGTTTGCAAATCTACCTGCCGATCGCCGACCTGCCGGTCAATATCTTCCTCGTGCTGGGGATGGGACTCGCGGTCGGATTCATATCCGGCATGTTCGGCATCGGCGGCGGTTTCCTGATGACGCCGCTGTTGATCTTCATCGGCATCACTCCCGCGGTCGCGGTGGCGAGCGTCGCCAGCCATATCGCGGCTTCTTCATTCACCGGCGCGATCACCTATTGGCGCAAGCGCGCACTGGACATGGCGCTCGCCATGATGCTGCTCAGCGCCGGCATCGTCGGCACCGCGGTCGGTGTCTGGCTGTTCACGAAGTTACGCGAACTCGACCAGCTCGACCTGGTGATAGGGCTCTCATACGTCACGCTGCTGTCGGCGGTCGGCGCCATGATGATCTATGAAAGCGTGCGGGCGGAACTGCGCACCCGCAAAGGCCAGCCCGCGACGCTGCGACGGCCGGGCAGCCACACGTGGCTGCATGGGCTGCCGTTCAAGCTGCGCTTCAAGCGCTCGAAGATCTATGTGTCGGCGATACCGGTCTGGGCCATCGGCTTCATCATCGGCTTCATCGGCGCCATCATGGGCATCGGCGGCGGCTTCCTGCTGGTGCCGATGCTGATCTATTTCCTGCGCGTGCCGACCGCGACCGTGATCGGCACCTCGATGGTGCTGACGCTCATCACCATGGCGTCGGCGACCGTGATGCACGCCGCCACCAACCATCTGGTCGACGGCGTGCTGGCCTTGATTCTGATGGTCGGCGGCGTGATCGGCGCGCAATTCGGCGTGCGCACCGGGCAGAAAATGCGCGGCGAACGTTTGCGCCTGCTGCTCGGCCTTCTGGTCTTCGCGGTTGGGCTGCGCTTTGCCTACGAACTGGTGGTGAAGCCGGACGACCTGTTCTCGCTGCGCCACGTGAGAAACACATGATGCGTCGGCTCGCAGCCACGGTTCTGATCGTTGCGACGGCCTGCGGCGTCACGCCCGCCGCCGCCGAACGGCTGGTGGTGTCGCTGTCGAACCACCGCGTCGCCGTGACATCGAGCTTCACCGGCGAGGATCTGGTGCTGTTCGGCACCATCGAACCGGACGCCGGCAAGACCGCGCAACGGTCCTACGATCTGGTGGTGACGGTGACCGGCCCGCGCGAGACCCTGCGCACGCGGCGCAAGGAGCGCGTGCTCGGCATCTGGGTCAACGTCGACTCGCGCGAATTCGTGCGCGCGCCGTCTTATCTCGCGATCCTGAGCAACCGTCCGGCCGGCGAGATCGCGAACCAGGACGCGTTGCGGCGATTGCAGATCGGGCTCGACAATTTCCTGCTGCCGCAGCGCATCGGCCCCGACCTCGCCGACACCGTGCGCGAAGACCCGTTCCGTGCCGGCTTCGTGCGGCTGCAAACGCAGATCGGCCTCTACCGCGAATCCAGCACCGCGGTGACATTCCTGACTCCGACCGTGTTCCGCGCCGCCATCCCGCTGCCGGCCAACGTGCCGACCGGCATCTATGCGATCGACGTCAAGCTGTTCGCCAACGGCGCGATGATCGCAGGCACGACGTCGGCGCTGGAGGTGATCAAGACCGGTATCGAGCAATATGTCGCCGACGCCGCGCAAGACTACGGCCTGCTCTATGGGCTGGTGGTCGCGCTGATGGCGCTGTTCATCGGCTGGTTCGGCAGCGTGGTGTTCAGGCGAGATTAATCCGCCAGACACCGCTTGGCGGCGAAAGAATAGAGCCTGCTCTCGCCCAACATATGCGCCGTGAAAGCAAGCGTGCCGAACAGGTCGGCGAAAGCCGCGTCGCGCACGTTAAGCCCGCCGGTAAAAGCGCCGAAGGCCGGCATCACCATGCGTGTTTTGTCCGCCGCGAAGCAGCGCCGGCTGACGGCACGGCCGCGATGCGCGATGCGCGCGACGGGATGCAGGTGACCGCAGATTTCCGCGTCGCCGCCGTTGGGCAGATGGCGGAAGGTCAAGCCGCTGACCGTCATCATGCCGTGGAACGCACCGCCGATGTTTTCGGCAGGCTCGGGATCGTGATTGCCGGCGATCCAGATCCAGTCGCGGCCGCGTTGCAGGCCGCGCAGGTTCTCGCGGTCCCCGTCGCTCAGCCGCGCCGGCCCCCCGCCGTCGTGGAAACTATCGCCGAGCGCAATCACGCAACACGGCGCGTAATGCGCAATCAGGCGGCCGAGGCGTGCCAGCGTCGCCGCCGTATCATAAGGCGGCAGCAGTTGCCCGCGCGCGGCGTAGCTCGAACCTTTTTCCAGGTGCAGGTCGGCGACCGCGAGCAGGCCCTGCTCGGGCCAATAAAGCGCGCCGGACGGATCGGCGAGCAGCGGTACGCCGGCAAGGACGACGAGATTGCCCATGCTGTCCGCCGCGTTTTGCGCCGCCAAGTTCACTGCATCGCCTCTTTCACCAGTTCGTCCGCCGCTTCCGCCAGCAGCGAATCCGCCGCCTCGCCATAGACCGTCTCGCGGCCGATCTCCAGCATCACCGGAACCGCCAGCGGCGAGACGTGGTCCAGCGCTTTATGGACGATTCGGCCCTTGATGCGCGAGAGCATTTCGCCGAGCCGCTTGATGTCCAGGAGACCCGTGGCGGCGTCGGCGCGTGCGGCCCGCAATAGAATGTGGTCGGGCTGGTGCTTGCGCAGAACGTCGTAGACCAGATCCGTCGAAATCGTGAGCTGGCGGCGGGATTTCTCCTCGCCGGGGAAGCGCCGCTCGATCAGCCCGGCGATGATGGCGCAAGAGCGGAAGGTGCGTTTCATCAAAGCCGATTCGGCGAGCCAAGCCTCCAGGTCGTCGCCCAGCATGTCCTGGTCGAACAATTGGGCAAGCGACAGATCGCCGCGCGCGATGCGCAAACCGAGATCGCCGAGGCCCCAGACCGCCAGCGCATATTCATTGGCGACAAAGCCGAGCGGCTTGGCGCCGGCGCGCTCCAGCCGGCGCGTCAGCAACATGCCGAGCGTCTGGTGCGCGAGCCTGCCCTCGAACGGATAGCAGACCAGGTAATATTTGGCGCCGCGCGGAAATGTCTCGACCAGGAGATCGCCGGCCCTCGGCAGCAGCGAACGCCACTCTTGAATCTCCAGCCATTCCCGTACCTGCGCCGGCAGGGCACGCCAGGCGTCCGGCTTTGCGAGCAGCGCGCGCACCCGGGCCGCGAGATAAGTCGAGAGCGGAAACTTGCCGCCTTCGTAAGCCGGCACTTTCGGATCGGTCGCGGTCGAGCGCGAGACATAGACCTCGTCCTCCACCAGCGCCTCGTATTTCAGGATTTCGCCGGCAAAGACGAAGGTGTCGCCGACCGACAACATTTCGATGAAATATTCCTCGACCTGGCCGAGCAACCGCCCGCCACGCGCGACCATGCGGCTCGCCCGCGAGCGCACGAGGCGCACTTTCAGCATATCGGCCTCGACGATGGTGCCGATATTCATGCGGTAGCGCTGCGCCACACGCGGATGCGTGATGCGCCAGCGGCCGTCTTTGCCCTGCCTGATCTTGGCGAAACGCTCATAGGCTTTGAGCGCGTAGCCGCCGGTGGCGACGAAATCGACCGCGGCGTCGAAATCGGCACGCGCAAGACCGGCATAAGGCGCCGCCGCACGCACTTCGGCGTAGAGCTCATCGGCCAGGAACGGCTCGCCGCAGGCGCGGCCCAAGATGTGCTGAGCGAGCACGTCGAGAGCGCCGGTGCGCAAGGGCGGCGTATCCTGCGCATTTGCCGCCACGGCGTCTATTGCCGCACGGCATTCCAGCACCTCGAAGCGGTTGGCCGGCACCAGCACGGCTTTAGACGGCTCGTCGAGCCTGTGATTCGATCGTCCGACTCTCTGCATGAGCCGCGACGAGCCTTTCGGCGCACCGATATTGATGACGAGATCGACGTCGCCCCAATCCACGCCGAGATCGAGCGACGAGGTGCAGACCACCGCGCGCAGCTTGCCTGCGGTCATGGCGTCTTCGACCCTGCGGCGCTGCGCCACGTCGAGCGAACCGTGATGCAGCGCGATGGCGAGATTGTCGTCGTTGACCCGCCACAATTCCTGGAACATGAATTCGGCCTGGCTGCGCGTGTTGACGAAAATCAGCGTGGTCTTGTGGCGCTTGATCAGATCGTAGATTTCGCCAAGCGCGTGGCGCGCCGAATGGCCGGCCCAGGGCAGATGGCCCTCGGTATCCAACATCGTCACTTGCGGCTGCGCGCCGGGTTGCGCCACCACAAGATCGGCACGCCGCTCGCCGTCGAGCGGTTGCGGCACCAGGAAGCGGCGGAGATCGTCTGGCTCGGCAACGGTCGCGGACAGGCCGACGACGGTAAGCTCCGGCGCCAGCGTGAACAAGCGCGCGAGACAGAGCGACAACAGATCGCCGCGCTTGGACGTGACCAGCGAATGCAATTCGTCGAGCACCACGCGTTTGAGCGTGCCGAACAGATAGGGCGCGTCGGCGGTGGCGAGCAGCAGCGCAAGCTGCTCCGGCGTGGTCAGCAGGATGTCGGGCGGATCGCGGCGCTGGCGCTGGCGCTTCGACGCCGGCGTGTCGCCGGTCCGGGTTTCCAGCCGCACAGGCAGATCCATTTCCTTGACGGGGATTTCCAGGTTGCGCGCGATGTCCACCGCGAGCGCTTTCAGCGGCGAGATGTAGAGCGTGTGCAGGCCCTGGCTGCGCGCCAGCGCACGGCCGGTCGACTTCAGATTGCGCGGCCGCTGGCCGCGCTCATGCAACTCCACCAGTGTCGGCAGAAATCCGGCCAGCGTCTTGCCGCCGCCGGTCGGCGCGATCAGCAGCACCGAGCGGCCGTCGCGCGCCTTCGCGAGCAGATCGAGCTGATGCGCGCGCGGCGCCCAGCCGCGTTGCGCGAACCACCGAGCGAAGGTGTCCGGCAACAGCGGGGCGGCTTCCAGGGTGCGCGCGGTTTCCATCGTTCTAACTTGTGGCAACAACAATCAATCCGGGGACGGGCGAGCCTTTCTCCGTCCTCGTCGCGGCGAAATCGAGGCTGACGAGCGTAAGCCCCGCCACCGCCAGCGCGGCCCGCGCATGCGCTTCGCCATGTGCATAGCGCAAGGTGTCGCGCAGAATGACACCGTCGCCGTCATGCGTTTCCACGCTAAAGGCAATAGTGCCGGCTGGCGCCAGTACCGCGGACGCCGCTTTCAACACAGGGGCGAGATTGTCGAAATACATAAACACGTCGGCGGCCAGGATAAGATGATAACGCGCCAGGCCGGTTGCCTCGGCGGCGAGAAAAGCCGAAACGTCGGTCTCGACCAGCCGGTCATAGACGCCCCTCGTTCGTGCCTGCGCCAGCATGGCCGGCGACAGGTCGACGCCGGCCAGCCGATCGCAGAATGGCCGGAACGCCGCGCCGCCCAACCCGGTGCCGCAACCGAGATCGAGCGCAGAACCGAATTTCATGTTTGGGCGGGCTGCTTCGACAGCGCGCAGCAGCAGTTCAGGCGCGCGATAATCGAGCCCTTCGGTCAGCGCCCGGTCGAAATTAGGCGCATAACCGTCGAACAGCGAACGCACGTAGGATTCCGGCATGGCGCCGGCGGGCCGCGCGCCGAGACGGATCAGATGCAAGGCCGCGCCGTGACGATCCTGCGGATCGGCCTCCGCCGCCTGACGGAAGGCCGCGACAGCCCCGTCACGATCGCCCAGCTTCTCGCGCGTTTCGCCGAGCGCGAACCAGGCCGCGGCAAAGCAGGGCTCAAGTTCCAATACCTGCGTCAGCATGTCGCAGGCCGCGGCAAGATCGCCCTTGGCCGCCAGATCGCGCGCCCATTCGAAGCGGCGGTCGACAATGACGTCCCCGGAAGTGAGAAAGATGGCGTCCATGACGATCCTGCGCGGCAGCGGGCGCTCGAACTGCGCCGCCGAGCACCTATCTAAGCACGATGCGCCCAGAAGACATCCTGGTTCCGACGCCTTCCGGCGTTTGCTGCAAGTCCGGCGGCTTTCACATCGACCCGACGCGGCCGGTGGCGAAGGCGCTGATCACGCACGGCCATTCCGACCACGCCCGGGCTGGCCATGGCGCGGTGCTGGCCGCCCAGGAGACGCTCGACATCATGCGGCTGCGCTACGGCGACAATTTCGCCGGCTCCGCCCAGGCCGTCACCTATGGCGAGACGCTCAAGCTCGACGGCGTGAAGGTCAGCTTTCACCCCGCCGGTCATGTGCTCGGATCGGCCCAGATCAAGGTGGAACGCGGCGGCATGCGCGTGGTGGCGTCCGGCGATTACAAGGATGTGCCGGACCCTACCTGCGCGCCGTTCGAACTGGTGCCCTGCGACGTCTTCATCACCGAGGCGACGTTCGGCCTGCCGGTGTTCAGGCATCACGGCGCCGACGGCGAAATAGCCAAGCTGCTGCGCTCGGTGGCGCTGTTTCCAGAACGGGCCCATCTGGTCGGCGCGTATTCGCTCGGCAAGGCGCAACGCGTCATCGCACTGCTGCGCAAGGCCGGTTACGACAAAACGATTTATCTGCATGGCGCGATGGAGAAGATCACCGCCTATTACCAAAGCCGCGGCATCGATCTTGGCCATGTCGAACTCGTGCGTGGCGCAAAGAAATCCGAACTCGCCGGCACCATCACCATCTGTCCGCCGGGTGCGATGAGCGATCTTTGGTCGCGCCGGTTCCCCGATCCGGTCTCGGCCTTCGCCTCCGGCTGGATGCGCGTGCGGGCACGGGCGCGGCAGCGCGGCATCACGCTGCCGCTGGTGATCTCCGATCACGCCGACTGGGACGGGCTCACCAAGACCATCAGCGCGACCGGCTGCTCTGAAGTCTGGGTCACGCACGGTCAGGAAGACGCGTTGGTCCATTGGGCGCATATGCAGGGCCTCAAGGCACGGCCGCTCGATATTGTCGGCTATGGCGACGAGGAGGAATCGGAAAGTCCGGCACCGGCGGAAGGTGGGGAAGCATGAACCGTTTCGCCGACCTGCTCGACCGCCTCTCCTATGAACCGGCGCGCAACAACAAGCTGCGCCTGATCGCCGATTATCTGCGCGCGACACCCGATCCCGAGCGCGGCTGGGCGCTGGCCGCCTTGACCGGCGCTCTCGCGTTCAAGCACGCCAAAGGCGGCATGATCCGTGCGCTGATCGCCGAACGCACCGACCCCGCACTGTTTGCGCTGTCTTATGATTATGTCGGCGATCTCTCGGAAACCGTGGCGTTGATGTGGCCGGCCGATCCGGCACATCGGCCGAACAAGACACCGTCGTTATCCGACGTCGTCGAAGTCCTCTCCACGCTCGGCAAGGCGCAATTGCCGGCGCAGATCGCGCGCTGGCTCGACGCGCTCGACGAGACCGGCCGCTGGGCGCTGCTCAAGCTCGTCACGGGCGGCCTGCGCATCGGCGTTTCGGCGCGGCTGGCCAAGACCGCGGCGGCATCGCTGGGCAACAAGGAGCCGGACGAGATCGAGATCATCTGGCCGGGACTGAGCCCGCCTTATCTCGAACTGTTCGCATGGCTGGAAGGCCGCGCCGACAAGCCCACGAGCCTCGATGCTGCACCGTTCCGTCCGGCTATGCTGGCGCACGCCGTCGAGGAAACCGATCTCGCGTCTCTCGACGCCGCCGACTTCACGGCGGAATGGAAATGGGACGGTATCCGTGTCCAGGCCGTCAGCGGATGCGACGAGGCCGGCGATACCGTCACGCGGCTTTATTCGCGCACCGGCGAGGATATTTCCAAGAGCTTTCCCGATCTGCTGGAGACGTTGCGCCTGCCCGCCGCGATCGACGGCGAGCTCTTGATCCTGCGCGACGGCCGCGTGCAGTCGTTCAACGTGTTGCAGCAGCGGCTCAACCGCAAAGCGGTGACGCCGAAGCTGCTGGCCGAATTTCCCGCGCATTTGCGCGCCTACGACCTGCTCGCCGAAAACGGCGACGACCTGCGCGAACTTCCCTTCGCCGAGCGCCGGGCTCGGCTCGAAAAATTCGTCGCCACACTGGGCAATCCGCGCATCGACATTTCGCCGCTGGTGCCGTTCAAGACCTGGCCGGACCTGATCGCGGCGCGCGCCGATCCGGCAACTGGCGGCGCCGGCGACGACGCGCAGGCGGTCGAAGGCATCATGTTGAAGCGCCGCGACGCGCCTTATGTACCGGGACGGCCGAAAGGCCCGTGGTGGAAATGGAAGCGCGATCCGATGGTGGTCGACGCCGTTCTGATGTATGCGCAGCGCGGCCACGGCAAGCGTTCGTCGTTTTATTCGGACTACACCTTCGGCGTCTGGAGCAAACGCGACGGCGACGATCAGCTGGTGCCGGTCGGCAAGGCCTATTTCGGCTTCACCGACGACGAGCTCAAGGAAATCGACCGCTTCGTGCGCCGCCACACCGTCAACAAGTTCGGGCCGGTGCGCGAGGTGACGCACGACGCCGATACCGGGCTGGTGCTGGAAGTCGCGTTAGAGGGCCTGCAGCACTCGACGCGGCATAAATCCGGTGTCGCCATGCGCTTTCCGCGCATCAGCCGCCTGCGCTGGGACAAACCGCCGCGCGAAGC
>DASWPX010000152.1:0-26947 GCA_036398395.1 Pseudolabrys sp. | reverse complement strand
CCAGGGCGCCTCGGCGTAATACATATTGGTGAGAACAAAGACGGTAGCGGGGGGTGCGAACAGCCGGTCGGGCACCTTGTCCAGCGTCTGCCGGACGTCCTCCAGACTCAGCTCCTTGCCGGCGATGTAGAGCGGCATATGGGGAAAGCGGCCATGCATGGAACGCATCACTCGCGCCAGCACGGTGCCGTCGCCGACGCCGGCGTCGAACACGCGCACCGCCGGCGGGTGCGGATGGATGTTGGCGAGTTCGAGATCAACGCGCTGCGCCGTCTCCCACTTCTCGCTGCAGGTGTTGACAAACAGCAGATATTTTTGGCGGTTGTCGAAGAAACGGAAATTGCGCTGCGGGTCTTCGCCGGTCTGGGCGGAGGCGACCGGCGGCGCCGGTGGCTTAACCATCGGCAGAACTCCAGTTGGCGGGGCGTCGAACAGCATGCGGCGACGGCCCGGCGTGGCGTCGGTGCTACGGGACATGAAGGAGCGAATGCGCTCCAGCGTGTCGGTGGTGATGCGGCCGCCGTTGCGCAAGCGGCTGGCGAGTTTGCCGTCATTGACGGCGCGGCGGCCGAAAGTGGATTCGGCCAGCCCGCGCTGGCGGCAGAATTCGCTGATTTCCTGGAGTATCTGCTCGTTCATGCGGCGTTGTCCTTGGAAGCTGTTTCCCCTGCCGGCTCTTAAAGGGGCGCGGTCAGACGGGAAGCGAACCAAGTCCGCCGTTATCCGTCAACCACAAAAGCAGCCTTAAAAAACGTGGGCAGCGTGGGTGGGCTTGGCCCAACGCTGAAAACGCTTATGTAACTGGCGTATTTAAAACGGCTCGTACGCAAGCCGAACGTCATAGTGGGGTTTCGCCCACTTTATGGCCCTGCATCCGGGGCCTCAGTGGGCAAGAGCGGCCCACCGCAACTGCTTCAAATGTCGAAGAAAACCGTCTCGTTGTCGCCCTGCACCCGGATGTCGAAACGATAGGTCGGCGCAGCGCCGGCAGGCTGCTTGTGGGCAATGAGCGTATCGCGGCGGTCGGCCGGCACCAGCGCGAGGATGGCGTCGGCGGCATTGGCCGGTTCGTCGGAGAAATAGAGCCGCGTGTAGACCTGCCGCAGCATGCCGCGCGAGAAGATGCAGACCACGATATGCGGCGCCTGAGGCTTGCCGTTGAGGCCGGCGACCGCGCCCGGCTTGACGGTGTCGAAGCTGAAGATGCCGTCCTTGTCGGTGGCGGAGCGGCCGAAGCCGGTGAACGTCGAATTCGGCCGCGGCTGCTCGCCGCGCGCATGGGCGTAGCGGCCTTGCGCATCGGCCTGCCAGATTTCGATCATGGCATCGTTGATCGGCTTGCCGTCGCCGTCAGTAATGCGGCCTTCGATGCGGATTTTCTGACCAGTGGCGTCCGGCGTGATCAGATTGTCGCTGACGGTTTCCTTCCAGCTGTAGTGGCCATTGGGGTCCCATTGGCAGCGTCCATTGGGCGCCAGGCCGTAGGCGAAGAAGGGTCCGACGGTTTGGGACGGGGTAATTTCAGACATTAATGTTTGTCCGCATCGAGAGGAGTTTGCTCGCGGCCGCGTAGCACGATGTTCCAGCGGAAACATAGCGCCCAGTCGGGAATCGTGTTTTCCAGATCGAAGACCGAGACCATGCGGCCGCGTGCCTTCTCGTCGGTCACCGAATTGAAGATCGGGTCATAGGGGAACAGGTAGTCGCCGGGGAAATACATCTGGGTGACCAGCCGCGTCAGGAACGACTGGCCGAACACCGAGAAGTGGATGTGGTTGGGCCGCCAGGCATTGGGGTGATTGCCCCACGGATAGGCGCCGGGCTTGACGGTGATGAAGCGGTAATAGCCGTTCTTGTCGGTAATGGTGCGGCCGGCGCCGGTGAAATTCGGATCGAGCGGCGCCGGATGCTGATCGACGATGTGGACGTAGCGGCCGCAGGCATTGGCCTGCCAGATTTCCACCAGCGTATCGGGCACCGGACGTTTGTCCTCGTCGAGCACCTGGCCGTGCACGATGATGCGCTCGCCCAGAGGCTCGCCCTTGTGCTGCTTGGTCAGGTCGTTGTCGTTCTCCTGGATCGCGTCGTGGCCGAAAGCCGGCCCGGTGAGTTCGGACAGCGTATGCGGCACGATCACCAGGGGTTTGGACGGCGATCGCTTCACCGTGCTGCGGTAGCCGGGCGACAAATGCGCGGGGAACGCTTCGAGACTCTGTTTCGGATAGATCAGGGACATTGAAGTCGTCCTTATGAGATTCTTTCGAGCGCCAGCGACACGCCCTGGCCGACACCGACACACATGGTGGCGAGCGCGAGCTTGCCGCCATTTTCTTCCAGCCCGTGCGCCGCCGTCAGCGCTAGCCGCGCGCCCGACATGCCGAGCGGATGACCGAGCGCGATGGCCCCGCCATGCGGATTGACGTGGTCCGCGTCGTCGGGAAGCCCAAGCTGCCGCAGACAGGCTAGCGACTGCGACGCGAAGGCTTCGTTGATTTCGATCAAATCGAAGTCGCCGATTTTGTGATTGAGGCGCGCCATCAGCTTGCGGGTGGAGGGCACCGGACCGATGCCCATGATGCGCGGCGGCACCGCCGCGGACGCCATGCCGAGAATGCGCGCGCGGGGCGTCAGGCCATAGGCCTTCACGGCCGCGTCCGAGGCGAGAATCATCACCGCGGCGCCGTCATTGACACCCGAGGCGTTGCCCGCCGTTACCGTGCCGGGATTGCGGAACGGCGTCTTGAGCTTGGCAAGCTGCTCCAGCGTCGTTTCGGGCCGCGGATGCTCGTCTGCGTCGACTTTGATCGTTTCGCCTTTGCGCCCGGCGATCTCGACCGGCACGATTTCCTTGGCGAAATAGCCCGAAGCCATCGCCTTGCCGGCGCGCTGTTGCGACCTGACCGCGAAGGCGTCCTGGTCGGCGCGGGTGACCTGGAATTCCTCCGCGACGTTCTCGCCGGTCTCCGGCATGGAATCGACGCCATATTGCGCCTTCATCAGAGGATTGATGAAACGCCAGCCGATGGTCGTGTCATAGATATCGGCCGCGCGCGCGAAGGCTTCCTGCGCCTTGCCCTGCACGAAGGGCGCGCGTGTCATGGATTCGACGCCGCCGGCAATCGCGAAGTCGATCTCGCCGGCGCGGATGGCGCGCGCGGCGGTGCCGACCGCATCGAGCCCCGAGGCGCAAAGCCGGTTGAGCGTGACGCCCGGCACGCTGTCGGGCAGCCCGGCCAGGAGCAACGCCATACGCGCGACGTTGCGGTTATCCTCACCGGCCTGGTTGGCGCAGCCGAAAAATACCTCGTCGAGTTTTTCCCAATCGATTTTGGGATTGCGCGCCATGAGCGCCTTGATCGGCACGGCGGCGAGATCGTCGGTACGCACTTTGGCAAGCGCGCCGGCATAACGCCCGATCGGCGTACGCACCGCGTCGCAGAGGAAAACTTCGCGGGTTGACATCAGGCTGCCTCGTCTTGCGCGCGCTTGGTGCGGGCGTGCAGGTCGCGCAGCACTTGGAGTTCCTTCGCTGTCGGCGCCGGCGTCTCGATGACGTTAGCGGAGAACTTCACCGGCCAGCCGGTATTCTCCTGGATTTGTTCACGCGTGACGCCGGGATGGATCGAGACAACGGCCATTTCCTTTGTCACGGGATCCGGCTCGAACTGCGCTAAATCGGTGATCAGCTTGGTCGGCCCTTTGGTCTTGACCCCCAGTTTGGCGCGCGAATCGCCGCCCGACACGTGGCCGATCGAGGTGACGAAATCGAGCTTGTCAACGAAGCTGCGCTTGCCCTGCGCCATGATGATAAAAATCTCGCCGCAGGAGGTAGCGATTTCCGGCGCTCCGCCACCGCCGGGCAGCCTTACCTTCGGTTTGTCGTAAGGGCCAACAACCGTCGTGTTGAGATTGGCGTATTTGTCGATCTGCGCGCCGCCGAGGAAGCCGACCTTGATGCGACCGCCTTGCAGCCAGTAGCGGAACATTTCCGGCACCGACACCGTAGTAATTGCGGTCTCGCATAATTCGCCGTCGCCGATCGACAAAGGCAGGACGTTTGGCTTGGTAGCGAGCGTGCCGGATTCGTAGATCAGCGTAATGCCAGGCGCATGCGTCAGCCGGGCCAGATTGCAGGCGGCCGAGGGCTGGCCGATACCGACGAAGCAGATGTCGTCGTTCTTCAGCGCGCGCGCCGCGGCGATCGTCATCATCTCGTTGGGTTTGTAATCGGCCATGACCTACTCCGCCGCCGCGCGCAGCTTGCGGCCGTATTTGGCGAATGCCTCGGGGCCTTTTTCCAATACGTTCGCTTTCATCCATGTAAGGAACGTCTCGCGCTCGCGCGAGACCTCGTCCCATTGTTTGTAGAAGTTATTGTTGCGCGGGTAATAGCCCTGCGCATAGGACGGAAACGCGCCGCCGGGAACTTCGACCACATGGCCCAGGGTCCAATGCGGCAATATTACCGCGTTCAGGCTGCGCTCACCGAAGTCGTCGACAACCTCCTCAACCGTCACCACCGAACGCTTGGAGGCGAGCACGGCTTCCTTCTGGACGCCGAGCACGCCTTCGATCAGGACGTTGCCGGCTTTGTCGGCGCGCTGCGCATGGATGATGGCAACGTCCGGCCGGTGCGACGGGATGGCGGCGAGTTCCTCGCCAGTGAAAGGGCAGGTGACGCGCTTGATCTTGGCATTCACTTTCGGCAAGTCGCCGCCGATATAGCCGCGGAAGATGGCGCAGGGCAGGCCGGCAGCGCCCGCCTCATAGGCGTTGGCCATGGCGGCATGCGAGTGCTCTTCAAGCTCGAGCTTGTTGGGCCAGCCATTCTCGACCGCGTCGCGCAGGCGATGCAAAGAGCCGACGCCGGGATTGCCGCCCCATGAAAAAATCAGCTTGTCGACACAACCCATGCCGATGAGCTGGTCGTAGACCAGGTCCGGCGTCATCCGGATCAAGGTCAGGTGCTTGCGGCCTTGCCGTATGATTTCATGACCGGCGGCACTCGGAATGAGGTGGGTGAAGCCTTCCAGCGCCACCGTGTCGCCGTCGCGAACGGTATCCTTGATCGCTTCGGACAGAGACGAAATACGCGCCATCGCAGGTGCTTCCCGGTTGCGGCCCCGTATTTACGGCGGCGCCCAGGCAGGGTCAAATGGCGAAACGCCGGCGCGCCGCCCGGCCCAACGGCATTTAAAGGGAAGATCATGGAGATCAAGGGACAGGCGGCCATCGTCACCGGCGGCGCGTCCGGCTTGGGCGCTGCTACCGCGCGCGCGCTGGCAGCGGCCGGCGCCAAGGTCGCGATCTTCGACGTCAATGAGAAGTCGGCCGCCGAAGTCGCCATCGACATCAGGGGCATCGCGGTGACCTGCGACGTCGCCGACGCGGCCTCCGGCGAGGCTGCGGTCAAGAAAGCCGCCGCCGATCATGGGCCAGCGCGCATTCTGGTCAATTGCGCAGGCATCGGCCCCGCCAAGCGCATCGTGGGACGCGAGGGGCCGCAGCCGCTCGCCGATTACGAGCGCGTCATTCGCATTAATCTCATCGGCACCTTCAACATGATGCGGCTGGTAGCGGCCGCCATGCAGCCGCTGCCACCCTTCGCAGACGGCGAGCGCGGCGTCATCGTCTCCACTGCTTCGGTCGCCGCCTTCGAGGGCCAGATCGGCCAGGCCGCCTATTCTTCATCCAAAGGCGGCGTCGCCGCGCTGACGCTGCCGGCGGCGCGCGAATTCGCTCAGTGGGGCGTGCGCGTCATGGCAATCGCGCCCGGCATATTCGGTACACCGATGCTGCGCGCGCTGCCGCAAGAAGCACAGGACTCGCTCGGCGCCGCGGTGCCATTCCCCAAGCGGCTGGGTGAGCCGCGCGAGTTCGCCGCGCTGGTGATGCACATCGTCCGCAACGGTTATCTCAACGGCGAGGTGATCCGGCTCGACGGATCGCTGCGCATGGCGCCGAGGTAATTATGCTTACCAATACCCGCAATGTCCGGATCGAGTGGGGCGATTGCGACCCGGCCGGTATCATTTTCTATCCGCGCTATTTTGGAATCTTCGACGCCTCGACCGCAGCCTTGTTCGAGCGCGCGCTAGGCATCAGCAAATTCCAGATGTTCAAGACACTTGAATTCGCCGGTTGGCCGCTGGCGCGCACGCAAGCGCGGTTCTTGAAACCGACGCGCTTCGGCGACGACGTCACGGTCGAAACCAGCGTCAGCTTCGGCCGCTCCAGTTTCGAGATCGTGCACCGCTTGAGCCTCAAAGGCGAACTCTGCGCCGAATGTTCGGAAAAGCGCGTCTGGGCCGTGCGCGACGCGCAAGGTCGCCTGAAATCGCATCCGGTGCCGGATGAGGTGCGAGCGCGGTTCGGCCAATGACTATCTCTCATGGCCGGGCTTGATCCGGCCATTTCGTGGATGAAGCGCAAGTGTCTACGCCCTCGCCTCGGGCGGGCAACTTCGATAAACTAGTGAGGACCGAAACGATCGGCCCGCGGGGAGGCGCTGTTGGAACGCTCGTTTTCGAAAGAGGTGCAGTCGCTGCGGCTAGGCGATGGCGACACCTTCCGCGGCGAAGGTATTCTTGCCGTCACCAAGGCGCTGCTGCAATCGGGCGTGTCCTATGTCGGCGGCTATCAGGGAGCGCCGGTATCGCATCTGCTCGACGTCCTGGTGGACGCGCAGGACATCCTGGGCGAGCTCGGCGTGCATCTGGAGACTTGTTCGAACGAGGCCTCCGCCGCCGCCATGCTCGGGGCGTCGATCAATTATCCGCTGCGCGGCGCGGTGACCTGGAAATCCATCGTCGGCACCAATGTGGCGGCCGACGCGCTGTCCAATCTGTCGTCGCCCGGCGTGATCGGCGGCGCCATGATCATCCTCGGCGAGGATTACGGCGAAGGCGCCAGCGTCATCCAGGAGCGCTCTTACGCCTATGCGCTGAAGTCGTCGATGTGGCTGCTCGATCCGCGCCCCGATCTGCCGTCAATCGTGCGCACGGTCGAGAAGGGTTTCGAGCTTTCGGAAGCAAGCCACGCACCGGTGATGCTGGAACTGCGCATTCGCGCCTGCCACGCCACCGGCGAATTCGCCGCGAAGGACAATCGCCAGGGCGTTGTCTCGGGCTTGAACCGCATTCAGGGCCCGCCGCGATTCAATTACGGCAGGCTGGCGCATCCCCCGGTGATCTTCTCGCAGGAAAAGATGAAGGTCACCGAACGCCTGCCGGCGGCGCGCGCCTTCATCCGCGAGCACAAGCTCAACGAGATCATTGCCGGCGATCTCGACGACGTCGGCATTATCGTGATGGGCGGCCTGACTAACAGCGTATTGCGCGCGCTGGAGCGCATGGGGCTGGCCGACATCTTCGGCGCCTCGCGCGTGCCGATACTGGTGCTCAACGTGGTCTATCCGCTGGTGCCGGAGGAAATCCGCGAATTCTGTGCCGGCAAGTCCGCGGTGCTGGTGGTCGAGGAAGGCTCGCCCGATTACATCGAGCAGGCGGTCAATGTCGAGCTGCGCCGCGCCGACATTCAAACCAAGGTGCTCGGCAAAGGTGCTCTTCCCAACACCGGCGAATATACGTCCGATGTTTTGCTGGAAGGTCTCGCGGCTTTCCTGCAAGCCGCGCGTCCGAAAGGCATCGACGCCGACGCGGTGGCGCAAAAGGCGCGTGGCTTGTTCGCGCATATCGCCAAGGTCGCGACCGCACTCGGCCCGCTGCCGCCGCGACCGCCGACCTTCTGCACCGGCTGCCCGGAACGTCCGGTATTCGCGGCCATCAAGCTGATGCAGCGCGAATTGGGGCCAACCCACATCAGCGGCGACATCGGCTGTCATGCGTTTGCAACTTTCGCGCCGTTCTCGCTCGGCAATTCGATTCTCGGTTACGGCATGTCGCTCGCCAGTGCAGCGGCGGTCGGGCCGAATTTCGACCGGCGCTCGATCGCGATCATGGGCGACGGCGGCTTCTGGCATAACGGCCTGATCACCGGCGTCGCCTCGAACCTCTTCAACAAAGGCGACGGCGTGTTGATCGTGATGCAGAATGGCTACGCCTCGGCCACCGGCCAGCAATACATCATATCGAGCACCACCAGCCGCGACGGCGCGGTGCCGGGCGTCGATATCGAGCAGACGCTGCGCTCGATGGGCGTGAAATGGCTGCGCAAGGTGCGTAGTTACGGCGTTGCCACCATGGTCAGGACGCTGAAGGAGGCGATGCGGACCGCCGAGAAAGGCCTCAAGGTCATCATCGCCGACGGCGAATGTCAGTTGGCGCGTCAGCGCCGCGTGCGCGCCGAGGATGCCGTGAAGCTGGAGCAAGGCAAGCGCGTCACGCGCACGCGCTACGGCGTCGACGACGAAATCTGCACTGGCGATCATTCCTGCATTCGCCTGTCCGGCTGCCCGTCATTGACCGTGAAGCCTTCGACCGATCCGCTGCGGACCGATCCGGTGGCGGCCGTGATCGAATCCTGCGTCGGCTGCGGGCTGTGCGGCGAGGTCGCGCACGCCGCCGTGCTGTGTCCATCGTTCTACCGCGCCGAGATGGTGCGCAACGCGACGTGGCGCGATCGCGCGCTGTTCCGGATGCGGCAGAAAGTTATCGACTGGCTGGGTGGCGATCATTCTCCTTCACCTCCCCCCTTGAGGGAGAGGTCGCCGAGCGAAGCGAGGCGGGAGGGGGGTGAACTACAACAGTCGCTTTCGCCCGCCATTACCCCCCTCCCCAACCCTCCCCCTCATGGGGGGAGGGAGCGCGCCGAGCAAGCGGCGGACTTATCCAGACCAATAACCCTATTGATCGCAGCCCTCGGCGGCGAAGGCGGCGGCGTGTTGACCAACTGGATCGTCGGCGCGGCCGAGCAGGCCGGCTTTCCGGTGCAGAGCACGTCGATTCCCGGCGTCGCGCAGCGCACCGGCGCCACCACCTATTACATCGAGATACTGCCGGTGCCGGCGCACGAACTCGGCGGCAAGCGTCCGGTGTTGGCGCTCACGCCCGGCGTCGGCGACATCGACATCGCGGTGGCGAGCGAACTGCTGGAAGCCGGCCGCACCGTCGCGAACGGTTTCGTCACGCCGGACCGTACCAGCTTTATCGCTTCGGTCAGCCGCTTCTATGCCATGGACGAAAAGACTGCGATGGGGGACGGGCGGGTCGACAATGAGCGGCTGATGAAGATCATCGTCGACAATGCCCGCGACAGCCTGCTGGTCGACATGGCGGCCTTGGCCGGGCAAAGCGGCTCGATCGTCAGCGCGGTCATGTTCGGCACCATTGCCGGCAGCGGACGTCTGCCGATGATGGCGGAGCAGATGGAAGCGGCCATACGCCAGGACGGCAAATCGGTCGACAGCAACCTGCGCGGCTTCCGCGCCGGGCTCGAGGCGGCGCGGGCGAAGGTGCAAGCCGTAGCGGCCCCCGATATGAAGCGCCACGCGCCGGTCACGCCGGAACTGCTCGAACACGAGATTTCCTATTCGATGCCGGCGCTGGCGCAGCCGACCGCGGTCGAAGGCGTGAGACGGCTGATTGCCTATCAGGGCCTCGGCTACGCCAAGCTCTATCTCGACCGGCTGCGGCCGATGATCGATATCGATGCCACCACCGGCGCGCACGGCAAACTCCTGAAGGAAGTCGCGCGTCATCTGGCGGTGCGCATGTCTTACGAGGACGTCGTGCGCGTGGCGCAGGCCAAGATTTCGCCGGAGCGCATGCGCCGCATCGCGCGCGACGAACTGCGCGTCAAGGACGAGCCTTATTCGGTGCATGATTTCCTCAAGCCCGGCATCGAGGAATTGTGTCAGTTGCTGCCGCCGTTCCTGGCCCGGCCGATCTTGCGGCTGGCCGAGCGCAAAGGCTGGCTCGGCCGCGTCTATTTCGGCATGGAGATCAACGCGACGTCGATCAGCGGCTATTTGCGTTTCCTCCTGCTCGCGAAGCTCCGGCGCTTCCGTCCCTTCGGCTACCGCTACGCGCAGGAGCAGACCCAGATCGAGTCCTGGCTCGGCCTCATCCGCGAGGCGTCGCGCCGTTCGGCGGAACTCGGTCTCGAAGTGACCGAATGCGCGCGGCTGATCAAGGGATATGGCGACACTTACGCGCGCGGTCTTTCCAATTACCGCACGATCGAGATGCGGCTGATCCGCCCGGCTTTGGCCGGTGAAATCCCGCTGGCGCGGGCAGCCGACGCGCTCTCCAGCGCGCGCACCGCCGCGCTGGTCGATCCGGACGGCGAGAGTCTCGCCAAATGCCTCGCCGAGATCGATGGGCAGGCCAGTTTCCGCATTGCCGCCGAATAAGCCGCGGCGTAAAACCCCGCCCGAGGGAATTGACGCATGGCCGTACCACCGACCGGGCGCGAACGGCCGGCAATCGCCGCGGAAGCGTTCCTGCGCGCGCTCGCCGATCACGGCGTCGAGTACTTCCTGGCCAATCCGGGCACCGATTTTCCGCCGGTCGTGGAAGCCTTCGACCGCGCCAGGAAGACCAACGCCAAGATCCCGAAGCCCATCCTGGTGCCGCACGAAAATCTCGCGGTCTCGATGGCGCACGGCGCCTACCTGATGACCGGCCACCCGCAGGCGGTAATGGTGCACGTCAATGTCGGCACCGCCAACACCATCAACAATCTGATTAACGCGTCGCGCGACCGCGTACCGATCGTCTTGTGCGCGGGACGCACTCCGATCACCGAAAAAGGCCAGTTCGGTTCGCGCTCGCGGCCGATCCATTGGGCGCAGGAAATGTTCGACCAGGCCGGCATGCTGCGCGAACTGGTGAAGTGGGATTATGAATTGCGCATGCCCAACCAGATCGGCGACGTGGTGGCGCGCGGCGTCGAAGTCGCGATGGCGCATCCGCGCGGGCCGGTCTATCTGGTGCTGCCGCGCGAGCCGCTGTCGGCGCCGGTGAACGAGCCGATCGCGCCGATCAAGCCGCGGCCGCAAGCCGCCGCTTCCCATCCCGATCCGCGCACTATCGCGACTCTGGCCGAATGGATCGCCAGCGCCGAGCGCCCGCTGATCATCGCCGGCGCCATGCCCGGCGATTCGGTGGCGCCGCTGGCGGCGCTGGCCGAGCGCTGCGCCATTCCCCTCGTCGCGCATAACCCGCGCAGCGTCTGCCTGCCGTCCAGCCATGCCATGCATTTCGGCTACGAGCCCGGCGCGCTGCTGGCCGACGCCGATCTGGTGATCGTGCTGGAATCCGACGTGCCGTGGATACCGCATCTGCAGCATCCGCCCGCCGGCAGCCACATCGTCCATATGGGCGGCGATCCGTTCTATGTGCGCTATCCGATGCGCTCGTTCCCGAGCGATCTCGCCGTGCAGGCGGGCATCGTGCCGGCGCTCAAGGCGCTGCTGGAAGCGGTCGAGCCGCGCTTGCAGATGGCGGAGGCGCGCATCGCCGCGCGGCGCGCCAAGCTCGTCGAGCGCATGCGCAACAGGCGCGCGCAACTGGCCAAGGATTCCGCCGCCGGCGAGCGCATTTCGCCGGCCTATCTGTCGCGCGCCATCGGCGAGGCGGTCGGCGAGGACGCCGTGATCTTCAACGAATATCCGCTGCGCGCCGACCACTGCGCGCGCGAGAAGCCCGATACTCTCTTCGCATTGGGTCCCGCCGGCGGCTTGGGCTGGGGCCTGGGCGCGGCGCTCGGCGCCAAAATGGCCGCACCCGACAAGCTCATTGTCGCGACGCTGGGCGACGGCGCCTACATGTTCGCCAATCCGATGGTCGGCCATTGGGTCTCGGCCAAGCACGGCCTGCCGATCCTCACCGTCGTGTTCAACAATATCCGCTACGGCGCGGTGCGCAATTCTACGCTGTCGATGTTCAAGGATGCCGCCGCCGGCGAAAACGACGGCAACACGCTCGCCGATCTCGGACCGCCGCCGCCCTACGACGAAATGGCGAAAAGCCAAGGCGCTCACGCCGAGCGCGTGGAAAAACCCGGCGACCTGCCCGGCGCCCTGTCGCGCGCCCGCGACGCCGTGCTCAACGAGAAACGCCAGGCCCTGGTCAACGTCATCACGCCCTACTAGACAACAAACCGAAAACGATCAGCCACAGAGGAAATGCTTATGCGTATCGACGCCTACACCCATTTCATGCCGAGCCGGATGTTCAAGCTGCTGGTCGACAGCGGCTATCCCGATATCGGCAAACGCATGCGCGAGGTGCCGTGCATCCACGATCTCGACATCCGCAAGAAGGTGGTCGATACGTTCAAGGATTATGCGCAGATATTGTCTTATCCGATGCCGCCGCTGGAATCCTTCGCCAAGGGCGATGGCGTGAAAGCAAACGAATACGCCAAGCTGATCAACGACGAATTTTCCGAGATTTGCGGCAAGGACAAGGACCATTTCCCCGGCTGGGTGGCGCAGATCGCACTGAACGCGCCCGATGCCGGCGTCGGCGAAGCCAAGCGCGCCATCGCCGCCGGCGCGCTCGGTGTGCAGATCTACACCAACATCGCCGGCAAGCCGCTCGACGATCCGGCCTTCGAGCCGTTCTTTGCGGCCATGGAAAAACTCGACAAGCCGATCTGGCTGCATCCGGCGCGCAACGCCAGCTTCGTCGATTATCCGGGCGAGAAGAAATCCCGCTACGAAATCTGGTGGACCTTCGGTTGGTCTTACGAGACCGCCGCCGCCATGGCGCGGCTGGTGTTCTCCAGGATCATGGACAAATACCCGAAGCTGAAAATCATCACCCACCATTTCGGCGGCATCGTGCCGATGCTGGAAGGCCGTATCGGTCCCGGCTGGGACCAGCTCGGCGCGCGCACTTCGGATGAGGACCTCGGCGCCGTGCTCAAGAGCCTGAAGAAACGCCCGCTCGATTATTTCAAGCATTCGTTCTACGCCGACACCGCGACCTTCACCGGGGAGCCCGCGATGCACGCGGGCTTCGATTTCTACGACCTCGACAAGATCGTGTTCGCCTCCGACTGCCCGTTCGATCCCGAGAAGGGCACGATGTACACCCGCGAGACGCTGCGGATCATCGAAGAGAAGGACATGCCGAAGGCCGACAAGGAAATGGTCTGGCACGGCAATCTCGAGCGCATGACCGGCGTCAAGTTCGCGACCTAAATGAGCGAGCGGCGACCCGTCGTCATTGCCGGTGCCGGTCCGACCGGATTGATGTGCGCGCTCGTTTTGCGCGCGCAAAATATTCCGGTCGTCGTCTGCGAGGCCGAAGCGGGCCTGACGCACGATCTGCGCGCCGGGTCGTTTCATCCGCCGACGCTGGAGATGATGGCGCCTTACGGCATCACCGAAAGGATGCTCGTGGACGGCATCAAAGTTCGGCACTGGCAGATCCGCAACAAGCCGGGCGATCTCATCGCCGAATTCGATCTCGGCCTGCTCGCGGACGTCACGCCCTACCCGCATCGCCTGCATCTCGAACAGCACCGGCTGACGCCGATCCAGCTGGACATTCTGCGCAACATGGGCGGCGCCGACATCCGCTTTGGCTGCAAGGTCGCGGGCTTCACGCAAAACGCCGGCGGCGTTTCGGTAAAGGTCGAGCGCGATGGCGAAGCTGAGACCATCGAAGCCTCCTGGCTGATCGGCGCCGACGGCGGCCGCAGCGCCGTGCGCAAGGAACTCGGCGTCGAGTTCGAAGGCTTCACCTGGCCGGAAATCTTCGTGGTGGCGAGCACGCCGCATGATTTTGGCGCGCACGGCTTTGCCTTCAACAGCTACATCGCCGATCCGGAATTCGGCGCGTTGTTCAAGTTGCCCGACACCGGTCCGCCCGGACTTTGGCGGTTGGCCTATCCCGGCAACCCGGACGAGAGCGACGACGCCTTGCTTGAGGCCCCGCGCGTCGAGGCTGCGATGCAACGATTTCTGCGAAACCCCGAGCCCTATGAAATCCGCTACAAGAGCACCTATCGCGTTCATCAGCGCGTCGCCGCGGCATTCCGGGCCGGGCGCGTGCTGCTGGCCGGCGACGCCGCGCATCTCAACAATCCGCTCGGCGGCTTCGGCCTCAACAGCGGCATCCATGACGCCGTCAATTTGTGCGACAAGCTCGGCCGCCACTGGCGCGGCGAAAGCGAGGAATTGCTCGATCTTTATTCGCGGCAGCGCCGCTCTGCCACCGTCGAACAGGTGCAGGCCATGTCGATCCGCAACAAGCGGATGATGGAGGAACGCGATCCGGCCGTGGCGCGGATAAGGCTGAAGGAAATGATCGCGATCGCCGACGATCCCGCCAAGGCGCGGGAGCACATGCTGAATACGTCGATGATTTCGGGCTTAAAGCGCGCGAACGAGGTCAGGTAAGTCCCCGATTTGAAGGGGATGAGCGGCATAAAACCGCGGCCAAGGGTTTAATCGGGCCGTTCAAGTGCGCTAACCTGCGCCCATGTCAGTCGTTCAGCCTGTCGGCCTTTCCGAGCCCGAGACGCCGCCCGAAGGTAGCGCGCCGACGGCCGACAACGGCAAGCCGTCGCCGATGCTCGAGCAGTACATCGAGATCAAGGCCGCCAATCCCGATTGCCTGCTGTTCTACCGGATGGGCGATTTCTACGAGATGTTCTTCGACGACGCCGAGACCGCCTCGCGCGCGCTCGGCATCGTGCTCACCAAGCGCGGCAGGCATCAGGGCCGCGACATTCCGATGTGCGGCGTTCCCGTCGTGCGCGCCGACGAATATCTGCATCGGCTGATCGCGCTCGGCCACCGCGTCGCGGTCTGCGAACAGCTCGAGGGCCCCGCCGAAGCGAAGAAGCGCGGCTACAAGTCGGTCGTGCGGCGCGACGTCGTGCGGCTGGTGACGCCGGGCACGCTCACCGAAGACACGCTGCTCGACGCCCGGCGCAACAATTACCTGCTGGCGGTCGCGCGCGCGCGGTTGTCGTCGGCCGGCGAGGAAAACCGTTTCGCGCTAGCCTGGATCGACATATCCACCGGCGAATTCCGCATCGCCGAATGCGACCGCACCTCGCTGTCGGCCGAGATCGCGCGGCTGGAGCCGGGGGAAGTGCTCGTTTCCGACGCGCTGTTCGCCGACCCCGATCTGGTGCCGTACTGGCGCACGCTGCCGGCGGTGACGCCGCTGACGCGCGACGTGTTCGATTCAGCGAGCGCCGAACGGCGGCTGACGTCGTTCTTCGCGGTCGCGACCAGCGAAGCCTTCGGCACGCTGACGCGGCTGGAGATCACCGCCGCCGCGGCCTGCGTGACTTACGTCGAGCGCACACAGCTCGGCCACCGCCCGCCGCTGTCGCCGCCGTTACGCGAAAGCGCCGGCGCGACCATGGCGATCGATCAGGCCACGCGCGGCAACCTCGAACTGATGCGCACGCTGTCCGGCGAGCGGCGCGGCTCGCTGCTGGAATCGATCGACCGCAGCGTGACCTCGGCCGGCTCGCGCCTGCTGGCGCAACGATTGTCGGCGCCGTTGACCGATCCGAAAGCGATCGCGCGGCGGCTCGATGCGGTGGCGAGCTTCGCCGGCGACATCAACGCGCGCGCCGACACACGTTCGCGTCTGCAGGCGGCGCCCGATCTCGCCCGCGCCCTGACGAGAATCGCGCTGGACCGCGGCGGCCCACGCGACCTTGCCGCCATCCGCGACGGTCTGCTCGCCGCTGCCGATCTGGCGCGCGCGTTGGGTTCGCTGAAAGATGCGCCGGCCGAGATCGCCGAAGCCATGCTGGCCTGTCGCCGTCCGGACGGCATGCTGGCGGCGGAACTGTCGGGCGCGCTCGCGGTCGAACTTCCGGCCTTTAAACGCGACGGCGGTTTCGTGCGCGAGGGCTACGACGCCACGCTCGACGAGACGCGCGCGCTGCGCGACGAATCCCGGCGCGTGGTGGCCGCCCTGCAGGCGCGCTACGCCGAGGAGACCGGTGTCAAGGGCCTCAAGATCCGCCACAACAACGTGCTCGGTTATTTCGTCGAGGTTACCGCCCAGCACGGCGACAAGCTGACGGCGGCGCCGTTCAACGCGACTTTCATTCACCGCCAGACGCTGGCCGGCCAGGTGCGCTTCACCTCGACCGAACTGGGCGAACTGGAAGCCAGGATCGCGAGCGCCGCCGACCGCGCGCTCGGCCTGGAGCTGGAGATTTTCGAGCGGCTCGGCGCCGCGGTGGTCGCTCAAGGCGCGGCCATCAAGCAATGCGCCGAAGCGCTGGCCCAACTGGACGTGGCGAGCGCTTTGGCGCATCTCGCCGCCGAGCGTAATTACGCGCGCCCGGTCATCGACGACTCGCTCGCCTTCGCCATCGAAGGCGGCCGTCATCCGGTGGTTGAACAGGCGCTGTCGCGCGACGGCACGCCCTTCGTGGCGAATGACAGCGATCTGTCGCCGCCGGGCACTACGCAAGCCGGCCGCATCTGGCTGATCACCGGCCCCAACATGGCCGGCAAGTCCACGTTCCTGAGGCAGAACGCGCTGATCGCGATCATGGCGCAGACCGGCAGCTTCGTGCCGGCGACCGCTGCGCATATCGGCGTGGTCGACCGGCTGTTCTCGCGCGTCGGCGCCGCCGACGATCTGGCGCGCGGCCGCTCGACCTTCATGGTCGAGATGGTGGAGACCGCCGCGATTCTCAATCAGGCGGGTCCCCGCTCGCTGGTGATCCTGGACGAGATCGGCCGCGGCACCGCGACCTTCGACGGCCTGTCGATCGCCTGGGCGACCGTCGAGCACCTGCACGACGTCAACAAATGCCGTGCGCTGTTCGCGACGCATTTCCACGAACTGACCGCGCTCGCCGCACGGCTCGACCGGCTGCTCAATGCGACGGTGCGGGTGAAGGAATGGCAGGGCGACGTGGTGTTCCTGCATGAAGTCGTGCCCGGTTCGGCCGATCACTCGTACGGCATCCAGGTGGCGAAGCTCGCGGGGCTGCCTGCGGGCGTGATCGAGCGCGCCAAGCTGGTGCTGGCCAAGCTCGAACAGGAGGATCGCGCCAAGCCGAAGGGCTTCGAGGACCTGCCGCTGTTCGCCGCGCCTTACGCGCCGCCGCAGAAACCGCAGGACGACGCCTACGGGCTGATGGCCGCCGCCGTCGCCGCGCTCAATCCCGACGACATGTCGCCGCGCGAGGCGATGGAGGCGCTCTATATGCTGAAGGCAAAGCTGGAGAAGTCCGAGAAGAAGTAATCTCCCATGAATGTCGCCGACAGAAAAAACGTTACGGCGCCGGCGGACGCACAAAGCTGGCTGGCAAGCTTCGAGGCCGCCTTGCAGGCCCAGGATGCGGCCGCCGCCGCGGCGTTATTCCTCGACGATGGCCTGTGGCGCGACGTGCTGGCCTTCACCTGGAATTTGCAGACGCAGTTCGGGCGCCGGCAGATCGAGGCAACGCTGCACGGCACGCTGGCGCGCACGAGACCTGCGAATTTCCGCATTCCGCCGCAACGCACGCCGCCGCGCTGGATCAGCCGTGCCGGCACGCAGGCGATCGAAACCATCTTCGAGTTCGACACCGCCTTCGGCCATGGCAACGGCGTGGTGCGGCTTGTGCAGGATAGCCAGGCGCGGTTGCGCGCCTGGACGCTGGTGACGACGCTGGAAGAACTGCGCGGCCACGAAGAGGCCTATAAAAGGCCCGTCGCCGAGAGCGGCACGCGCGATTTCGGCGGCGACAACTGGGCGGATCGGCTCAAAGCCCAGCGCGCCTTTGCCGATCGCGATCCGACGGTCATCGTGATTGGCGGCGGGCAGGCGGGCTTGTCGATCGGCGCGCGGCTGCATCAGCTCGGCGTCGACACGCTGATCATCGACCGCCACGAACGCGTCGGCGACAATTGGCGCAAGCGCTACCATTCGCTGACGCTGCACAACGAAGTGTACGTCAATCACCTGCCCTTTCTGCGCTTTCCGCCGACGTTCCCGACCTATATTCCCAAAGACAAGCTGGCGAACTGGTTCGAGTCTTACGTCGAAGCCATGGAACTGAATTTCTGGACCGGTACCGAATTGGCCGGCGGCAGTTATGACACGGCGCGCCAGCGATGGTCGGCGACGCTGCGGCGATCCGACGGCTCGACGCGCGTAATGCATCCGCGCCATCTGATATTCGCCACCGGCGTCAGCAGCATCCCGTCCATTCCCGACGTGCCCGGCCTCGGCGAATTCGCCGGCACCAAAGTACATTCCGGCTCATTCAAGAATGCCGAGCAATGGCGGGGCAAAAGAGCGCTGGTGCTCGGCACCGGCACCAGCGGCCACGACGTGGCGCAGGAACTGCACGCGCATGGCGCCAAAGTCACCATGATCCAGCGCAGCAAAACCTATGTGGTGAGCCTCAAGGAGGCGCAGAGCGTCTACGCGATCTATTCCGAAGGTATTCCGTTCGAGGATTGCGACCTGCTGGCGACCTCAATGCCCTACCCCGTGCTGCAACGCTCCTATCAGTTGTCGACGGCGCGCGGCCGCGAGGTCGACAAGCCGCTGCTCGATGCCTTGGCCGCGCGCGGCTTCCGGCTGCATTTCGGCGAGGACGACACCGGCTTCCAGATGATGTATCTGCGGCGCGGCGGCGGCTATTATTTCAACGTCGGATGCTCCGACCTGATTATTTCCGGCGAAATCCGCCTGCTGCAATATTCGGACATCGATAAGTTCGTCGCCGAAGGCGCGCGCCTCAAAGACGGCACCGTTGTCGCCGCCGACCTTCTCGTCCTGGCCACGGGCTACAAGAATCAGCAGGACACCGCGCGCGCTTTTCTCGGCGACGGGATTGCCGACGCCATCGGCCCAGTCTGGGGTTTCGACGAGGGCGGCGAACTGCGCAACATGTGGAAGCGGACGGCGCAACCCGGCCTGTGGTTCACCGCGGGCAGCCTCGCGCAGTGCCGGATTTTCTCGCGCTATCTGGCGATCCAGATCAAGGCGCTCGAGGAAGACCTGCTAGACAGAGACGCCGCGCCGCCGCTCCAGCAGCACAATTAAGCTCCAGCCGATCGACGTCGCAAGCGCCAGCGTCAATGCGGCCGGACTGCCGAACGGCTCGGCGGCGAAATGCAGCATCGTGCAGGCGAGCCCGAATCCCACCAGCCCGAGCGGCGCGTTGGCCAGCACCGCGGCGGACGGCTTGCCGCCGACGCGGCTGTGAAGAATGAACATGATGCTGATCAGCACCACCGGAAACACGGCGAGAACGCCGCTGCCGTTGGCGCCGAGCTGAAAGCTGAAGGTAACGACGACGCCGACCAGAGCAGCGACCAGCAGCGCGCGCATCGCCAGATCGGTCCAGCGCGCGCGGAAGACCGGCATGCGCACATGGCGCAACGGCCGCGACAGCCCGACGCAAAAGACGGCGACGACGATATTGACGATGGCGGCGGCAGAAAAGCTCCAGGCAATCGCGTGAATCAGCAGCGCCAGCGCAATCCATATCACGAACGATAGCCCGAGGCTGACGCGCAGCGAACGGCTTTGCGCCAGCCAAGCGTAGCTCAAGGCGAAAAGCATGTTCACCGCGTTGATGGCGAGCGAGTGGATCGCGCTCACCGCGATGAAATGCGTGTCGTGGTCGAGCGCGAGGAACACATAGACCGGTCCCGCGCCGACCGGCAGCGTCGCCACGAGTCCACCGACCAGCGGCCCGGCGCGTTCGGCCGTCACCGTCGCCAGCAGCACGAAGCCGGCAGTGACGGTCATTTTGACGATGAGGACGAGCGCGAAATAGAGGTCGGGTGGCATTTTTCTTCCTCCTCTCCCCGTAAACGGGGAGAGGTAAAAAGATTACGCGGGCATCAGCACCACGCGGCCCGTCACCTTGCCGGCGCGCAATTCGCCGTGCACCGCGTTGACGTCGTCGAGGGGGCGCGTCGAGACCGGTACGTCCGGCAGGCCCTTGGCGCGCACCAGCGCCATCAACTCGGCCATCTCCGGAACGCTGCCGACATAGGATCCCTGGATGATAAGTGCCCGCATCGGGATCGGCGGCAGCGATACCGTGAGGTCGCCGCCGTACAAGCCGACGATGATGTATTTGCCGCCTTTGACCAGGCTGTCATAGCCGAGCCGAGCCGACTGCGACGAGCCGACCAGATCGATCACGGCATAGGCGCCGCCATTGGTGTGTTGCTTGATCTGATCCAGCGCGTCGGGCGCCCTGGCGTCCACCACCGCCGCCGCCCCTGCTTTCTTCGCGGCCTCGCGCTTGGCCGGATCGATGTCCACGACGATGGCCGAGTGGCCGTCCATCTTCTGATGCAGGGCGAGACACATCAGACCGAGGCCGCCGGCGCCGATGATGACCGTCGGATCGCGCTTGAGCGTCGTCACCTTCTTCAAGGCGCCGAACGTCGTCACGCCCGAGCAGGCCAAAGGCGCGGCGCGCTCCGGCGACAGGTCGCCGATGTCGAACAGATAGCGCGGATGCGGCACGATCACGTAGTCGGCATAGCCGCCGTTGATGAAGACGCCGAGGCTGCGCATCGCCATGCACAAGTTGTCCTCGTTGCGCTTGCAGGCCGCGCAGGTGCCGCAGCCGATCCAGGGGTCGGCCAGCATCCGCGCGCCGATCTTGACGTCCTTCACGTCCGGGCCGACCGCCACCACCTCGCCGACATTCTCATGACCCAGCGTCACCGGCAGTTTCATGCCGCGGTCCTGCAGGCTCATCTTCTTGCCGCCGCCGAGGTCGAAATAGCCGTCGGCCAGATGCAGGTCGCTGTGGCAGACGCCGGCCGCCAGCACCTTCAGCAGCACCTCCGTGCCCTTGGGCTGCGGCGTCGGCGCTTCGTTGAGCTGCAGCGGCTGACCGCAGGTGCAGACTTGGAACATACGCATGGCATTCCTCCCCGGCGTTTTTTGTACCGCCTTTATAGCGTTGCCGGCGCGTTCAAGGCAGCCCCGATGGCGCGCATCGCCGTATCGGCGGCGGCGCAAGAGCGTTTTTCCGAATGAACCGCATTTTGCCGGTACGGCAATTTTTCCGTGAAAAATGCCGGCCGCCTGCCTATATCCACGGCAATAAAGCGCCAATTCTACTGCGCCGCAGCGGAAAATTGCGCGATTATAGTCAGCGCGGCGGTGACTTAATTCACCGCCTCCGCTATCCCGGTGCGCGTCATGGCCTCCCTCGCCGTCGAATCACCGTCACCCCGCCCGCGTCCCGAAAGTCCTTCGCGGACGCCGGGCGAATTGATCGATGTGCGCGCCATCGCCGCCGATCTCGAAAAAATCGCCAAGACCCATGCCGGCAACGACCGCGAGATGCGCACGGCGCTGGCCAAGCGCCTCAAGGAGGCGCTGGCCGACGGCCGCGCCAAGGCCGAGCAGCTCTTGCTCAAGGACCGCCACGGCCGCCGTTGCGCGGAACGGCTGTGCCGGATGGAAGACGAGGTCATCCGCATCCTGTTCGAGTTTGCAAAAAAGCATCTCTACCCGTCGCAAAACCCGTCCGAGTCCGAGCACATGGCCGTCGTCGCCACCGGCGGCTACGGCCGTGGGCTTCAGGCGCCGGGCTCCGACATCGATCTGCTGTTTCTCCTGCCCTACAAGCAGACCGCATGGGGCGAGCAGATCGCCGAAGCGATCCTCTATTGCCTGTGGGACACCGGGCTCAAGGTCGGACACGCCACACGCTCGGTCGACGAATGCATCCGCCAGGCCAAGGCGGACATGACCATCCGCACCGCCATTCTCGAAGCGCGCTTCCTGCTCGGCGACAAGGCGCTGTTCGACGAACTGGTGACGCGCTTCGACGACGAGGTGGTGCGCAACACGGCGTCGCAATTCGTCGCCGCCAAACTCGCCGAGCGTGAGGAACGCATTCGCCGTTCCGGCCAATCGCGCTATCTGGTCGAACCGAACGTCAAGGACGGCAAAGGCGGCCTACGCGATCTGCACACGCTGTTCTGGATCGCCAAATACGTCTATCGCGTGCGCGAGCCGGACGAACTGATCAAGCGCGGCGTGTTCGACAAGCAGGAATACCAGTTGTTCCGCCGCTGCGAGGATTTCCTCTGGTCGGTGCGCTGCCACATGCACTTCGTCACCGGCCGCGCCGAGGAGCGGCTCGGTTTCGACATCCAGCGCGAGATCGCGCAGCGGCTCGGCTACACCGCGCATCCGGGACAAAAGGATGTCGAACGCTTCATGAAGCACTACTTCCTGATCGCGAAGGACGTCGGCGACCTCACCGCCATCCTCAGCGCGCAACTGGAAGACAGCCAGACCAAGAGCGTGCCGGTGCTCAGCCGCGTGATGGCGACGTTCTCGACCGGCAAGCGCCGCAAGCTGGCCGAGACCGACGATTTCATCGTCGACAAGAACCGCATCAAGCTGGCGCAGGCCAACGTCTTCAAGCGCGATCCGGTCAACCTGATCCGCATCTTCCATCTGGCGCAGAAGCACAATCTCGCGTTCCACCCGGACGCCATGCGCGCCATGACGCGCTCGCTCGACCTGATCGACGCCGAACTGCGCGATAACAAGGAAGCCAACAAGCTGTTCGTCGAGATCATCGTCTCCAAGAACGATCCGGAGACGGTGCTGCGGCGCATGAACGAGTCCGGCGTGCTCGGCCGCTTCGTGCCGGCCTTCGGCAAGATCGTCGCGATGATGCAGTTCAACATGTATCACCACTACACCGTGGACGAACATTTGCTGCGCTGTATCGGCATCCTGACCGACATCGAGCGCGGCCGCGATCCCGATACGCCGCTGGCGCACGAGCTGTTCCACAAACTGCTGCCCGGCAACCGCACGGTGCTCTATGTCACCATGTTCCTGCACGACATCGCCAAGGGCCGCATCGAGGACCATTCGATCGCCGGCGCGCGGGTGGCGCGGCGCCTGTGTCCGCGCTTCGGTCTCTCGGCCACCGATACCGAGATGGTCGCCTGGCTGATCGAAAATCATCTGGTGATGTCGAGCGTGGCGCAATCACGCGATCTGTCGGATCGCAAGACCGTGGAAAATTTTGCCGCAACCGTGCAATCGGCCGAGCGGCTCAAGCTTTTGACCATCCTCACCACCGCCGATATTCGCGGCGTCGGCCCCGGTGTGTGGAACGGCTGGAAGGCGCAGCTTCTGCGCACGCTTTATTACGAGACCGAGCCGGTGCTGACCGGCGGCTTCTCCGAGGTCAACCGCGCCCAGCGCGTCGCCATCGCGCAAAACGAATTCCGCCAGACCTTGCGGCATTGGCCTGCCAAGCGCCTGGACGCCTATATCGCGCGGCTCTATCCGGCCTATTGGCTCAAGGTCGATCTCCAGCACAAGGTCGAGCATGCGCACTTCGTGATGGCCGCGGAAGATGCCGGCAAGACGCTCGCCACCGCCGTCGGCTTTCAGGGCGGCGCGGTCACCGAACTGACCGTGCTGGCGCCGGACCATCCCTGGCTATTGTCGATCATCGCCGGCGCCTGCGCCATGGCCGGCGCCAATATCGTCGACGCGCAGATCTACACCACCACCGACGGGCTGGCGCTCGACACCATCTCGCTGTCGCGCGAATTCGAGCGCGACGAAGACGAGCAACGACGCGCCAACCGGATTGCGGATTCGATCGAGAAGGCGCTGCGCGGCGAATTGCGGCTGCCCGACACGCTGGGCAAGCGCGTCGCGCCGAAGGGGCGCATCCGCGCCTTCGCGCTGGAGCCGACCGTCACCATCAGCAATCAGTGGTCGCACCGCTACACCATGATGGAGGTCACCGGCCTTGACCGTACCGGTCTGCTCTACGAGATGACCACGACGCTGTCGAAGCTCAACCTCAACATCGCCTCCGCCCACGTCGCCACTTTCGGCGAGCGCGTGGTCGACGTGTTCTACATCACCGATCTGATGGGCGCGCAGATCACCGCGCCGACCCGGCAGGCGGCGATCAAGCGCGCGATGATTCCCCTGTTTGCGCCGGAAGCGGCCGCAAAGGGCAAGGCCAAGAGCGACGCCTGAATATCCTGCCGCCATAACCTGATGAACGTCGGCCGCGGGCGGCGGGAAGAAAATATGTCATAATCCATTGTGGCGCACGATCTCTCAAAGGGAGCGACCGATGGACGACAAAGAACAACATGACCGCGGCTTGAAACTGCGCACCGAGATGTTCGGCCGCGACGCGGTGGAAAAACGCATGGCCGCGTTCGGCGATTTCGGCAAACCGCTTCAGCACATCATCAACGCTTACGCTTATGGCGACGTCTGGAGCCGCACCGCGCTGCCACCGGCGACCAAATCGCTCATCATGATCGCCATGATGGCGGCGGCCGGGCACGCCAACGAGTTGCGCGTGCATCTCAAGGGCGCGCTGAAGAACGGCGTGACCGCCGAGCAGATACAAGAAGTCCTGCTGCTGCTGACGCTCTATTGCGGTATTCCGGCCTCCAACGAGGCCCACCGCATTGCAACGGAAGTGCTGCGCGAGCAGGCCGCCTAGCTACTTCCCCGCCTGCTTCAACGCGTCGTCGCGCACGGTGGTGTCGACGATCGAAACGGTCGGCACCGTCGCCGGCAGCACGCCGGCCTTGACGAACAATTGCTGCATCCAGTCGATGCGGTCGGACGGAATCGCCAGCGCCGGATCGATCTGCTTCTCGCGCAGCGCCTGGTCGGTAATGAAGGCGGCGCGGTTGTCGTCGGGCTTGGCGCTCGTCAGTTCCTGCGCCAGCTTGACGGTCTCGTCGCGGTGCGCGGCGGCATAAGCATAAGCGTCCATCTCGGCCGCCACGAAACGCACCAGATCGTCGCGCCGCCCTGTCAGGACCTTGCTGCTGGTGGCGAGGCACAGCCGGAGAAACTTCGGCACCGCGGTGTTGCCCTTGGCCAGCACCTTGATATTCGGCGGCATGACGGCTTCGAACTCGTTCGACACCACCGCGGCGTCGGTAATGCCGGCGACCAGCGATTTGTAGCGGTCGAGATCGGCGCCCTGCGTCGCAAGCTTCACGTCGGAGAACGGCACATTGGCGGCATCCAGCATGCCGCGGAACAACAGGTCGGGCAGCGAACCGGGCGAGGAAATCGCGACGTTCCTGCCCTTGAGATCGGCGAGCGAATTGATTTCCGCCTTGGCCAGCACCACCTGCGGCACGCCCGGCCATGTGCAGCCGACGATTTTGACGCCGGTGCCGCGCGCACCCGCCACGATCGCTTCGGCCGCGCCCATGTCGACGCTGTCGATCTCGCCGGCGATCAACGCTTTGATTAACGTGGCGCCCGCCTTGATCTGGAGAATCTCCACCTTCAGGCCGTGCTTGGCGCCGAAGCCGCCTTTGTCGACCATGGCGATGAAGCCGGAATCGCTCTTGGCTTCGAGAATGCCGTGCTTCCAGACTTTGTCCTGCGCGTGCGCGGATGACAGCGTGGCGACAATCGCGAGCGCCGCGATCAATGCCTTGAGCATGAATCCTCCAATTTCTCTTTCACGCCTAGCCTTGTGCCGGACATCCACGCTTCTTCTTATCGACATAAGACAAGACGTGGATGGCCGGGACAAGCCCGGCCATGACGGGTTATTAAATCCGATACTCGATGCCTCGCTTGCTGCCGAGCGAGACGTTCAGAAACAACTCCTCCAGCTCGACCTTCTTCTTGATCAGTCCCTGCTCGTGCGAATAGCCGATGAGCGTTTCCAGATTTTTCCGGTTGCTTGCGCTCAGGCCGTAGGCCCATGGATCGGCGCCGAGTATTGCCTCCTGTTCCTCCCAGGCGTCGCGATACCAGGCGAGCGGCACAATGCGCGGATTTTCCATGCGCTTCATGGCGATCGTCTTGGCCCCCTCGAACGCCTTGAACAGATTGACGGCGACCCAGGGATGCCGTTCGGCAAGCGACTGACGAAGGCCAAGAACGTGCATGATGGGGAAGATGCCGGTTTTCTCGAAATAGGCCGTCTCTTCCGTTTTGTGATCGGAGAACAGCCGGGCCACGCGCGCATCCTTGAGGAGAAAGGGCTTGATCAGGTCGGCATGCAGCACGGCATCCAGTTCGCCGTCCGCCAGCATGGTTTCGACCGATTTGTTGTCCGGCAGCCGCGTCACTTTGAGGTCCGCCGGCAGTTTTACCGCCACGTCGTCCTCAAGTTCGGCGAACCACTCGATCGATTTCAGCGGCACGTTGTATTCGTGTTCGAGGATGCCACGCGTCCACAGCACCGCGGTGGTCATCAGCGTCTTGACGCCGACCTTGCGGCCGATCAGGTCCTTAGGCGCCTTGATGCCCTTGCTCGTGTTGATGAACATGAAGCCGTGACGGAAACGACGGTGCAGAAACACCGGGATGGCGCGGAACGGCCAGTCGTTGTCGCGCGCGGCAAGATAGGATGAAGCCGAGACTTCCGCCACGTCGAACTCGCCGTTGCGCAGGAAACGCCAATGCCGCGCGGCCGAATCCATGTCGGTGAGGATGGTGAGATCGATGCCGTCGGCCTCTACCCGGCCATCAATTAGGGGCCGCACGATCTCATAATCGCCGCAGGCAAAAGTGAGCGGAAGCTTCTTCGACATCTACATCCTCATATGCGGCGCAAGCCTAATGCCCCGTCGCCACCGCCGCCAGCCTGATCGGATCGTCGAGCCGGCTGCCGCGCCAGACCACATGCAGATCGGGCCGCAACAGCAGCAGATCGGCGCCATAAACTTCGCGCACGCGCGCGTCGGGAACATCAAGCACCGCGAAGGGTGCCGCACATAATCCGAAGGCGCGCGCCAGCGGCGCTGCATCGATCCGCGAGCCGGCCAGGCGCAACAGCGTATAGCCGTCGCCGATGCGGTCATGCAGGGCCGCGCCGTCGTCGAGCCAGACATGAGGCAGGCGCGAGCCCGGCCAGGTTGACGGCACATAGGTCATGAAATCGTGTTCCGGCGGAGGCCCCTGCTCCGGCCAGATCACCGGCGAGCCGGCATAGCGGTAGCCGAGTTCGGCGCCGATCATCTCGTTGCTCTTGCGCTGCTCGACATTGGCGATGCGCGTCAAATTGGCGCGGGTCGCGGCGCCTTCCG
>DASWPX010000151.1:0-7611 GCA_036398395.1 Pseudolabrys sp. | reverse complement strand
ATATAAACACGTCATGGTCGCCGGCTTCTTCAACGTCGCGGCGTTTCAACTGCTTTCGGGCTTCGCGCAAATGAGCGGGGCGACTTCGCGCGCCATCATCATCACTTATTCGATGCCGATCTGGGCCACCGTGTTGAGCTTCCTGATGCTCGGCGAACGGCTGAACAGAATCGGGCTGTTGGCATTTTCGCTCTGCGTCACCGGCATCGCGATTCTGGTGTGGCCGCTGTTCGCCGACGGCTTCCCGCCGTCGGTGTTCTATTCGCTCGCGTGCGCGTTCAGTTGGGCTTTTGCCACGGTCTATATGAAATGGGTGAAGGCCAAGGTCGAGCCATTGGCCAACGCGTCATGGCAATTGCTGTTTGGCTTTCTGTTCATCGCCGCGGGCACGTTCATCTTCGAGGGCTATCCTCACTTGTGGCCGCTGCATACGGTAACGGTGCTGGCAGTCCTCAATGTCGGCATTCTTGGCGTCGGGCTCGCGCATTTTCTGTGGTGGACGATTGTCGGAAGACTACCGACCACCACGGCGTCTATCGGCGCGCTGCTGGTGCCGGTGATCGGCGTCACGGCCTCCACCATTATTCTCGGCGAGCGGCCGAGCACGCCGGACATTGTCGGCTTCGTGATGATCTTTTGCGCGGCGGCCTGCGTGCTGTTGCAGCCCGGCGGCCGGCGGCCGGAGCCGCGGGCTTAGAAAAAGCTTTGCGGATCGATATCGACCTCGAGCTTCACATTGCCGCGCGGCTTGGGGGCGGCAGTGAGCCATTCTCGCAAATAGGCCGAGAGATCGAACGCGCGCGGCGTTTTTACCAGAATACGGAAACGATGACGGCCGCGCACCACCGCGATCGGCGCTTCGGCGGGACCGAGCACGCGCACCTGCTCCTCTTTCGGCGCCGTTGCGGCGAGCGTACGGCCGTAGCTTTCGGCTGCGTGCCGCTCATTCGCCGTGATCACCAGACTCGCAAGCCGTCCGAAAGGCGGATACGAGGTCGCCTCGCGCAGCGCGATCTCGCTTGAATAGAACGCCTCGCGGTCGCCCAGGATCAGCGCCTTCATCACCGGATGTTCAGGCTGATGGGTTTGCAGAAAGCCGATGCCCCGGCCCTCCTCGCGGCCGGCACGCCCGACCACCTGATGCAGCAATTGGAATGTCCGCTCGGCGGCGCGCGGATCGCCATTGCCGAGGCCGAGATCGGCGTCGACAATGCCGACGAGATTGAGCTTGGGGAAATGGTGGCCTTTGGCGACCAATTGCGTGCCGATGACGAGATCGAAACGGCCTTCTGCCACGTCGTCGAGTTCCTGGCGCAGCCGCTCCATGGATTCAACGAGATCGCTCGACAGCACTAATATGCGCTTGTCGGGAAACAGCTCGGCCGCCTCCTGCTCGAGCCGTTCGACGCCGGGGCCGACCGGCGCGAAGCTGTCGGTGGCCTGGCAACTCGGGCATGCCGACGGCGTCGGCATATTGAAGCCGCAATGATGGCAGACCAGCCGCTTCTTGAAGCGGTGATCGACCAGCCAGGCGTCGCAATGCGGACACTGGAGGCGAAAGCCGCAGGCCCGGCATAAAGTGAGCGGCGCGAAACCGCGGCGGTTGAGAAACAGCAGCGCCTGTTCGCCGCGTCCCAGCGTGCTCTGCACCGCTTCGGCGAGCTTTGGCGAAATGAAGCGGCCGCGCGGCGGACCTTCGCGCCGCATGTCGATGGCTTCGACCGACGGCAAATGCGCGCCGCCGAAACGCTCCGGCAAGTGAATACGTTTGTAACGCCCGCGCCGCGCGTTGACCTCCGATTCGACGGAAGGCGTCGCCGAGGCGAGCAGCACCGGAATCTTCGCAATCGAGCCGCGTACCACCGCCATGTCGCGGGCGTGATAGTGCGCGCCGTCCTCCTGCTTGTAGGCCGGGTCATGCTCCTCATCGACCACGATCAGGCCGAGATCGGCGTATGGCAGAAACAGCGCCGAGCGTGCGCCGACCACGACCTGCACTTCGTTCGCCGCCACCGCCGCCCAGGTGCGTGCGCGCAGTCGCGGCGAAAGCTGCGAATGCCATTCCGCCGGACGCGTGCCGAAACGTTCGGTAAAGCGGTCGAGCGATTGACCGGTGAGCGCGATTTCCGGCATCAGGATCAAGGTCTGGCGTCCCTTGCGGATATTTTCGGCGACGCCCTCGAAATAGACTTCCGTCTTGCCGGAGCCGGTGACGCCGTCGAGCAGCGTAACGGTGTAGCCGCCCTGGTCGACCGTGGTGCGAATCGCATCGCCTGCGGCCAATTGCGCCAGCGCGAATTCGGGTTTGCGGAAGTCCGGATCGGGCGGCAACGTCACTTTCTCAGGCGGCAGCACCACGGTTTCCAGCGCACCTTCGTCGATCAACCCGTCGATCACGCCGGCGCTGACGCTCGCCTCCTGCGCCGCTTCGCTTTTCGAGCGCGTCAGTCCGTCGGCAAAGATTCGCAGAGCGCGGGCGCGCGCGGGCGTCATCCTTGCCGGCGGGGGACCCGATAGCCGCACGCCGACGCGTTCGCGCCCGGGTCCGAGATGTTCGCCCATGCGCAGCGCCATGCGCAAAACCATGCCGCGCGCCGCCAGCGTATAGCCGGACACCCAATCGACGAATTGCCGCAGCTCGGGCTTGAGCGGCGGCACGTCGAGCTTGCCGACCACGTCCTTCATCCGGTTGTGCAGGCGCGGGTTGGGCCTGTCGTTTTCGGCCCAGACCACGCCGGTGGTCTCGCCGCGCGCGCCCAGCGGCACGCAGACCACGTCGCCTACGCCAAGTTCGAGCCCGTCCGGCACCCGGTAGGAATAGGTCTGGTCGAGCGCCACCGGCACCAGAACATCGACAATACGTGCAGCCATAGGAGTTTTGTGTCCGATTCCGGCCGCTTAAGGAAGGGTGAAGGAAGGCTTCCTAATCTGGCGGTCCGGAACGGCAGAGATAGACATGACTGCGCCAATCGCAATCGCCCCCGACGTCGCCGCCGAAATGGCCGGCTGGCTTCGCTATCTCGGCGCCGAGAAGCGCATGTCGGACAAGACTCTCGAAGCTTACGAGCGCGACGCCGGGCAGTTCCTCAGGTTTCTGGCTGAGCATCTAGGCGGGCCGCCGTCGCTTGAAGCTTTGGCCAAGATTACGCCGGCGGATGTGCGCGCCTTCATGGCGGCTCGTCGCAGCGATGGCGCCGGCAATCGCACGCTGATGCGCGGGCTCGCCGGTACGCGGTCCTTCGCAAAATTCCTGGAGCGCAACGGCAAGGGCAAAGTCGGCGCGCTTGCGGCCATCCGCACACCCAAGCTGCCGCGCAGTCTGCCGAAACCTTTGTCGATTATCGATGCCAAACGTATGGCCGAAGTCGAGCTGCGCGCCGGCGAAGCGCGCGAGCCGTGGATCATCGCGCGCGACGCCGCGGTGCTCGGACTGCTCTACGGCTCCGGCCTGCGCATCGCCGAAGCACTCGTTCTGACGCGCAACGTCGCGCCGCTCGCCGACGCGCTCACCGTCACCGGCAAAGGCAACAAATCGCGCATGGTGCCCGTGCTGCCGCAGGTCGCCAAGCTGATCGCGGATTATGTCGCGCTTTGCCCGCTCGATCTGCCGCCGGACGGCCCGCTGTTCGTCGGCGCGCGCGGCGGGCCGCTCGGCCCGCGCATCGTACAACTGGCCATGGCGCGTTTGCGCGGCGCCTTGGGCCTCCCCGACAGCGCTACGCCGCACGCGCTGCGGCATTCCTTCGCCACGCATCTTCTGGCGCGCGGCGGCGATTTGCGCGCGATCCAGGAATTACTCGGTCACGCCTCGCTATCGACGACGCAAATCTACACCGCGGTCGATTCCGAGCGTTTGCTCGAGGTTTATGTCGGCGCGCATCCGCGGGCGTAGCAAAACTGTCGCATTCCCCGCGCCGCGCCTCTTGCGCCCGCCCAGGGTTTCGTATCATCGTTGCCTTCAATCGACGCCGGAGGAAACGATGAGTGCGCACGAAAATCTGGAGCATGTGGAGCATGCCGAGCACGCGGCGCACGGCGGCAACAAAAAAATCGCGTTGCTGATTTCGGTGCTGGCGCTTTTCCTGGCGTTCTCCGAGACCTTGGGCAAGAGCGCGCAGACCAAGGCCATCACCCTGAACGTCACCTCGAACGACCTGTGGGCGTTCTTTCAGGCCAAAACCATTCGCATGACCGTGGTGCGCACCGCTGGCGAGCAGGGTCAGCTCAACGTCGATCAGGCGACCGACCCCGCAGCCAAAGCAGCACTGCTGAAACAGGTCGACGCGTGGAAGAAGATCGCGGCCCGCTATGACGACGACGAAGAGTCGCGTGAAGGCCGCAAGCAGTTGGCCGAACGCGCCAAGGATGCCGAGCATGAGCGCGACGAGGCGTTGGCGCGCTATCATCAATATGAATTTGCCTCCGCCGTATTCCAGATCGGCATCGTGCTGGCTTCGGCGCAGGTCATCACCGGGATGGTGATCCTCGGATGGTTTTCCGGCCTGCTCGGTGTGGTGGGCTTGATATTCACCGGCATCGGCTTCTGGGCGCCGCACGCGGTGCATTTATTTTGACGACAGTTTAAGCAGCGCGGTTGCGATAGGCATTGCGGCGCACGCGCATGAAATGGCGCAGAAAACGCGCCGCGCGGCTCGGTCTGACGAGCCACAGCAACTGGCGCACGCGTTCGCGCACCGGCTCGGTGATGCCACGCGCCCATACGCGCACATCCAGGAACCATTCGTATATCCGGCGGAACCACGGCATCTGCAATAATTTGCGCCGCGTCACGTCGAAAATGAAGGCGGTGATGCCGAGCCCGACGATCTTCACGAAAAGGATGACGCCGATGGCGCCGAACCAGTTGCGCGTCGCCAGAAAATAGACCTCCAGGAATTTCAGCGGCAGCATCACAATGAATGGAATGACGAAAACGAAGAGCACCGCCCAGGGCGGTAGCACTTCAATCAATCGGCGCGATCGCACCTTGACCCGGCCCCAGGGCACGACATTGACGACGCGGGCGACGAGCGGTTCGAGGTGATCCCACAGCCACGCCTCGACCAGGAACACCAGGGCGAGAAACACCAAGAGCCGGTGAAACGGGCGGCGGCGCACAGGAGACGTCATCGGGCGAATATAGTGCCCATTGCCGGCGGTGTAAGGCGCAGATTTAAGTCCTCACCCTGCCGCCGTCGACGTTGAGCGTCTGCCCGGTGATGAAAGCGGCGTCGTCGCTGGTCAGGAACGACGCCGCGCCGACGAGATCGTCCGGCTCCTCGATACGCTTGATCGCCTGCATCTGTGCCACCGCTTTGAACTCGTCTTCCATGGTGGCGAAACCCGCGCGCGGCGGACGGCCGCTCGCGCCGGGTGTGCGCGTCAAACCAGGCTGAATGGCATTGACGGTAATGCCAAAAGGTCCGAGTTCGCTCGCCATCGCGCGCGTGAAACCGACGATGCCGGCCTTGCTCGATACATAAGGCACAAAGCCGGTCACCACCGAACCGAATGTCGACGACGACATGCTGACGATCCGCCCCCAGCCGCGCTGCTTCATGCCCGGAATGAACGCCATGCTGACGAGAAACGTGCCGTCGAGATTGATGCCGAGGATACGCTTCCAGTCCGCAAAGGTGAGCTTGTCGAGATCGGTCTGGGGGAAAATGCCGGCCGAGTTGATCACGATGTCGGCTTGGCCGAAACTCTCCCGCACTTTGGCGGCCATCGCCTTGACCGAATCCTCCGAGGCGACATCGCATTTGATGGCGACGGCCTTGCGGCCCGCCGCTTCGACAAGCTTCACGGTCGGCGCGGCGTCGGCGATGTCGACGCACGCGACATGCACGCCGTCCTCGGCCAGCCGCTTGGCGAAGGCCTGCCCCAGCCCGCTGGCCGCCCCGGTGATGACCGCGACTTTGTCTTTGTGACCCTTGGCCATTTCGATTCCCTATATAGTTTTTTTGATTTCTTGATCCGACCTCATCCTGAGGAGCCCGCGTAACGGGCGTCTCGAAGATTGGACGGCCCATGGGTTCGAGACGCCGGGCTTCGCCCGGCTCCTCACCATGAGGCCGGTCGGATTATCACATATGAATCGCGCGCTTGGCGACGGCCATGGCCGCTTCCTTCACCGCCTCGGGCAGCGTCGGGTGGGCGTGGCAGGTGCGCGCGATGTCCTCGGCCGAGGCGCCGAATTCCATGGCGAGAACAGCCTCGGCGATCATGTTGCCGGCGTCGGCGCAGATGATATGCACGCCGAGCACGCGGTCAGTCTTGGCGTCGGCCAAAATCTTCACCCAGCCGTCGGTCGTCTGATTGACCTTGGCGCGGGCGGTGGCGGTGAACGGAAACTTGCCGACGTTGTAGGCGATGCTTGCGGCCTTGAGTTCGTCTTCGCTTTTGCCGACCGTGGCGATTTCCGGAAAAGTATAGACCACATTCGGGATGGCGTCGTAATTCACGTGACCCGCCTGCCCGACCAGGATTTCCGCGACCGCAACGCCTTCGTCTTCGGCCTTGTGCGCCAGCATGGGGCCCGCGATCACATCGCCTATCGCCCAGATGCCCGGCACGTTGGTCGCGTAATAATGATCGACCGCGACGCGGCCGCGCTCGTCCAGCTTGACGCCCGCTTCTTTCAAGCCGAGCCCTTCGGTGTAAGGCACGCGGCCGGTGGAGACGAGCACGATATCGGCCTCGATGGTTTCAGCAGCACCGCCTTTCGCCGGCTCGACGGTGGCCTTCAGCTTTTTGCCGGAAGTGTCGACCGCGGTGACCTTGGACGACAATTTGAACACCATGCCCTGCTTCTCGAACAGGCGCTGTGCCTGACGGCGCACCTCACCGTCCATGCCCGGCAACAGGCCATCCATGAACTCGACCACCGTGACTTTCGAGCCGAGCCGGCGCCACACCGAGCCCAGTTCCAGTCCGATCACGCCGCCGCCGATCACCAGAAGATTCTCCGGCACCTTTTCGAACGACAGCGCGCCGGTGGACGACACCACGCGCTTTTCGTCGATCTCTATGCCTTTGAGCTTGGCAACGTCCGAGCCGGTGGCGATGACAATGGATTTGGTCTCAAGTGTCTGTGTCTTGCCGTCGCTGCCTTTGACCTCGACCTTTCCGGTGCCGGCGATGCGGCCGGTGCCGAAAAAACTGTCCACCTTGTTCTTCTTGAGCAGAAATTCGACGCCCTTGACGTTGCCGTCGACGCCCTGGTCCTTGAACGTCATCATGGCCGGAAGATTGAGCTTGGGCGCGGACACGCCGATCCCCATCTTGCTGAATGAGTGTCCGGCCTCTTCGAACAACTCCGATGCGTAGAGCAACGCTTTCGACGGAATGCAGCCGACGTTGAGGCACGTGCCGCCGAAGGTGGCGCGCTTCTCGACCACGGCGGTTTTCAAGCCCAACTGCGCCGCGCGAATGGCGCAGACATAGCCGCCCGGGCCGGTGCCGATGACGATGAGGTCGTAGGCCATCAATGTACTCCGCACTCAATCGTCAGAATTACAAATCCAGCACGGTCCGCGCCGGGTCTTCGAGATTTTCTTTTCCCCGCACCAGGAAACTGACCGCCTGCTGACCGTCGACAATACGGTGGTC
>DASWPX010000150.1:0-10084 GCA_036398395.1 Pseudolabrys sp. | reverse complement strand
CGGTCAGCAGCAGATAAAAAATTTCGACACGAACGTGCTCGTTGCGTTTGAGCGTGTACGACGCGCCGAACATGACCATCAGCGCGAACATGTACCACTGCAACTCGAGCCAGCTGTTCGAGCTGTAGCTGAACGCATAACGGATCATGGCGTTGCCGGCGCTCACCAGACACGCGGCGAGCACCAGGAAATTGCAAACGTAGCCAATCTTTTCGTTGATACGGTCGATCGCGGCGCTGAACGCCAACAATGGCTTCACAACAACTCCCCTCCCGGATTTTTATTTTTTCTTTATTCCCCACGTGCCCAGCCGGAACTAGGCTCCCACCTTAATCCAAAGGTAGCCTGAGGCGTCAATGGCGAAGTTGATTGCACCCCGTTCTGGACAGGGTCTTTCCTCGGCCAAGATAAGGCCCGCCAGCACGGTGAAACTCGTGGTTAACGGTTTCTAAACCCCCGGTTAACTAGGCCGGGGCTACAAAGGCCAATGGGCTCGGGGGCTCGATAAATATGCGGCAGTTCACCATCGCCGAACGGCTCATGGCGGCCGTTCTGCTGCCGCTGGCGGCTCTGTTGGCGGTGCCTTATCTGGCCCCGGCCCTGGTGCCGCTGGTCGGCGCGGATAACGCTTTTTACGCCCAAATTTTGCTCTGGCTCGCCGCCATGGCCTTGGCGGCAGCGGGGATCGTGAAAATCGCGCGCGGAATAGCCCGGCCATTATCCGAGGCCGCCGACACACTCGACGCCATCGCTTATGCAGAACTTCATTCCGCCACGTCCATTCCGACCGGACGCGGCGAGATCGCCCGCCTCATCGCCACCACCGAACGGCTCGCCGAGGCGCTGGGCGAACGCCAGCGCCGCGAACTGGTCCATAACGATCTCGATCGCACGTGGCAGGCCTCGCGCCGAATCAGCTTGTCCAATCTGGCGCATCAGGTCGAAATCGCGACCGAAGGCGGCATCGAACCGATCGTCACCGGCGCCTCGACGTTGCAGATCAAAGCCGAGGACATGCTGGCCGCGCTCGAGGCGGTGCGCGCGGCTTTCGGCGAGACCACCAGCGCCGCCGAGAGTTCGCGCGCCATGAACCAGGCCGCCGGCCAGCTTTCCGATCAGGTGATGCAGGCGATTGCGGAGATTTCCGAGCAGGTGCGCCGCGGCAGCCAGCTTGGCCGCCAGGCCGTGATACGCGCCAACGCGTCACGCGCGACCATCGACGCCTTGACCAAGGCGGCTAATCAGATCGGCGACATCGTCTCGGTGATCGACCAGATCGCATCGCAGACCAACCTGCTCGCGCTCAATGCCACCATCGAGGCAGCGCGCGCGGGCGAAGCCGGCCGCGGCTTTTCGGTGGTCGCCTCCGAGGTCAAGACTTTAGCCACGCAGACCGGTCAATCGACCGAACGCATCGGCGCCAAGGTCGCCGAGATTCAATCAACCACGCGCGAGGTCGTGGCGTCGCTGGCTGGCGTCGCCGAGGCCATCGATCAGCTTTCCGGCGTCACGGAGTCGGTATCGGCGGCGGTCGAACAGCAACGCTCCGCGACCGAGGATTTCGCGGTCAGTGCGCGCCAATCCAGCGCCGCCGTATCCGATGTCGCCGGCCGCATGCTGAGCATTGCCGACATGGTGGAACGGTCGCGGACCACCGCGCAGGACGTTTCCGGAGTGGCCGCCCACATGCAGGCCACATCGCGGACGTTATGCCGCGAGATTCCCGATATCGTGCGCAAGGCGGTCAAAGCCGATCTGCGCGAATTTCCGCGCTACGAGGTCAAACTGACCGCGCGCCTGGATCATCACGGCGATTCTTGCACCATTTCCGTTTGTGACGTCAGCGAAGGCGGCGCGCGCATCGATGCGTCGAACGGCCTCACGGTCGGCGACGAGGTGGCGTTGACGTTCAAAGGCATGAAAACGATCTCGGGCAAGATCGTGCGCAACGGCGGCGATAATCTGGGTATATGCTTTGCCCCGTACCGGCTGCGGCCGGAGGAATTGCGCGACCTGGTGACGGCGGTGGAAAGAGCCGCCTGATTAGCCGCCGGTCACGCTCATGTGGCGCGACAGCGCGGGCCGCTGCTGGCGGCGGTCGATCACGAAATCATGGCCTCTTGGCTTGCGCGTGATGGCCTCGTCGATCGCGGCATGAACGAGATCGTCGCCTTCCGAACCGCGCAGCGGCGTGCGCAAATCGGCGGCGTCATCCTGCCCAAGGCACATATAGAGCGTGCCGGTGCAGGTGATGCGCACCCGGTTGCAGGATTCGCAGAAGTTATGCGTCATCGGCGTGATGAAGCCGAGCCTGCCGCCGGTTTCCTTGACGCGCACGTAACGCGCCGGTCCGCCGGTTTGATAATCGGTGTCTTCAAGCGTGAAACGTCTGGCAAGCCGTGCCCGCACCATCGATAATGGCAGATACTGGTCGAGGCGGGTTTCTCCGACATCGCCGAGCGGCATCACCTCGATCACGGTCAAATCTATGCCGCGGCCGTTGGCCCATTCGAGCATGTCCGCGATTTCATCCTCATTGACGCCCTTGAGCGCCACCGTGTTGATCTTCGCGCGCAGCCCGGCCGCCTGCGCCGCGTCGATGCCCGCCATAACCCGATCGAAATCGCCCCAGCGTGTAATGGCGCGGAATTTGTCGGCGTCCAGCGTATCGAGCGACACATTGATGCGCTCGACGCCGTGGCCTTTGAGCTCTGCGGCATACTTTTCAAGCTGCGAGCCATTGGTGGTAAGCGTGAGCTCTTTCAGCGCGCCTGTCTCAAGATGTCGCGACAGCGAACCGACCAAGGTCATGATGCCGCGGCGCACCAGCGGCTCGCCGCCCGTCAGCCGAAGCTTGACCACGCCCTTGGCGATGAACGCGCTGCACAGGCGGTCGAGTTCCTCGAGGCTCAGCAGATCGGCCTTCGGCAGAAACGTCATGTGCTCCGACATGCAATAGACGCAGCGGAAATCGCAGCGGTCGGTCACCGAGACCCGCAGATAGGTGATGGCGCGCGCGAACGGATCCACCAGCGCACGCGGACGCTGCGTTATGCGATCGAGTTCGATTGTGGAGGTTCCGTCCGACATAACGCAGATATAGGACTAGCGACTCGAATTGACCATAGCGCCAACATCCACGCATGCGGCCGAAACGCCGTTGCGGCGCAACAAACCGTGATTGCGAGGCCTGATTTAACGCTGCGGCGCCGGCGTGGCCGGCCATGGCGCGGCTGCGGGCTGCTGCGGGGGCGGCGCCGCCGAAGCAGGGGCAGGGGTCTGGGCGCGCGCCGCGGGTTTAGCAGCGGCCTTCTTTTTAGCCGCCGCAGGCGCCGGTTTCTTGACCGGTTTCTGCGATGCCGGAGGCGCCGGATTGAGTTCCACCATCACCGGATTGGGCTGTAATGCCGGCGCGTTGCCGGTGGCGGAAATCGGTTCGATGTTTTCCGATTCCGGCAGGTAGCCGTTGAGCGTAAAGGTGACGGTAAGCGGCGCATTGACCGGCAGGGCGAGCGCGCAGGGCGTGCGGCACGTTTGTCCGTTCGACGTCTTTGCTTCCGCGCCGGGCGGCTCGGATTCAAAACGTACGGTGTCCATGATCGGCGCCGGCTTCAGCGCGTTGAAGCTCAGCCAATCCGGCGTCGCCGAACACGCCGCGAGGGTAAGTGCGCCGGCCAAGATTATCAAAGCTCGGTACATTATATTTAATCTCGTCCGCTCAAGCGACTTAACGCCGCTCGCCAGGATACGAGCGGCAACATGACCAGGCAACATGAGACGCGGCGTTAACCTTACCGCGTTAACCATGTCGGAATGGTGCGACCGTTATTGTGCGGAAAAAATGGCAGCAATTGCCGCCGGCAATTGTGCGAAATGGCTGATGAGCCGGTCCGGTTCGAATTCGGATACCGGGGGATCGCTATAGCCGAAGTCGACGGCGACAATCGGTACGCCGGCCGCGCGCGCGGTGCGAATATCGGTAAGTGAATCGCCGATCATGATCGCGTGCTTCTCGTCGCCGCCGGATGCCGCGATAGTTCGGCGCAGAATCTCCGGATCTGGCTTCTGAATCCCGAACGTGTCCTGGCCGCAGATGGCCGCGAAGCGATCTGCCAGTTTCAATTTTTCCAGCAGCAGAACCGACAAGCTTTCGAGTTTGTTTGTGCACACCGCAAAGCGGTGGCCCGCGGCGGCGAGCGCATCGAGTGCATCGACCAGTCCCGGGAACGGCCGTGACCGATCGGCGACATGCGCGGAATAATAGACGAGAAAATCGTCGAACATCTGCTCGAGCTTCTGCGCTCCAAGCTCACGGCCTTCCGCCTTGATGCCACGCTCGATCATCGCCCGAGCCCCGCCGCCGATCAGATTGCGCGCGACCTGGTAATCGACCGGCGGCAAGCCTTCCCGCGCGAACACCACGTTGAGGGTGTCGATAAGATCGGGCGCGGTATCGACCAGTGTGCCGTCGAGATCGAAGACGATGAGTGGCGCGGGCATGGGGTTGAGCAGCTAACGCCGGCGCGCGGCCGATGCAAGGCTAAAGGCCGGAGGCGTCGGCGAGGCGGGAATGCCGGCGATTTTCGACTGTTCAGGCGCGGCGATCGGGGCTAGATAGGCTCGATAAGACCCTCATTCACGCGCGAATCTCCAGCCGGTCACGATGGACGCTGATGCCCAGAAACGCGCGGCCGCCGCCCGGGCCGTCGAATTTGTTACCCCGGGCATGCGACTCGGGCTCGGCACCGGCTCGACCGCCAAGCATTTCGTCGAACTGGTCGGCCAACGCGTTCGCGCCGGTCTCGATGTCATTGCAGTGCCGACCTCGGAGGCGACCCGCGCCGATGCCGAGCGATGCGGCATTCGCCTGACCACGCTGGACGAGACACCGGAGCTCGATTTGACCGTAGACGGCGCGGACGAAATCGCGCCCGATTTGAGCTTGATAAAAGGGGGTGGCGGCGCGCTTTTGCGGGAAAAGATCGTGGCCAACGCCTCCGCCCGCATGATCGTGATCGCTGACCGGAGCAAATGGGTGGCCACGCTCGGCCGCTTTCCGCTGCCGATTGAGGTGACGCCGTTCGGCTATGCGGCGACCCGGCGGGCCGTGGAAAAGGCCATTACCGCGGCGGGGCGGCCGGCTCGCTTGACACTGCGGCAGGGCAAGGATGGACATGCTTTCGTCACGGATGGTGGGCATTGGATCATCGATGCCGCGCTTGACCGGATTGACGATCCCAAGGCGATGGCGCATGCGCTTTCCGGGGTCCCGGGGGTGATGGAGCATGGTCTGTTTGTCGATCTTGCGCGGATGGCCATTATCGCGGGGCCGGACGGCGTTGAGATCATCGACCGGTCCTGAGTTTTAAGCCAAACGGAGTTATGACGATGCAATTCATGCAATCCACCGGACGCACGTTGCGCTTGGCAACGGTCGCCGCGGCGCTGGCTTTTTGCGGCACGGCCGCGCAAGCCCAGCAGCAGCCCTCGGCCGCGGCTCTCGCCTCCGCCAGGGAGATCGTACAAGTCACCGGCAGCACGAATTTGTTCACCCCTTTGATCGCGGGTGTTGTCGAACAAGCGAAACTCCTTTTGCTGCAGCAAAATCCGAATCTGAGTAAGCCTCTTACCGAGATCGCCGATAAGATTAAGACCGATTTGTCGCCGCGCTTTGACGAACTCGTCAACGAGTTGGCTCGCCAATATGCGTTGCACTTCAACGAGCAGGAACTCAAGGACTTGCTTGCATTCTATACATCGCCGCTCGGCAAAAAATTTCTCGTCGAGCAGCCCGCCGTTGTCGACGCGGGTTTTAAATTTGCGCAGACTTGGGGAAATAGCCTTTCCGACGAAGTTCTCGCGAAGATGCGCGGTGAATTGAAAAAGCAGGGCTACGCTCTTTAATCGGCAGCGTATTTTACGAACAATGGGGCGCTGACGGCCGATGGCGGACCACGACGTCGATCTTTTTGTCATCGGGGCAGGTTCGGGCGGCGTACGCGCGGCGCGCATCGCATCGAGCCATGGCGCAAAGGTCATGATCGCGGAAGAATTCCGCGTCGGCGGCACTTGCGTGATCCGTGGTTGCGTGCCCAAGAAGTTGCTGGTCTACGCCTCGCGTTTTTCCGGCGATTTCGAGGATGCCGCCGGCTACGGTTGGACCGTGCCGGAGCCGACCTTCAATTGGCAAACGCTGATCGCCAACAAGGATCGCGAGATCGCGCGCCTGGAAGCGGCTTATGTCACCACGCTGGAACGCTACAAAGTCGAAATCGTCAAGAGCCGCGCCGTGCTGGAAGATGCCCACACCGTGCGGCTGTCGACCGGCGCGCGGGTGCGCGCGGGAACCATCCTGATCGCGACGGGCGCCACGCCTTATCATGGTGCGCATATTGCCGGTCTGGAACACGTCATCTCGTCGAACGAAGCCTTTCATCTCAAGAAACTGCCCAAGCGCATTCTCATCCAGGGTGGCGGTTATATCGCCGTCGAGTTCGCCGGGATATTCGCCGGGCTCGGCAGCGAGGTCACGCTGGTCTACCGCGGCGAAAACATTCTGCGCGGCTTTGACGACGACGTGCGCGAGCATCTGCGCGGCGAAATGGTGAGGCGCGGCATCAAGATCGTCACCAAACAGACCGTGGCCGCGATCGAGAGGGTGAACGGCGGCTACGACGTCGAATTGTCCGATAATGAGCAGGTCGTCGTTGATTTGGTCATGTTTGCGACCGGCCGCAAGCCGAATGTGCATGGGCTTGGTCTCGAGACGGTGGGTGTCGAGCTTGGCGAGACCGGTGGCATCGCCGTCGATGCATTCTCGAAAACCACGGTAGACAACATTTACGCGGTCGGCGACGTCACCAACCGCATCAACCTCACGCCGGTCGCCATCCGCGAGGGCCATGCCTTCGCGGATACTGTTTTCGGCGGCATGCCGACCGAGGTCGATCACACTAACGTGCCGACCGCGGTGTTCTCGGAGCCGGAAATCGGCACGGTCGGGCTGACCGAAGCGCAGGCGCGGGAGCGGCTGGCGAAGCTCGACGTCTACAAGACCACGTTCCGCCCGATGAAGGCGACGCTGTCCGGCCGCGACACCCGTATCTTCATGAAGCTGCTGGTCGACGGCATTACGGGCCGCGTCGTCGGCTGCCATATCGCGGGCCCCGATGCCGGCGAACTCATTCAGGTGATAGGGATCGCCGTGAAAATGGGGGCGACCAAGGCCGATTTCGACGCCACCATGGCGGTCCACCCGACGGCTGCCGAGGAATTGGTCACCATGCGAGAAAAGGCCATGACTTACGTGCGCGGGACCGCCGAATAACCATCAATCCTTATGTCTGGCATATGCCGGGGGTGTTCGTATATAACCCCCGCAAATGTTGGAGTAATTGGCGATGCCCGAGCGTTGGACGCCCGATAGTTGGCGCAAGAAGCCCATTGAGCAGGTCCCTGTTTACCCGGACCGGCAGGCGCTGGCCGATGTCGAAAAGCAGCTTGCGACCTTCCCGCCGCTGGTGTTTGCCGGCGAAGCCCGCAATCTGAAGAAGGCGCTTGCAAAGGTCGCCAACGGTCAGGCTTTCCTGCTGCAGGGCGGCGACTGCGCGGAAAGTTTCGCCGAGCACGGCGCCAACAACATCCGCGACTTCTTCCGCATGTTCTTGCAGATGGCGGTAGTGCTGACTTACGCCGCGGCGTCGCCGGTTGTGAAAGTCGGCCGCATCGCCGGCCAGTTCGCCAAGCCGCGTTCCTCGCCGACCGAAAAGCGCAACGGCATTGAATTGCCGAGCTATCGCGGCGACATCATCAACGACAATGCGTTCACGCTGGAAGGGCGCACGCCCGACCCGCGCCGTCAGCTTGACGCATACCGCCAGTCGGCGGCTACGCTCAATCTGCTGCGCGCCTTCGCGCAGGGCGGCTACGCGAACTTGGCGAGCGTGCGGCAATGGATGCTCGGCTTCGTCAAGGACAGTCCGCAGTCGCGCCGCTATGTGGAATTGTCCGACCGTATTTCGGAAGCGCTCGGCTTCATGCAGGCCTGCGGCCTCGATCTCGAGAGCCATCCTGAACTGCGCACCACGGAATTCTACACCAGCCACGAGGCCTTGCTGCTCGGCTACGAGGAGGCTTTCACGCGCGTCGATTCGACCACCGGCGACTGGTACGCGACCTCGGGTCACATGATCTGGATCGGCGATCGCACGCGTCAGTTCGATCACGCCCATATCGAATATGCGCGCGGCATCAAGAATCCGATCGGACTCAAATGCGGTCCTTCGCTCAAGCCCGACGATCTGCTGCGCCTGATCGACATGCTCAATCCGGACAACGAGGCCGGCCGCCTGACGCTGATCGGCCGCTTCGGCGCCGAGAAGGTCGGCGACAGCCTGCCCGCGCTGGTGCGCGCGGTGAAGCGCGAAGGCAGGGTCGTGCTGTGGTCGTGCGATCCGATGCACGGCAACACCATCACGTCCGCCAGCGGCTACAAGACCCGGCCGTTCGACCTGATCCTCAAGGAAGTCCGCGGCTTCTTCGAGGTGCATCAGGCCGAAGGCACCTATGCCGGCGGCGTGCATCTCGAAATGACCGGTCAGAACGTTACCGAATGCACCGGCGGCGCGCGCGCCATTTCCGACGCCGATCTCAACGACCGCTATCACACGGTCTGCGATCCGCGCCTCAATGCCGAGCAGGCGATCGATCTGGCCTTCCTGCTGGCGGAATTGCTCAAGAAAGAGCGCTCCGCCAAGCCGATGCCGGCGGTCGCGGGGCTGTAATCCGGGCACAGCCGTGCGCCGGCGCGATTGCCGACCGGAAGGGCAGGCGCTAGATCATGGCTATGAACGCCCGTCCTTCCGATAGGCTCGCGATTGCGGCCGCGCAACTCAACCCAACTGTCGGCGACATCGCCGGCAATGCGGAGAAAGTGCGCCGCGCGCGCGACACCGCGGCGGCCCAGGGCGCCGATCTGGTCGTCTTCCCCGAGCTGTTCATCGCCGGCTATCCGCCGGAGGACCTGGTGCTCAAGCCGGCCTTCCAGGCCGCCTGCCGCTCGGCCATCGAGACGCTCGCGCGCGAGACCGCGGGCGGCGGTCCCGCTCTGTTGGTCGGCTCGCCCTGGCTCGACGACGGCAAGCTCTACAACGCGGTGGCGCTGCTCGAAGGCGGCGCGATCGCGGCGCTGCGCTACAAGGTCGATCTGCCCAATTACGGCGTGTTCGATGAGAAGCGGGTCTTCGCGCCGGGGCCCATGCCGGGCCCGGTGAGTTTCCGCGGTGTGCGTCTCGGCCTGCCGATCTGCGAGGACATCTGGGGCGAGGAGATCGTCGAGTGCCTGGCGGAAACCGGCGCCGAAATTCTGGTGGTGCCGAACGGCTCGCCATATTGGCGGCAGAAGGGCGACGTGAGGCTCAACATCGCGGTGGCGCGCGTCACCGAACAGGGGCTTCCCGCGATCTACGTCAATCAGGTCGGCGCGCAGGACGAACTGGTGTTCGATGGCGTGTCCTTCGGCCTGCATGCCGATTGTTCGCTGGCGTTCCAGCTCGCCGCATTTCAGGAGACCGTCGTCACGACTCATTGGGTCCGGCAAGGCGGCACTTGGCGCTGCGAAAACGGCCCCAAGGTCGCCTCCGTCGAGGCCGAGCGCGCCGACTATTCGGCTTGCGTGTTGGGCCTGCGCGATTACGTCAACAAGAACGGATTTCCCGGCGTCGTGCTGGGCCTGTCCGGCGGCATCGACTCCGCGTTATGCGCGGCGATGGCGGTGGACGCGCTCGGCGCCGACCGCGTCCGCTGCATCATGCTGCCCTACAAGTTCACCGCGCAGGAATCGCTCGACGATGCCGCGGCCTGCGCCAAGGCCTTGGGCGTGCGCTACCAGATGCTGCCGATCGCGAAAGCCGTCGAAGGCATCGAGGCCACGCTGGCGGCCGCTTTCACCGGCGTGCCGCGCGACGTGACGGAAGAAAACCTGCAAGCCCGCGCGCGCGGTACCATCCTGATGGCGATCTCGAACAAGTTCAATCTCATGGTGGTGACCACCGGCAACAAGTCGGAAATGTCGGTCGGCTACGCC
>DASWPX010000149.1:0-1705 GCA_036398395.1 Pseudolabrys sp. | reverse complement strand
TTTCCAAACTCAAGAAGTGGGAAGTCATCCGCGGCGAGAAGAAGCAGAAAGTTCAATAACGCCATGTCTTCCGGGAACTTGCGTTCAACGACAAAGAAAGCCGCATCATGATCCAGATGCAAACCAATCTCGACGTCGCCGACAATTCCGGCGCGCGCCGCGTCATGTGCATCAAGGTGCTGGGCGGCTCGAAGCGCAAATATGCCACCATCGGCGACGTCATCGTCGTATCGGTGAAGGAAGCGATCCCGCGCGGCCGCGTCAAAAAAGGCGAAGTCATGAAGGCCGTGGTGGTGCGCATCCGCAAGGACATCAAGCGCGCCGACGGTTCGGTCATCCGTTTCGACCGCAACGCCGCCGTGCTGATCACGGCGCAGATGGAGCCGGTCGGCACCCGCATCTTCGGGCCGGTGCCGCGCGAACTGCGCGCCAAGAATCACATGAAGATCATTTCGCTTGCGCCGGAGGTGCTGTGATGGCCGCAAAAATCCGCAAGGGCGACAAGGTGATCGTGTTGACCGGCCGTGACAAGGGCCGCACCGGCGAAGTCGTCGAAGTGCGCCCGGCCGACGACCGCGCCATCGTGCGCGGCGTCAACATGGTCAAGCGCCACCAGCGCCAGTCCGCGCAGCAGGAGGGGGGGATCATCTCCAAGGAGAGCACGATCCATCTGTCCAACCTGGCGATCGCGGATCCCAAGGATGGCAAGCCGACCCGCATCGGCTTCAAGTTCATCGGCGAAGGCGACAGCCGCAAGAAAGTGCGCGTCGCCAAGCGTTCCGGAGCAGAGATCGATGGCTGATACGCAAACCAATACCGAACCGAAAAAGGCCAAGAAGCCGCCGGCCGTCAAGGACGACGCGCCCAAGGTGAAGAAGCCGCGCGTGGCCTCGGACTACAAGGCGCGCCTGCGCCAGCATTTCGAGGACGTCGTGCGGCCGGAGCTGACCAAGCAGTTCGGCTACAAGAACGTCATGCAGGTGCCGATGATCACCAAGGTGGTGCTCAACATGGGCATCGGCGAGGGCGTCGCAGATCGCAAGAAGGTCGACCAGGCCGCCGGCGATCTGTCGCTGATCGCGGGCCAGAAGGCCGTCATCACGCTGTCGCGCAAGTCGATCGCCAACTACAAGCTGCGCGACGGCCAAGCCATCGGCTGCAAGGTCACGCTGCGCAAGACCCGCATGTATGACTTCGTCGACCGGCTGGTGAACATCGCGCTGCCGCGCATCCGCGACTTCCGCGGGCTTAATCCGAAGAGCTTCGACGGCCGCGGCAATTACAGCATCGGCATCAAGGAATACACCGTTTTCCCGGAAATCGACTTCGACAAGGTCGTCGACACCTGGGGCATGGACATCACCGTTTGCACCAGCGCGCGCACCGACGAAGAAGCGCGCGCTTTGCTGGCTGCATTCAACTTCCCGTTCCGGCAGTGAGGCCACAAGCCTCAAACGCGGAAATAAGGAGCTAGACGTATGGCGAAGAAGAGTTCGATCGAGAAGAACAACCGGCGCAAGCGGATGACCAAGTCATTCGCGCCCCGCCGCGCGAAGCTGAAAGCGATCGCCCGCGACAACAGCTTGACGATGGAGGAGCGCTTCGCCGCCACACTCAAGCTCGCCGAATTGCCGCGCAATTAGTCGACGACCCGCATTCCAAACCGCTGAGAACTCCCAGGCCGTCCGCGCGCTTAGTACCGCAA
>DASWPX010000148.1:0-9600 GCA_036398395.1 Pseudolabrys sp. | reverse complement strand
TTTCGAAAGTCGCAAAATTTTTCGAGCCTTGGCCAGGCGGCACCACGATGGCCGAACTTCCAACGCCGGCGGATTTGAGCGCGGCCTCGGTTGCCGCGAGATGGTGTTTGGCCACGGTCTCGTCGGTGACGATCGCGACCTTGGCGCCGGGACGCAACGCCTTGACGCGCGCGCCGAGCGACGCGAGCAGTCCGCGGCCGATGACGATGTCATAGGCGCGCGTACCCAGCGCGACCGGCACCACGGTGGGCTCTGCATGACGGAGCGGCGCGGTCATGACTGCTTGTCCTCGCCCGTCACGCCGAGACGCTTTGCCAGCGCGCCCACGATTTCTTCGACGATCGTGTCGTGCGGTTCATCGCGCGAATGAACGACGATGTCGGATTGCGCGTAGAACGGTTCGCGTAGCGGCATCAGCTCGCGGATTTTTTCAGCCAGCGGGCGATCGTTGCGGCGCTTGGTGCGCTTCACCAGCACCTCGACATCGGCATTCAGCCAGACCGAGATGCCCTTGCTGGCGATGAGTTCGCGGGTATGCGGGTCCATGACGGCGCCGCCGCCGGTCGCCAGGACGCTCGGACCGCTGTCCAGGAGCCGCGCGATCACGCGCGCCTCGCCGCCGCGGAAATAGGGCTCGCCGTGTTTCGCGAAAATCTCCGGGATAGACATGCCGGCGGCACTCTCGATTTCGGTATCGGCGTCCACGAAGGGAATGCCGAGCCGGGTAGCGAGCCTGCGGCCGATCGACGACTTGCCGGCGCCCATCATGCCGACAAGCACGATCGAGCGCTTGCCCAAGGCGCGCACGATCGACGCGGCCAGAGCCGATTCCGGGCCATTTTCCGCGGTTTTTTGAACGGCGGTGTTAACCATGATAGGGTTCCAAATCGACGCAACTGGTTCCATATACCAGAATCGCCGCCACTGCGATGGCGGGCCGAATCGGGGCCGAAGCCGGGTCTTGTCAGCGGTAACGGAACGTGGTCGTAACTCGCTTCGGATAGATTTTGCTTTTAGATTCGCTTGGCGCTTGCCGCCGGCGGTTTTGCGGATCCCGATTATGCCGAGTCTATTCAGATTTCTTATTTTTGTCGGCCTCATCGCCGCCATAGCCTATGGCGCTGTGTTTTCGCTCGCCACCTTCGTGCAGTACAAGCCGCGTGAGATCAGCGTGACGATCCCGCAAGACAAATTCCTCAAGCCGCAACGCTGATGCCCGCGCGCATGATTGCCCGCGGCTCAAAAACTTCCGACGAAACGCTGGTCGAGCTTTTCCTCGACATGCAGGCGGCCGAACGCGGCGCCGGCGAGAATACGCTTGCCGCCTATCGCAACGATCTCGCCGACTTGGCCGCGCATCTGCGCGCGCAAGGCGGCGGCATCGCCGACGCCGGCACCGACGACTTGCGCGGATTTCTGGCCAGCGTCTCCGAGCGCGGCTTTGCGGCTTCGTCGCTGGCGCGGCGATTGTCGGCGGTACGGCAATTGTACCGGTTTCTCTACGCGGAAGGGAAACGCGCCGACGATCCGGCTGCGGTCCTGGAAGGACCGAAGCGCGCGCGCGTCTTGCCGAAGATTCTTTCCATCGCCGAAGTCGACGGGCTGCTGGTGCTGGCGCGCGAACAAGCGGAAAACGCAGAGCAGCCCCCGGCCGTTCGTCTGCGCGCGGCACGGCTGCTGTGCCTGCTGGAACTGGTCTATGCCACGGGCTTGCGCGTGTCCGAACTGGTGGCGTTGCCGGCGTCGGCGGCGCGGCGCGATCAACGCATGCTGGTGGTACGCGGCAAGGGCGCCAAGGAACGGCTGGTGCCGCTCAACCAGGCGGCCAAGCGCGCCATGGCCGAGTACCTCAAGCTGCGCGGCGAAGATTTTGCACAATCGAAATGGCTGTTTCCGTCCTTCGGCGAACAGGGCCACATCACCCGGCAACACTTCGCCCGCGAACTCAAAAGCCTCGGCCAAGTCTGCGGCGTCGCACCGGAGCGCCTGAGTCCGCACGTGTTGCGGCACGCCTTCGCCAGTCATCTGTTGCATAACGGCGCGGATCTGCGCGTGGTGCAGACCTTGCTCGGTCACGCCGACATTTCGACCACGCAAATCTACACGCACGTGCTGGAAGAACGTCTCAAGGCGCTGGTGCGCGACCTGCATCCGCTGGCGGATGGGTAACTTAGCAACCATATTAACGCGATTGCTTGACTAAAGGGCTTCGCCTGCGTCACACCGCTTTCATAATGACCCTGCCGGGAACCAATGCGCAGCTATCTCGATTTTGAAAAGCCGGTGGCCGAACTGGAGGCCAAGGTCGAAGAACTGCGCGCCATGGCCGAGACCGGCAGCGCGGTCTCCGTCACCGATGAGATCAACAAGCTCGAAGGCAAGGCGGCGCTGGCGCTCAAGGAACTCTATGCCGATCTGACGCCCTGGCAGAAGACCCAGGTCGCGCGTCACCCGCAAAGGCCGCATTGTCTGGATACCATCGCCGGACTGATCGAGAATTTCATTCCGCTCGCCGGCGACCGCAAATTCGGCGACGACCCGGCCATCGTCGGCGGCTTCGGCCGCTTCCGCGGCGAAAGCGTCTGCGTCATCGGCCATGAGAAAGGCTCCGACACCGAGAGCCGGCTCAAGCATAATTTCGGCATGGCGCGGCCCGAGGGCTACCGCAAGGCGGTGCGGCTGATGGACATGGCCGACCGCTTCGACATTCCCATGATCTTCTTCGTGGACACCGCCGGCGCCTATCCCGGCATCGGCGCCGAAGAACGCGGCCAAGCCGAAGCCATTGCGCGCTCGACCGACGCCTGCCTGGCGCTGGGCGTGCCGAGCGTCGCTGTGATCCTCGGCGAAGGCGGTTCCGGCGGCGCCATTGCGCTCGCCAGCGCCAACAAAGTGTTGATGCTGGAGCATGCCATCTACAGCGTGATTTCGCCGGAAGGCGCCGCCTCGATTCTGTGGCGCGATACGACAAAGGCTCAGGAGGCGGCGACCAACATGAAGATCACCGCCCAGGACATGGTGCGCTTCGGCGTGATCGACGGGGTGGTGACGGAGCCGGCCGGCGGCGCCCATCGCGATCCCGCCGCAGCCATCGCCGCCACTGGCGAGGCCGTGGCCGGCGCGCTCGCCGAGCTCAAGCCGCTCGGCCGCGACGGGGTGCGCAGGCAGCGGCGCGAGAAGTTCCTCAATATGGGCCGTATCTTGACCCGCATAGCGGGCTGAAACGGCGTCGGCGGAAGCCTTGCGGTTGATCACATCCGAGACCTTTACCGGTGGTTTACCATAGGCTTACCGGTAGCTGGGGACGGTCCCCTTTGCCTTGCGGACGCCACATCTTAAGGATAACGATTGTGTAATGAGGGCCCGCCCGTCCGGGGAGTATCGCGTTTGAAACGACCCTACGAACGAGCGCTATTGGCGTGCGCGGCTGTGGCCGCGGCGATTGCTCTGGCCGGCTGCAACGCCGACGGCATCGTGCCGTCCGGCCGCGCGCAGGCTCCTCTGTCCGAAAAGACGCTCGCCGAAATCGAGGCGAAGCAGATGGACAAGGATTCCCCGATCCTCGCCCGCATCTTCAAGGAAGAAGCGGAGATGGAGATCTGGAAAAGGAACCGCAACGGCGAATTCGCGCTGCTCAAGACCTACCCGATCTGCCGCTGGTCGGGCGATCTCGGCCCCAAGAAGAAGGAAGGCGACCGCCAGGCGCCGGAGGGCTTCTACACGATCACGCCCGGCCAGATGAATCCGGCTTCGAACTACTACCTCGCCTTCAACACCGGATTCCCGAACGCCTATGACCGCGCCTGGGGCTATACCGGCTCCGAGCTGATGGTGCATGGCGACTGCTCGTCGCGCGGCTGCTACGCCATGACCGACGAGCAAATCCAGGAAATCTACGCGCTGGCCCGCGAGTCGTTCTTCGGCGGACAGAATGCATTCCAGCTCGAGGCCTTTCCGTTCCGCATGACCGCGTTGAACATGGCCAAGCACCGCAACAATCCGAACTTCGCGTTCTGGAAAATGCTGAAGGAAGGCTACGACAATTTCGAAGCCACCCACCAGGAGCCGAAGGTCGCGGTCTGCGAGAAGCGCTACGTGTTCGATCCGGCCGACCCGGAGAATTCTTCCAAGCCGCTCAAGTTCGATCCCAAGGGCAAATGCCCGGTCTACCAGATCGACAAGAACATCGCCGACGTGGTGCTTGAAAAGCGCCGCGCCGAGCAGTTCCAGATGGCGGAATATATCGCCCGCAACGTCGCCACCGTGCCCGACCGCCAAGGTGTCGACGGCGGCATGAATCCGGTCTTCGCCTCCAAGCTCGCCTCGCATAGCGAATACGACAACAACGGCCGCATCTATCAAATCGCCGGCAACACCCAGGCGCCCGGCGCCTTGCCGCGCACGCCCAATCCGCCGGTCGCGGCGGCCGATATGGCGCCATCGGCGCAGCCGGTGGTCATGGCGAGCGTGCCGATGCCGACGCCCGCGCCGCAGGCGAAGGTGGGCGAGGCGCCGCCCGAGCAGCCGACCACGATTACGGGGCTTCTGGGCAACATGTTCGGCGGCAAAGCCGAGGCAAAGCCGGCGGAGCCTACGCCTGCGCCTGAGAGCGATGCGGTCGCCCTGCGCGGTAGCAAGACCGACATCGCGGCGAAGTCAAAACGCGACAGCGCGGTGCGCACCGCCGCTCCGGCTCCGGCGGCACTGCCCAAGCCGCGCGAAGCCGCGCCGGCGCAGGATATCGCCGACAACGTTCCCGATCAGACGCCGAAGCCGCGTGACGTCGCATCGGCAAGGCCGAAGGCGGCCGAGAATGCCGCGGCTCCCGTGAAGCAGCGCTCGGCGCCGCAGCCCGATAGCGAGTTGCGTACCGCTTATTCGGCGCCGCCGCCGGCCAGCAGCAATGGTCTCTTGGCGGGTGCTCAGCCAGTGGTGCCGGTCGGTTCTTTTGACAGCCGCTTCAACGGCCTGCGCTGACGCGAGTCCATGGACTGCTTCGTCTACATCCTCGGCAGCCGCACGCGAAACCGCCATCTCACATATGTGGGCTGGACCAATGACATCGTACGCCGCTTGGCCAAGCACAATGCCGGCACGGGCGCGCGGACCACGCGCGGGCGCGCCTGGGTGCTGTTGCATTCGGAGTGGTTTCCGACGCGCCGCGAGGCCATGAGCCGCGAGTGGCATCTGAAGCGCGATCGCGCTTTTCGCAAAAAGCTGGCGCTCAAGATAAAAAAATAAACGCCGGCGGAAAGCCGGCGTTTGCCGATGCGGTCAACGATCAGGTGCGCTGAAGCGTGATGGTGGCGCCCTTGATGGTGGCGTCGGATTCCTTGGATTTGATAACCACCGACTGCTTGTTGCCGCGCGTGGTCAAGGCAAGGCTGGCGGAAAACGCCGCGCCGGTGGCCGCGACTTCAAAGCGGTCGCCTTCCGCCGTGCCGGAAATCTTGCCCGCGACGTTGCGGCTGACTTCGTTCCAAATACCGCTGATGGTTTTCGCGGCCAGCGTCGCGCTGGCGTGCATGTCGAAATTATAACTGTCGCTGGCGCAGCGAATGCTCAGTTGGACATTATTCTGCTCTTCAAGCACGTCATACGAGGCACGGCACTTGATCGGCTCGCGCGTGCCATTGGCGAGTTCGATAGTGCCGCTTCCCGTCCATTGACCGGCCAGCCTGGTAAGCGGGCTTGCGCCCTGCGCTTGCGCCCCTGTCGCGATGAGGCAAACGGCAAGAATGCCGGCAATACCTGCGCTACGCACCGCGCGGGTCGCAGAAAACGATCTGAGTGTCATGGCAAAATTCCAATAATTCGAGGGAGGCCTATCGCGAAATCCACGATCCCCGGCCGGTAACGCCTATATATGGCGTTGGTTCCCGTGGTTCAACGCAGCGGCTTAACCCGCACGATTTTCCAGCCGAGTTTGCCGATTCCGGCGGCGGCCATCGGCGTCACCTCGCCGGTCGTGGCGAATACCGGCGTGCCGGAGCCGGACGGCAGACCGGTGGTGACTTCGGCGAAGGTTCGCTGGGGGATGGCGGTCCAGGCCAAGCCGTCGAACGGAAAGGCCGCCACCACGTTGCCGGCGCGCGTCACGGTTACCACATGGCCCGAGACGGTGATGAAGCCGGCGATGCCGCCAAGCTCCGCGCTGCGCGCCGCCAACAGTTCGGCCTCGACGCGCTGATAGAATGCCGCGTTGCGGCTACCGGCTTCGGCGGCCAGCGCGACGAAGACGGCCGTATTCTGCGCGCCGAGTTGCGCCAGAGCGCGCGCTGCGATCAGCAGATCGGCCGGCGTGTAATTCCGGTTCTCGACGAAACGGTCCATGGTCTCGCCCGGCACATCGAGCGATTTCAGGATGGTGCGCACTTCACCAATGAGCTGCGCCGCCGTTTTGTTGCTCAGCACGTCTTTCGCGTTGCCGACGGTCGAAGCGGAAGAAATGGCAAGGCCGACGCCGCCGGGTATGAAAGCCAGTCCGGCCTTGACCGGCAGGCCGCCGCCGGCCAGCGCGCCGGCGATTTGCTTCAGCTTTTCCGCCAGAGGCGGGAAATCCGTATAAGGATCGACGCCCAATTCGACTGCGAGTTCGCGCTGCGAGTCGCTGACGCCCAGCAGACTGTCCGGCAGGTTGTCGCGGTCGGCGTGGTTGTTCGCGAGGCCCGCGCCGACGCGATCGAACATATTGGCGACGCCACCCAGCGAGCGGCCGATGGTGTCGACCGGATTGGTGATAAGATCGACGCCGTATTTTGCCGGCGCCAATGCCGTGCGGCCGAATGCCGTGACGAAGGCCTCGGACTGGGACACCTTTTCGAGCGTGGCGGTGGCCCTGAGTTCCTGAAGGCGCATCTTGGCGAACTCGGTGCCGTCGAACTGATATTGGCCGTAGGGCGTCTCGACGTCGAAGAGACGCATGATGCCGTCGCTTTGGGCAAGCGGCTTGACGGTATAATTCGTGCCAATGAATAGCGGACCCAGGAATTTTTGGGCGGCTTCGGGCTTCACCGTCTCGAGCGCGGCGGCTGAATTACACGCCGTCAGCAAGCCTAATGCCGCGCCACCGAGGGCCGCGATGAACGCGCGCTTCTTCATGTGCCCACGCCCTTACAAAACGCCGGTACCTTTTTGAAAGTCTAGCACCTTGACGTTAGGCGGCGCACGGGAATTTGCGGAACAACGGTCTCAAGCGAATTTATCGTGGCTAGAGCCGCTTTTTTCTGCGCAGCGGCACAACGTCGGCCTTCATCCCTGCACTCTTGCGAAGGGCTTCCCTGAGGCTCGCCGGATAACCGTGCTTTTTCAGCAAATCCCGGAACGCTTCATCCGCCAGTTCTTGAAACGAATTCATTGAATTCTTCGCCAGCATGTCGAGCGAGGACCAGGTTTCATCGTCGAACTGAACCCGTTTGCCGGGCATTGAAGCCTCCTGGGTGAACGCCATAACGCGCCAATGTGCGGCCGGTTCACGAGAATGTACACGTGGATTGACCGGTCCGTGCCTGATTTCAAACCTTCAGCCGTGGTACAGCGCCGGGCTGGTGGAGCAAGTAACTCAAGGAAAGTGGAAGGGAACCTGAGAACCGATCTGGACTTAATCCCCGGGGACGAATTGGGCGTGGATGCTGGCGGCTGGCCGTTAATCTGAATATCTTGATCGACACGGGCGCGGACAGACGTTTAACCGGGATATGGCATGGTAAATCGATTGACGACGGCGCGGTCCTCCGTGGCAGCGCGCCTTTGGGGCACTCCCGCCATTGTGACGTTTGCGGCGATAGCCGCTCTGACGGCGCTGACCGCCGACGCCACGGCAAGACAGGCGCGGCCCGCGCGCGCCACCGAGGCGACGGCTCCGCGCAGCGCCGGCGAGCCGATCATGGCGATCGTGTCAATCAAGACACAGCAGGTCACTTTCTACGACGCCGACGGCTGGATCCTGCGCGCGCCGGTGTCGACCGGCACTACGGGGCGCGAAACGCCAGCCGGCATTTTCGCCGTCCTCGAGAAGAACAAGGATCACCACTCGAGCATGTATGACGACGCTTGGATGCCAAACATGCAGCGCATCACCTGGAACGGCATCGCACTGCACGGAGGGCCGCTGCCCGGATATGCGGCCTCGCACGGTTGCGTACGAATGCCCTATGGCTTTGCCGAGAAACTGTTCGACAAGACGTGGATCGGGATGCGGGTGATCGTCTCGCCAAACGACGCCGAGCCGGTCGAGTTCTCCCATCCGGCGCTGTTCGTGCCGAACCGGGAGGCTATCGCGGCCGCGCCGGCCAAGGCCGAGGCGCTTGCACGCGAGGCGGCAGAGGCCGCCAAGATCGCCGACGAGGCGAAGAAAGCGGCCGCGAAAGCGCCGCGCGAGATAGCATCGGTGACGTCGTCGCTGCGCAAGCTGGAGGGACTCAAGACTCGCGCCGACGCCGAGCTCGCCCGCGCCGACAAGGCGCTCGCCGCTGCCAAGACGGACGATGCCAAGGAGCGGGCCGAGGACCTTAAGCAGAAGGCCGGCGCCAGGGCCGCGGACCTGGGGACGCAGCTCGACGCCGCCAAGGCCGACGCGAAAACCAAACTCGACGCCGCCGCTGCCGCAAAAGACGCAGCCAAGACGGCCGAAAAAAAGAAGACCGACTCCGCCAAGGCAGCGAAGGAGGCAAAGCTCGCGCTTGAGCCGGTATCGATCTTCATCAGCCGCGCGACTCAGAAACTTTACGTGCGGCGCAACACGCATAAGCCGTGGCCGGATGGGGGTGAGGTGTTCGATGCGACCATCGAGGCCCCCGTCACGATCCGCAATCCCGACAAGCCCATCGGCACGCATGTGTTCACGGCGATGTCACGCAACGACGCCGGCCTGCGCTGGTCAGCGGTCACGATCGACAGCGCAGACGACGCCAAGGACGCGCTCGACCGCATCACCATTCCGCAGGATGTGCTCGATCGCATCGCGCCGACCGCATTGCCGCGATCCTCGATCGTCATCTCGGACGAGCCGCTGAGCCGCGAGACCAACTACCGGACCGAGTTCGTCGCGGTGCTGAGCAACCAGCCCCAGGGCGGCTTCAAAACGCGCAAGCCTTCGACCGATGCTCTCGTTGCAAGCGATACTCCCCGCGCGGATGACGGCTTCGGCTCCTTTTTCCAGCGCGGCTGGAATCCCCAAACCGACAACTCCCACCGGCCGGGCAGCCAAAGCTATCATTGGATGCGATAAGCCGTCGCGGTTGCGCTTCCCGCCAATAACAAGAACAAGCGCGTGGTCCGCAGCTTCAATGGGCGCATTAAGCCGGCACGATGATCTTACCGATCGGCCAAAGCGCTATTCCGGCGAGCTTCAAATGCGCCCAGGCGAACGGAATACCGATGACGGTGACCGCGAGCAGCACCGCGGTGACGAGATGACCCAGTGCCAGCCACCAGCCGGCAAGCACAAGCCAAATGATGTTGCCCAGAAATCCCAATGGCCCCGTGCCCAGGTCTTTGCTCCCGGAATATTCAGCCCGCGACACTGCCTTCTGGCCGAACGGCAGCAGCGTGTATGAAGCAATGTTGAATGCCGCGCGCGTCCAAGGCAACCCGACAACG
>DASWPX010000147.1:0-4624 GCA_036398395.1 Pseudolabrys sp. | reverse complement strand
CACAGCCTTTTGAGCTGATCGCGCCGGACTTCCTCGTCAACTTCATGAAAAATATCGGCCACGAACAGCTCCAAACCCGCGTCAAACCAGCGCCTTGGCCCCCCGGGGCCGAATTGCGGCGTAACCTAGCGATGTGGCGACGCCAAGGCAAAGCTTGCGCCGATAATCGTTAATATCCCAGGACTTAAGGCTTTTTGGCCTTCATCGGGTAAACGTGGTCGGGGCCGGGGAATGCACGGGACCGCACCTCCGCGGCATAGTCGCCGATCGCCTTGTCGATGCCGGGGCCGAGGTCGCCGTAGCGCTTGACGAATTTCGGCACCCGCGGCGACAGGCCCAGCATGTCCTCCATCACCAAAATCTGGCCGTCGCAGGCGACGCTCGCCCCGATGCCGATGGTGGGGATGCGGACAGCCGCGGTCAGCTTGCGGGCGAGCGGTTCGGCCACCGCCTCGATCACCAGCGAGAAGGCGCCGGCCTCGGCGACCGCAATCGCGTCCTGTTCGATGCGTCCCCAGTCCGCCTCCTCGCGGCCTTGCGCGCGGAATGAGCCGATGGTGTTGATCGACTGCGGCGTAAGGCCGACATGCCCCATCACCGGAATGCCGCGCTCGGCCAGGAATCGGACCGTCTCCGCCATGCGGACGCCGCCCTCGACCTTGACGGCGCCGCAGCCTGTTTCCTTCAGCACGCGCACCGCGTTCATGAAGGCCTGCTCCTTGGAGGCCTCATAGGTGCCGAACGGCATGTCGATGACGACCAGCGCCCGCTTGGAGCCGCGCATCACCGCATGGCCTTGCAGGATCATCATGTCGAGCGTGACGGGAACGGTGGTCTCGAAGCCGTGCATCACCATGCCGAGCGAATCGCCGACCAGGATCACGTCGCAATGCTTGTCGACGATGCGCGCGGTATGGGCGTGATACGACGTCAGGCAGACGATCGGCTCGCCGCCTTTGCGCGCGAGAATATCGGGAGCGGTGAGCCGCTTGGTTTCATTCTGGATGGACAAAGCTATCTCCCGAACACCGGCACGCCGATGACGACCGGATGGAAGGCGAATCCAAGCGCGAGATAGATCAAGATGCTCACCAGAACAACGATGATGTCGTTGGTCCAGCCGGCAGGCGCGATTGTGGTGCCGACATCGCCGCGCCGCTTGGCGGCGATGCGCGCGTAAACGCCCCAGGCCAGGAACGAACCGAACAGCAGGATCGAACCGAGATCGCCGTTCGACAGCAAGTGCGCCAGGGCCCAGGTTTTGACGCCGGCAAGCATCGGATGTTTCGCCTTGGCCTTGATATGGCTTGGGATGAAGGCGGCGGTGAACAAGAGGACCGCGATCAGCATCAGGCCGACGGTGACATGCCGCATGAAGGCCGGCGGCGTCCAAATCTGGACCCATTCATGGGCGCGATAGCTGCCGTAGCCCCACACGATCAGCGCGAGGCCTATAAGCGCCACCGCTGCGAATAATCCGCGATAAGTATTGATGCCAAATCGTGCGATGGCGGCGGCGCGCGCGTCACGCCGCGTGACGAAGACATGGGCGCCCAGGAATACGGCGAGCCCGACGACAAGGATCAGCAAACCCATGACACAACTCCCGACCGGAACGCAGTAGAGGCGATTGCATGCACCTAAAGCAAGGGCCGCCAAGGTGGCCTATGCCGCGGCCGCATCCCGGTTCTTCACATCCTTGATATCGGTGAACGAGATACCCGGCGCGCGTTCGCGCGTATAATCGAGAATGAACTGGTTGCGCGCCATGAAGACGCGGTCGCCGTCGAGATCTTCCGCGACGCTGGAATAATTGGCCGAGACGAATTCGTCGATTTTCTTGCCGTCGGCGCTAGCGATCCAGCGCGCCAGCTGGAATTCCGGCGTCTCGAAACCGATGTCGAGACCGTATTCGCCGGCCAGCCGCGTTTGCAGCACGTCGAGTTGCAACGGACCGACCACGCCGACCAACGCCGGCGCGCCGTCGAGCGGGCGGAACACCTGAACCACGCCCTCCTCCGCCATCTGCTGAAGCGCTTCCTTCAGCTTCTTGGCCTTCATCGGGTCGCCCAGCTTGACGCGGCGCAGGATTTCCGGCGCGAAGTTCGGCACGCCGAGGAAAGCCAGTTCCTCGCCTTCAGTGAAAGTGTCGCCGATGCGCAGCGTGCCGTGGTTGGGAATGCCGACCACGTCGCCGGCATAAGCCTCGTCCGCCACCGAACGGTCCTGCGCGAAGAAAAATTGCGGCGCCGACAGCGTCATCGGCTTGCCGGTGCGCACGAGCCTCGCCTTCATGCCGCGGCGCAATTTGCCCGAGCACAGCCGCGCGAAGGCGATGCGGTCGCGGTGATTGGGATCCATGTTGGCCTGGATCTTGAAGACGAAGGCGGTCATGCCGTCTTCGTGCGGATCGACCTTGCGGGTATTGGCCGTCTGCGGGCGCGGCGCCGGGGCAAAAGCCGCGAGCGCGTCGAGCAGGTCCTTGACGCCGAAGTTCTTCAAGGCCGAGCCGAAATAGACCGGCGTCAGATGGCCCTCGCGGAACGAGGCGAAGTCGAACGGGCGGCAGGCGTCTTTTACGAGCGCCAGTTCGTCGGCGATCGCCTTGGCGTCGAGCATCTTGTTCTTGGCGGCGAGCGAAGCGAGATCGAGCGGCTGCGGCTCGGCCGCGCGGCCGTCCTCGGTGAGCAGCCGCATCTGGCCGGTCGCCAGTTCATAGGTGCCGGCGAAATCGCGGCCGCGGCCGATCGGCCAGTTCATCGGCGTGGTGTCGAGCGCCAGGGTCTTTTCGATCTCGTCCAGGAGTTCGAAGGGATCGCGGCTCTCGCGGTCCATCTTGTTATGAAGGTGATGATCGGAATGTCGCGCAACCGGCACACCTCGAACAGCTTGCGGGTGCGCGCCTCGATGCCCTTGGCGGCGTCGATCACCATCACCGCCGAGTCGACGGCCGTCAGGGTGCGGTAGGTGTCCTCGGAAAAGTCCTCATGGCCCGGCGTGTCGAGCAGGTTGAACACGCGGGCATCGTAATCGAAGGTCATCACCGATGTGACCACCGAGATACCGCGCTCGCGCTCGATCGCCATCCAGTCGGAACGGGTCGAGCGGCGGTCGCGCTTGGCCTTGACCTGACCGGCGAGATTTATGGCGCCGCCGAACAGCAGCAGCTTTTCGGTCAGCGTGGTCTTGCCGGCGTCCGGATGCGAGATGATGGCGAAAGTCCGCCGCCGCTCGACCTCGGCGGTGAGCGGCGACCCTTGCATCGAATCGGAGGGAACAAGCGCCTTGTTCATGGGCGGCATGTGGCAGCAAAAAGCCAATGGATCAAGGGGTCCGGATTACGGCCAGGGCGAAGGATGTTCGCCAAGCCCAAAACCGCCTATAGTGATCGCGCCGGTTCGAACTGGAGGCGCCCATGGCGTCGCCCCCGCGGCTCTTTGAGTCCCTGTTTCTCGTCGCGGCGCTCGTGGCCTTGAGCGCCGCCCGCGCCACCGCCGCCACGCCATTCGTCCACGTCGACACCGATGAAAAGGTCAAAGCCGCGCACGTCAGCGCGTCCATCGACATTGCCGCGCCGCCTCCGGTGGTCTGGAGCGTGATTACCGACTGCGCCCGCGCGTCGCATGTCATTCCCAATCTGGAAAGCTGCCGCATCGTGCAGCACGATCCCGGCGGTCGCTGGGACATCCGCGAGCACGTCATTAAATGGGCGTTGCTGCTGCCGAAACTGCATACGCTGGTGCGCACCAGCTACGAAAACGGCCACCGCATGCTGTTCAAGCGCGTCGGCGGCGACATGCGGATTTCGGAAGGCGAATGGCGCGTCGAGCCGATGGCGAATGCGCACGCGACACGGCTTTTCTATAACGCACTGGTGGCGCCAAGCTTTCCGGTGCCGGAATTCCTGGTGGAGCGCACCGTGCATTCCGACTTGCCGAATCTGCTGCAGGCGATCGAGCACGCCAGCGAGGCCGACGCGGCCAAGCACTGACTCAGGCCGGCGCGCGCTCCATTTCCTCGCCGATATCGACCGGATGCGCCATCACGCTGTGCAGCTTGGCGGCATCCAGTTCGCCTTCCCAGCGGCTGATCACCACCGTGGCGACGCCGTTGCCGATCAGGTTGGTGAGCGCGCGGCACTCGCTCATGAACTTGTCGATGCCGACCAGGATCGCCAGCGACTGGATCGGAATATCCGGCACGATCGCCAAGGTGGCGGCGAGCGTGACGAAGCCTGCGCCGGTGACGCCGGACGCGCCCTTCGAGGTGATCATCGCGATCACCAGGATGCCCATCTCCTGCGCAAAGGTGATGTGCGTGTTGGTCGCCTGCGCCAGGAACAATGTCGCCAGCGTCATGTAGATGTTGGTGCCGTCGAGGTTGAAGCTGTAGCCCGTCGGAATGACCAGGCCGACCACGCCGCGCGACGAGCCGAGCCGCTGCATCTTCTGGATCATCTGCGGCAGCACTGTTTCCGACGAACTGGTGCCGAGCACGATCAGCAGTTCATCCTTGAGGTAGGCGATGCAGCGGAAGATCGAGAAGCCGGCGAGCCGCGCGATGCCGCCCAGCACCAGCACGAAGAACAGGATGCTGGTGAGGTAGAACGTCCCGATCAGCGCCA
>DASWPX010000146.1:0-2744 GCA_036398395.1 Pseudolabrys sp. | reverse complement strand
GACCATGGCAGCAGCCTCCCTGCGAGCGGAAAAATTCCGCGCTGTCTTTGCGCCTTTCAACAACGGAAGGAGGAACTTGGTTCCGGGAACTTTCCAGCGCGCGCGGGCTTACCTCTGCTCAACACGGAGGAAAGTGTCATGGGCTTTGGACGAGGTGCGCTGCTGTGGCTGCTGGGCGTCCCGCTGCCGATCGTGCTTCTGCTTGCGCTGTTCATGCATCACTGAACCGGCGGGCTTTCGATAAAGAGGCGATCGCCCCTTACGGTGCGGTCGCCTCTTCTTTTTGGGGCCGGTGCTATTCGGCTTTCTTCTCGCCGCGCTCGCCGGCTTTGACGATGCTGCCTCTGGTGAAGAGAATTTCCTTGAGTTCGGCGCGCCAATCCGGTTTGCGGCGGAGCAGGAATTCCAGATCCATCCCGAAATGCTTGAATTCTTCCTTCTGGGCGTCCGTCATGATTGCCTTGGCCTCGGGGTCCTTTTCCAGCGAAATGCGCTGCTCGTACCAGCCGATGGCCTCGGCCTCCTCGATGAGGGAGGTGCACATGCGGGCAAAGGTGCGGGTTTTCTGGGACAGTTCCTCGGGCGGCTCGTGATATTGGTCGAAACTCATGGGTGTGGCCTTCTTGGTTGCCTCTAGCTCGGCGACAAGTTCCAGGCGCCGTGCCGGGTTCCCTTCCATTTCGGCGGGCCATACCCATATCTGCCACCCATGTTCGACTTTGCATCCAATCCCGAGCGCGAAGAGGATGGGAGCCCGGCGCCCTCCACGCCCGACACCGAAATCCTCGACGCTTATTCCCACGCCGTAACATCCGTGGCCGACGCGGTCGGCCCAGCCGTTTTGCGCGTGGAAACCCGCGGGGCCAAGGGTCCCGGCGGGGTCGGCTCCGGCGTTGTCATCGCGCCGGACGGCCTGGTTTTGACCAATGCCCACGTGGTGGAGGGCGCCAAGGAAGTGCGGCTTCAGGACGCCGAAGGCCGCGTCATGGAGGCGCGCCTTCTGGGCGTCGACCCCGATACCGATCTGGCGCTGCTTCGGGCAGGCTCCGCGCGCGATCTGCCGCATGCCGCGCTCGGCGATTCCAAGAAGTTACGGCGCGGGCAGCTTGTGGTCGCGATCGGCAATCCGCTCGGCTTTGAATCGACCGTCACCGCCGGCGTCATCTCGGCGCTGGGGCGAAGCCTGCGCGCGCGCAACGGCCGGCTGATCGAGGACGTGATCCAGACCGACGCCGCGCTCAATCCGGGCAATTCGGGCGGACCGCTGGTGTCGTCGCGCGGCCAGGTCATCGGCATCAACACCGCCGTGATCATGGGCGCGCAGGGCATCTGTTTCGCGGTCGCCTCCAACACCGCGCAATTCGTGCTGAGCGAACTGATCAAGCACGGCCGCGTGCGCAGCGGCTATATCGGCGTGTCGGGCCAGACCCAGGCCGTGCCGCGCAGCCATGCGCGCAACGCCGGCATCGAAAATGCCTCGGGCGCGATGATCACCGCGCTGGAGCCGCGCGGACCCGCGGCGCGCGCCGGGCTGATGACGCTCGACACCATCGTGCGCGCCGACGGCGACCGGGTGACCGGCGTGGACGATCTGATTCGGCTTCTGAACAGCGAGCGGATCGGGCGCGACATCGCCATCGACGTGCTGCGGCGCGGATCGTTGCGGACGTTCGAGGTGCGGCCGCAGGAGCGGCCGATGTTGAAGGCGGCGTAAAAACTACTTCTTGCTGTCCGCCGGCGCGCCGCGCGGCTCGTCGTTGTTCGACATGCACTTGGCGATGAAGGCCTTGCGCTTGGCGCCATCGAGCTTCTGATCGTCGGCGCCGAACTTGCAGGTTTCCATCTTCTGCGCCGTGGTGATCGCCGAAGCCGGCGTCGCCAGCAGGACGAGTGGCAGCAGGCTCACCAGGCTCAAGGTCCGTAGCATCGGCGTGGCTCCTTCAGGGGTCGCAGAATCACGACAGCAGCGTAGTCTCTACCGCAATGCGGCGGCAATATTGCCGCCATCGACGGTGGTAATATCGGCGGTGGTCTTGAGCGCCAGCGCCTGCGCGAGAAACGCCTGCGCCACATCCTGCGCGGTAACCTCGCGCGCCAGCAGATTGCCGGTCATGTAATCCTGCTCGGTGAGCCCGCGTACTTTCGAGCGCTGCTTGATGAAATCGTCGGTCAAGAGGCCGGAACGGATGCGGTCGGCGTTCACGCCATTGGCGCGGATGCCGTCGGCGCCGTAGTCGAGCGCGTATTGGCGCAGCAGGAACAGCGTCGCCGCCTTGGGCAGGCCATAGGGCCCGAAATTGGCGCCCGGATTGACCGCCTGCTTCGAGACATTGAACAAGAGGCAGCCGCCGGTGCCCTGTGCCAGCATGCTCTTGACCGCCGCTTGCGCGACCTTCTGATGCGCGAAGAAATTCAGTTCGAAGCTCTCGCGCAGAATTCCCTCGTCAACTTCGCCGATCTTGCCTTGCCAGGCCGCGCCCGCGTTCGACACCACGATGTCGACGCCGCCGAAGGCGTTGATGACTTGATCGAAGGCGGCGGCAACCGAGTCCTTGCTGGTGACATCGCAGGCGACGGCAATGGCGTTGCCGCCGATGGCCTTGGCTTTGTCATGCGCGGCGTTGGAGTCGAGATCGAGCAGGGCGACTTCCGCGCCGGCTTGCGCGAACAGTTTCGCGGTGGCCGCGCCGATGGCGCCGCCAGCGCCGGTGATAACTGCGACCGGGCCTTCCAGCGGCAATGGC
>DASWPX010000145.1:0-2636 GCA_036398395.1 Pseudolabrys sp. | reverse complement strand
CCGCGGGCCAAAGCGATATTGCGCTGGTGGGGGGCGCGCATAATGGCGAGCGCCTCGACCTGCTGGCTTTGTATGAATTCGGAAAGTTCAACCTGAAGGGCCGTTACGCCCCGGTCTGGGAGCGCGGCGAAGACGGCGGCTTCGCGCTCGGTTCGCTGGGGGCGTTTCTGGTGATCGAAGCGCGCGACCATGCCGAGGCGCGCGGCGCCAAGCCTTTGGCGCGCCTTGCGGCCGTGCTGTCCGACCGCTCCAAGCGCCAGCCTGGCACGGTCATGGCGGGCCTCGCGCGGCTGTGGGACAAGATCAAGGATAAAGTGAAACCTGCCAGCGCTGCCCTGCTTTCGGGCGCCACCGGCGCTGCCACGGTCACGGCTGAGGAAAAGGCGTTTCTCGCCGACCACAGCGACCTTGCCGTGCGGGCCACCGGTTCATATGTCGGGCATGGGTTGGACTCGCAGTTTCCCATGAATTTGGCGCTGGCCGCCGTCGCACTCGGCCGTGGTAGTCTGTTTCCGCCCGCCGACTCGTCCGGCGTGGAGCGCCCGATGAGTGGGGAATTGAAACAGGTTCTGGTGACCAGCGTCGGCCATTGGCGGGGCGAAGCCCTGGCGCTGGTCGAGCGGGTCGGTTGACGGGGGAGCACGAAATGCCATCGACCAAAGACAAATTCGGCCGCCCAATCGTGGTGGTGACCGGCCTTGGTGTGGTCACCTCGCTGGGCGCCGGCAAGACCGATAATTGGGCCAAGCTGACCGCCGGCGAATCCGGTATTCGCGCCATCACCCGCTTCGACACCGAAGGCCTCAAGACCCGCATTGCCGGCACCATCGATTTCTTGCCGCCGCAGTCGTGCACCGCCGCGCTGTCGGAATCCTTCGCCGACCTCGCCGCCGAAGAGGCCATTACCGAATCAGGCATCGGCTCGCGCGGCGATTTTCCGGGGCCGCTGTTCATGGCCGTGCCGCCAATTGAAATGGAATGGTCGCAACGCTTCGAAGTTGCCGCCAGTTCGGGCGCCAACGACACCGTCACCTACAGCGATCTGCTGCGCGTGGCCGGCAACTTTCCGACCTATCATCACCGCTTTCTGTTCGGCTCGGTGGCCGATTTTCTCGCCGAGAAATACGGCACCAAAGGCTCCCCCATTTCGCTATCCACTGCCTGCGCCTCGGGCGCAAGCGCTATCCAGCTTGGCGTAGAGGCGATCAGGCGCGGCGAGACCGACGCGGCGCTGTGCATCGGCACCGACGGCTCGATCAACCCCGAAGCCGTGATCCGCTTCTCCCTGCTTTCGGCGCTCTCCACCAGCAACGACAAGCCGGAAGCCGCTTCGCGGCCGTTCTCCAAGAACCGCGACGGCTTCGTCATGGCGGAAGGCGCCGGCGCCTTGGTGCTGGAGAGTTATGAGCGGGCGCTGGCGCGCGGCGCCAGAATCCTCGGCACGCTCGAAGGATGCGGCGAAGTGACCGACGCCTTCCATCGTACCCGCTCCAGCCCGGATGGCAAACCGATCATCGGCTGCATCGCCAACGCCATCGGCGATGCCGGACTGCTGCCGGAGGACATCGATTACATCAACGCGCACGGCACCAGCACGCCCGAAAACGACAAAATGGAATGCCTCGGCGTCTCGACGGTGTTCGGCGAGCGCATCAAGAACGTGCCGATCTCGTCCAACAAATCCATGATCGGCCACACGCTGTCGGCGGCCGGCGCGATCGAGGCCGTGTTCTCGATCCTGACGCTGCAGCACCAGCGCATTCCGCCCACCATCAATTACGACATGCCCGACCCGGCGATCCCGCTCGACGTAGTGCCTGGCAAGGCGCGCGACGCGCGCGTAACCCACGCCATCTCGAATTCGTTCGGCTTCGGCGGACAGAACGTCTCGCTGGTGATGGGACGCGAGCCGGCCTGACGCATGCGCGCTTTACAACTCATCGGCGACCGCAAGCTCGTTCTTGCCGATGTCCCTGACCCGCCGCCGCCCGGCGACGGCGAGGTGCAGATCCGCATCAAGGCGGTCGCGCTCAACCATCTCGACGTCTGGGGCTTTCGCGGCATGGCCTTCGCCAAGCGCAAGCTGCCGCTGGTGGTCGGCGCCGAGGCGTCGGGCGAAATCGCCGGCGTCGGCGGCGGCGTATCTAATTTCAAGCCCGGCGACAAAGTCGTCATGTACGGCGCCATGACCTGCGGGCACTGCCCCGCCTGCCGCGAGGGCCGCGACAATCTGTGCGAAAACGTCGGCGGCATCATGGGCTTCCACATCGACGGCTTCGCCCGCGATCTGATCAATCTGCCGGCGCGTCTGGTGGTGCCAGTGCCGGCCGGCGTGTCGCTGCGCGACGCGGCCTGCGCGCCGATCGCCTTCGGCACCACCGAACACATGCTGTTCGACAACGCCAAACTCAAATCCGGCGAAACCATTCTGGTGCACGCCGGCGGTTCCGGCATCGGCTCGGTCGCCATAAAAATGGCAAAGGCCATCGGCTGCACTGTCATCACCACGGTCGGCGACGACGCCAAGGCGGAAAAGGCCAAGGCGCTCGGCGCTGATCATATCATCAATTACAAGACTGAACGCTTCGAGGGCGTGACGCGCAAGCTCACCGCCAAGAAGGGCGTCGACGTGGTGT
>DASWPX010000144.1:0-11042 GCA_036398395.1 Pseudolabrys sp. | reverse complement strand
GGGCCGGACTCCGCCCGGGCACACTAGGGTGCCCTGCGAGGAGCTCGCTGACTGTCGGGGTTCCTCGGTGAGTGAGCCCCGTCAGAAAGCGCGGACCGGACCCCGTCAGACGCCGCGATGGAGCGCCGAAAGGCGCCGCACCTTCCCATTTGAAGGTGCGCACATAAGGAATGGACGCGCTGATCGGCGCTCCATCCCCTCGATTTTCGAGGGGCAAGAAGCTTGTCCCCGCGAAGGCGGGGAGGAAGGCCGGCCTACCCGGGGCCGTCAAAAACGCGGGCGATGACGTTTGCTCGCATGAAATTTTATCCGGTTTTTACGAGGGGCAAGCCGATCGCGCGCCCTTCTTTTCTTACCGAAATGAAAGAAAACCGGTCCCACATTGGTCTTAATCGCCCGGCATGAAATATCCTGAAAATGACCTTGCTGCGGAACCTTGCGGGCGTAACTTGGCTGCGATGACTTGCCGATTAACCGATTTCAGCCTGCGCTCCACGCTCATCGCGGGGCTGGCGTTGGCGTGGCCTGTCGCAATCGCGGCCGCGCAAGAAAAACCCGCCGACAAGCTCGACACGCTCAAGCAGCGCGATCAGGACCTGCAAGCCGCGCGCGACGCGCAGAAGAAATCGGCCGAGACCGAGAGCGCGCTCAAGCGCGAGATCGACCAGATCGGCGCCGACCGCCGCAAGCTCAACCAGGATCTGATCGACACCGCCGCCCGTCTGCGCGGGATCGAAACGCAGATTCCGGCGACCGAAGCCCGTCTCAAGCCGCTCGACGACAGGGAAACAACCATCCGCGCCTCGCTCGACGGCCGCCGCGCCGTGATCGGCGAGGTGCTGGCGGCGCTTCAGCGCATCGGCCGCCGCCCGCCGCCGGCATTGATCGCAAGCCCCGAAGACGCGCTGCAATCCGTGCGCACCGCCATGGTGCTCGGCGCGGTGCTGCCGGAAATGCGCCAGCAGGTCGAAGCGCTCGCCGCCGATCTCACCGAACTCACCAATGTGCGCCGGGAGATCGCAGCCGAGCGCGACCAATTGAAGGCGCAGGTCGCTTCGCTCGACGGCGAACGCGCGCGCATGAGCGCGTTGATCGATGCGCGTCAGAAACAACAGACCGAACGCGAGAAGGCGCTCGACGCGGAACACGCGCGCGCCGCCGATCTCGCCCGCAACGTCGACAATCTCAAAGATTTGATCGCCAAGCTGGAGCAGGGCCTCGACCCCGCTATTCGCGACGCGCGCGAAGCCGCCCGCAGCGACAGCCGCCCGGCTTTGTCGGCCTTTCGCGATCCGGGCCGGTTAACGCCGGCCATCGCCTTCGCTTCGCTGCGCGGCCAGGTTCCAATTCCTGTCAACGGCGCCAAATTGAAGCAATTCGGGTCGCCCGACGGCAATGGCGGGCTGGAAAAGGGCATTTCCATCGCCACCCGCGCCGGCGCCCAGGTTACCGCTCCGGCCGATGGTTGGGTTGTATACTCCGGTCCGTTCCGGTCATATGGGCAACTCTTGATCCTCAATGTCGGCGGCGGGTATCATGTCTTGCTCGCTGGCATGGATCGGATATCAGTTGATCTCGGACAGTTCGTGCTGACCGGAGAACCCGTTGCGGCGATGGGAAATGCCTCCCATATCGCGGCTATCCTTGCGACGGGTTCCAGCCAACCGGTGCTTTATATCGAGTTTCGTAAGGACGGAGTTCCCGTTGATCCAGGCCCATGGTGGGCGGCTGGCGAAGGCGAAAAGGTTCGCGGATGATGCGCAAGACCTCACTCATTCTACTCGGCGCGGCAGCGGGCGCGGCGATAACGCTGCTCGTGTTGCAGCCCCACGCGATCATGGTTGGCGCGCACGCCCAGGCCGCGGTCGCCGACACGTACCGGCAGCTCAATTTGTTCGGCGACGTGTTCGAACGCGTGCGTGCGGACTATGTCGAGAAGCCGGACGACGGCAAGCTGATCGAATCCGCGATCAACGGCATGCTGGCCGGGCTCGACCCGCATTCCAGCTACATGGACGCGAAAAGTTTCCGTGACATGCAGGTGCAGACCCGCGGCGAATTCGGCGGGCTCGGCATCGAGGTCACCATGGAAGAAGGCCTGATCAAGGTGGTGGCGCCGATCGACGAGACGCCCGCCGCCAAGGCCGGCATCCTGGCCAACGACATCATCACCAAGCTCGACGACGAGCAGGTGCAGGGCCTGACCCTGAACCAGGCGGTCGAGAAAATGCGCGGGCCGGTCAACACCAAGATCAAGCTCACCGTCATGCGCAAGGGCACCGAAAAGCCGATCGAGCTGTCGATCACCCGCGACGTCATCCGCGTGCGCGCGGTTCGCTCGGAAGTGCAGGACGACGTCGGCTATATCCGCATGACGCAGTTCAACGAGCAGACCACCGACGGCCTGAAGAAGGCGATCGAAGACATCACCGCGAAAGTCAGTGACGACAAGCTCAAGGGCTATATTCTCGACCTGCGCAACAATCCGGGCGGCCTGCTCGATCAGGCGATCTCGGTGTCGGACGCGTTCCTGGAAAAAGGCGAGATCGTTTCCACCCGCGGCCGCAACGCCGAGGAGACGCAGCGCTTCAACGCACGGCCGGGTGACCTCACCAAGCACAAGCCGGTGATCGTGCTGATCAACGGCGGCTCGGCGTCGGCATCGGAAATCGTTGCCGGCGCCTTGCAGGATCACCGCCGCGTCACCGTCGTCGGCACGCGTTCGTTCGGCAAGGGCTCGGTGCAGACCATCATCCCGCTCGGCTCCGGCAACGGCGCGTTGCGGCTGACCACGGCGCGCTACTTCACGCCGTCCGGCCGCTCGATCCAGGCCAAGGGCATCGTGCCCGATATCGAGGTGCTGCAGGACGTGCCGGACGACATCAAGGCCAAGACCGACACCAGCACCAAGGGCGAGGCTTCGCTGCGCGGCCATCTCAAGGCCGCCGAAGGCAGCGAGCAGACCGGCTCGCAGTCTTACGTGCCGCCGGACCAGAAGAACGACAAGGCGCTGATCATGGCGCTCGACCTGCTGCGCGGCAAACAGGTCAACTCGGCCTTCCCGCCGTCGCCCAAGACTCCCGTTCCTAACTGAGCCGCCGGTTCCAAACGGCGTTAACGATTGACGGGGCGGCCTTCGGGCCGCCCCGTTCGTTTAAGGAGCCCGAAGTACGCGCATGCTAGACTCCCGCAATGATTCGCGAGGATTTGGGCCGTGGCATCGGATGACCTGAACAAACCTCTCGGCCAGGGCAAGACAAAGAAACAGTCGAAACTACCGGCTTTCGGGCCGCAACTGATGGCCGGTGCGCTGGCGCTTTCCGGCCTGGCGGTCGTCGGCTGGGCGATGTTCGGCAACGATCCGCTCGGCGGCGAGCCGGTCGCGGTGGTCGCCGCCAGATTGCCGGACGCGGGCCAGGCCAAGCAGGATAGCGGCGACGGCAAAGAGCATTCGCGCCACGACGGCCTGACCGATAAGGCGGCCGATCAGGCGATAGCCGCGGTAGCGAACGCGCCTCCGCCCGGCAGCAAGACCGTCACCATCATCGACGGCTCCAGCGGCAAGAGCCAGGACGTCGTCATACCCGGCAATGCGGCCGCGGCGGCCTCGAAGACTCCGGTCGATCAGAAGCTTCTGGAAACCACGCGGCATGGTTTGGTCCCGCAGATCGGCGCGGACGGCACGCGGCCGTCGGCGGCCTATGCGCGGCCGTTGCAAATTCCGCCGAACAAGAAGGATTGGCCGCGCATCGCCATCGTGATCGGCGGCCTGGGCATCAGCGCGTCGGGAACGGCGGACGCCTTCGGCAAGCTGCCGGGCCCGGTGACTTTCGCGATCACGCCCTACGGTATCGATCTCGACAAACTGGCCGAGCACGCGCGCGCGGAAAACCATGAAGTGTTGCTGCAGGTGCCGATGGAGCCGTTCGACTATCCCGACAACGATCCCGGCCCGCAAACGCTGCTCACCTCGCTGACCGCCGACCAGAATATCGACCGCATGCAATGGCTGATGAGCAGGTTCCAGGGCTATGTCGGCATCGCCAATTATATGGGTGCGCGGCTGACCGCGTCGGAGCCGGCGCTGGCGCCGGTGCTGCGCGAGACCGCCAAGCGCGGGCTGATCTATGTCGACGACGGCTCATCGCCGCGCAGCGTCGCCGGCCAGATCGCCGGCAGCCATAGCCTGCCCTTCGCTAAGACCGACATCGTGCTCGACGCGGTGCCGACGCCGGTCGAGATCGACCGCGCGCTGGCGCGGCTCGAGATGACGGCGCGCGACAACGGTACCGCGGTCGGGATTGCCACCGCGCAGCCGGCGACCGTCGCCCGCGTTTCCGAATGGGCCAAGAAGGTGGAAGCCCGCGGCTTCGTTCTGGTGCCGATCACCATGGTGGCGATCAAGGCGAAGTCGTCGTAACGTCATCGTCTAGCGCAAAGCGCGCTGAGTCATGACGGAGTCTGAATGCCTTCTCTCGAAACCCTCCCCTATCGCCCCTGCGCCGGCATCATGGTGCTCAACCGCGACGGCCTTGTCTTCGTCGGCAAGCGCAACGGCGGTCCCGAACACAGCGACGCCTACCACGTGTGGCAGATGCCGCAGGGCGGTATCGACGAGAACGAAGATCCGTTCAAGGCGGCGTTGCGCGAGCTTTACGAAGAAACCAATATCAAGTCGGTCGAAAAACTCGGCGAGATCGCCGACTGGCTGGCCTACGATCTGCCGGCCGATCTTGTCGGCTCGGCCTGGAGCGGAAAATATCGCGGCCAGAAGCAGAAGTGGTACGCACTGCGTTTTACCGGCGCGGACAGCGAAATCGACATCATCAATCCGGGCGGCGGGCATGAGCCGGAATTCGTCGACTGGCGCTGGGTGGCGGCGAAAGAACTTCCCGAGCTGGTGGTGCCGTTCAAGCGGGCGATTTACGAGCGCGTGGTTGCGGAATTCGGCAAATTCACCTGAGCGCGGCGCATGAGCGAACCCGCCAACTGGTCGGATTTCTTCGTGGCGTCGATGGGCGCCGCCGCCGCGCTCAGCGGCCTCGTGGCGGTCGCCATTTCGATCAACCTCAATCACATTCTAAAACATAAACATTTGCCCAGCCGCGCCGGCGAGGCGCTGTTGATTCTGGTCGGCGCCATGCTCATTTCGGGCGTCGGATTGATCCCCCATCAGCCGTCATATCTCCGAGGCGCCGAAATCGGCGCGATCGGCGTTTTTGTCCTCGTCATGTCGATTGTCAGCCAGATCAGTTCGCTGCGCACACTGAAAAATCCGCCGCTGAAGTGGTGGTTGACGCGCGCATTGACCACGCCCTTCACAGCGCTGCCGATAGCGGTTGGCGGCATCATGGTCGCGGCCGGAAACGAAGCGGGGCTCTATTGGGTCGCGATCGGCGTGCTCGCTTCGCTCGCGGCCGGCGTACAGGCGACCTGGATTCTGCTGGTCGAAATATTACGTTGAGACTTAGTGCATCGCCGTGCCGGTCAGGTGGCGATCGACCGTCTTGAAGTGATCGAGCCGTGTGATCAGCTTGTCCAACTCGGTGCCAGCTTCGGTCTTCTCGATGCGCTGTTCCAGTTCGCCGATGCGCGCCGCGATCATGCCGCGGTCGATGGCCTCGACCGACTCGGCCACGTCGGCCAGCACGGTCAAACCCGCGGCCGACACTTCGGCAAAGCCGCCGAGCACCACGATCTTCTGTTCGCCTGACGTGCCGTGCACGGTCAGGATGCCCGGCCGCAACGTCGAAACATGAGGCGCGTGTCCCGCCAGCACGCCGAAGTCGCCTTCGGCGCCGGGCACGTCGACCTGCTCGACTTCACCGGAGAACAGCAGCTTTTCCGGCGACACCAGTTCGAAATGGAAAGTGGCCATCGTGATCCTTTACGCCGCTTCCGCCGCGAGCTTCTTGCCCTTCTCGATCGCCTCGTCGATGTTGCCGACCATGTAGAACGCGGCTTCCGGCAGGTGATCGTACTTGCCTTCGACGAGGCCCTTGAAGCCCTTGATGGTGTCGGCGAGGTCGACCAGCTTGCCGGGCGATCCGGTGAACACTTCGGCGACGAAGAACGGCTGCGACAGGAAGCGCTCGATCTTGCGGGCGCGCGACACGGCGAGCTTATCTTCTTCCGACAACTCATCCATGCCCAGGATGGCGATGATGTCCTGCAGCGCCTTGTAGCGCTGAAGCACCTGCTGCACCTGGCGGGCGACCTGATAGTGCTCCTCGCCGACGATCAGCGGCGACAGCATGCGCGAGGTCGAGTCGAGCGGGTCCACCGCCGGATAGATGCCCTTGGCGGCGATGTCGCGCGACAGCACGGTGGTGGCGTCCAAGTGCGCGAACGAAGTCGCCGGCGCCGGGTCGGTCAAGTCGTCGGCCGGAACGTAAATGGCCTGCACGGAGGTGATCGAACCCTTTGTTGTGGTGGTGATGCGTTCCTGCAGCGCGCCCATGTCGGTCGCGAGCGTCGGCTGGTAACCCACCGCCGAAGGGATGCGGCCCAGAAGCGCCGACACTTCCGAGCCGGCCTGGGTGAAACGGAAGATGTTGTCGACGAAGAACAACACGTCCTGGCCCTGGTCGCGGAAGTATTCCGACAGTGTCAGACCGGTGAGGCCGACGCGGGCGCGGGCGCCCGGCGGCTCGTTCATCTGGCCGAACACCAGGGCGCACTTCGAACCTTCGCCGCCGCCCTTTTTGTTGACGCCGGACTCGATGAACTCGTGATAAAGGTCGTTACCTTCGCGGGTACGCTCGCCGACGCCGGCGAACACCGAATAGCCGCCGTGGGCTTTCGCGACGTTATTGATCAGTTCCTGAATGAGCACGGTCTTGCCGACGCCGGCGCCGCCGAACAGGCCGATCTTGCCGCCCTTGGCGTAAGGCGCCAGCAGATCGACCACCTTGATGCCGGTCACCAGAATCTGCGCTTCGGTCGACTGCTCGGTATAGGCAGGCGCTTCGGCGTGGATCGGGCGGCGCTCGTCCGATTTCACCGGGCCGGCTTCGTCGATCGGCTCGCCGATGACGTTGATGATGCGGCCGAGCAGGCCCGGACCGACGGGAACCGCGATCGGCTTGCCGGTATCGGTGACGGACTGGCCACGCACCAGACCTTCGGTGATGTCCATCGAGATCGTGCGCACCGTCGATTCACCGAGATGCTGGGCCACTTCGAGCACCAGCCGGTTGTCGCCGTTGGTGGTCTCGAGCGCGTTCAAGATCGCCGGCAGATCGCCTTCGAACTGCACGTCGACGACGGCGCCGATGACCTGGGTGATCTTGCCGGTTGCGTTCTGCGGTGTGGCCATAATCGTCCTCGTTACTTGAATTAGAGCGCTTCGGCGCCGGAGATGATCTCGATGAGTTCCTTGGTGATCATCGCCTGACGCGTGCGGTTATAGGTGAGTGTCTGCTTGCGGATCATTTCGCCGGCGTTGCGGGTGGCGTTGTCCATGGCGCTCATGCGCGCGCCCTGCTCCGACGCCGCATTTTCAAGCAAGGCGCGGAACACCTGGATCGACAGATTGCGCGGCAGCAAGTCGCCGAGGATTTCCTCTTCTTCCGGCTCGTATTCGTAAGCCGCTGACGGGCCCGTCTCTTTCGCTGCCGGCTCGAACACCGGCGGGATGACTTGGAGCGCGGTTGGGATCTGCGCAATCACGGACTTGAAGCGCGAGAAGAACACGGTCGCGATATCGAATTCGTTGCCGTCGAAACGCGCGACGATCTTGTCGGCGACCATCTGCGCCTGCGCAAAGCCCATCTGCTTGACGCCGCGCAACTCGACCACCTCAATGATGTACTTGCCGTAGACGCGGCGGAGCTGGTCGGCGCCCTTGCGCCCGACGCAGAGGATCTTGACCTCTTTGCCCTGGTTCAGCAGCATATTGATATGCTCGCGCGCCAGCCGCACGATTGATGAGTTGAAGGCGCCGCACAGGCCGCGCTCGGCCGTGCAGACCACCAGCAAATGCACCTTGTCGGCGCCGGTGCCGGCCAGCAGACGCGGCGCCGAGTCGCTGCCGGCGACGCCCGCGGCGATATTGCCCAACACGCGGTCCATGCGCTCGGCGAAGGGACGCGCCGCTTCCGCCGCAACCTGCGCACGGCGCAGCTTTGACGCCGCGACCATCTGCATGGCCTTGGTGATCTTCTGCGTCGCCTTGGTCGAGGCGATGCGAACGCGCATGTCCTTGAGGGAAGCCATTTCTTATCAGTCGCCCTTGGCCGAATCGTTCGTTCGTCGTGCCGAAATCAGGTGAAACTCTTGGCGTAGCCGTCGACCGCGTCCTTGAGCTTGGCTTCGTCGTCCTTAGACAGATCGCCGCTCTTGCGGATGCTGTCGAGCAGATCGGCATGCTTGGTGCGCAGCAGCGACAGCAGCCCGGATTCGAAAGCCCGCACGCGCGCCACGTCGAACTTGTCGAGATAGCCGTTGACGCCCGCGTAAATCACGCCGACTTGCTCTTCCATCTTCAACGGCGAGAACTGCGGCTGTTTCAGCAACTCGGTCAGACGGGCGCCGCGCGCCAGCATGCGCTGGGTGGTGGCGTCCAGGTCCGAGCCGAACTGCGCGAAGGCGGCCATTTCGCGGTACTGCGCGAGTTCGCCTTTGATCTTGCCGGCGACTTTCTTCATCGCCTTGGTTTGCGCGGCCGAGCCGACGCGCGACACCGACAGACCGACGTTCACCGCCGGGCGGATACCTTGGTAGAACAAGTCGGTTTCCAGAAATATCTGGCCGTCGGTGATCGAGATAACGTTGGTCGGAATGTAGGCCGACACGTCGTTGGCCTGCGTTTCGATGACGGGCAGCGCGGTCAGCGAGCCGGCACCCTTGCTGTCGTTCATCTTGGCGGCGCGCTCGAGCAGGCGGGAGTGCAGATAGAACACGTCGCCGGGATAGGCTTCACGGCCCGGCGGGCGGCGCAGCAACAACGACATCTGGCGATAGGCGACGGCCTGCTTGGACAGATCGTCATAGATGATGACGGCGTGCATGCCGTTGTCGCGGAAGTATTCGCCCATGGTGCAGCCGGAGAACGGCGCCAGGAACTGCATCGGCGCCGGATCGGACGCGGTGGCGGCGATAATGATGGAATATTCGAGCGCGCCCTGCTCTTCGAGCACCTTCACGAACTGCGCGACGGTGGAGCGCTTCTGACCGACCGCGACATAAACGCAGTACAGCTTGATTTTTTCGTCGGTCTGCGCGTTGAGCGGCTTCTGGTTGAGGATGGTGTCGAGCGCGATCGCGGTCTTGCCGGTCTGGCGGTCGCCGATGATCAGTTCGCGCTGCCCGCGGCCGATCGGGATCAAGGCGTCGATGGCCTTGAGGCCGGTCGCCATCGGCTCGTTCACCGATTTGCGCGGGATGATGCCGGGCGCCTTGACGTCCACGCGTTCGCGCTTGTCGGCCTTGATCGGGCCCTTGCCGTCGATGGGATTGCCGAGCGCGTCGACCACGCGGCCGAGCAGGCCCTTGCCGACCGGCACGTCGACGATGGAGCCGGTGCGCTTGACGGTCTGGCCCTCCATGATCTCGCGGTCGTTACCGAAGATCACGATACCGACGTTGTCGGTTTCGAGATTGAGCGCCATGCCGCGCACACCGTTCTCGAACTCGACCATTTCGCCAGCCTGCACGTTGTCCAGACCATAGACGCGGGCGATGCCGTCGCCGACCGACAACACTTGGCCGACTTCGGAGACTTCGGCTTCCTGGCCGAAATTCTTGATCTGCTCTTTCAGGATGGCGGAAATTTCTGCGGCGCGGATGTCCATCAGCGTGCCTCTTTCATCGCGAACTTGATTGCATTGAGTTTGGTGCGGAGCGAACTATCGACCATGCGGCTGCCGACCTTGACGATCAGGCCGCCGATGATGGCGGGGTCGATCGTGACGTCGAGGTCCATATCCTTGCCGCCGGTAACGGACTTCAGCGCGCTCTTGAGCGCGTCGAGATTCTTGTCGTTGAGTTTCTCGGCGACGGTGATCTGGGCGCTGATCTCGCCCTTGTGCCTGGCGACCAGCGCGCGATAACCGCGAACGATCTCGCGCAGCGCGAACAGCCGCCGATTGGTGGTGATGACGCGCAGGAAATTGGCGGCCAAACCCTTGATGCCGGCCTTGGCCAGAATCGCCGACAGCGCCTTGAGTTGATCGTCGACGCCGAACACAGGCGAGCGCACCAGACGGGAGAGGTCCGGGCTGCCGGCAACCAATGCATCGAACTGCTCGAGGTCGGCCTTGACCGCGTCGACAGCCTTGTTCTCGCGCGCAAGCTCGAACAGAGCGCCGGCGTAACGGCCAGCCATTCCGGAGATGATCGGGTCTTCGCCTGCCACTTTGACGCTCTTCTTCGTTACTTCGCTCACAGGCCGCGCGCCGTCGCGAAATAGGCGGCGCAAACTATTGGAATCCAAGAGGGAATTCCGATTTCCGTGGACGCCCCGAAAGTCCCCGGAAACCCGTAAAATCTGGCGTTTGCTAACATGGCGGCGGGAGCGGTGCAACATCGCAGGCCCTCGCGCCAAAGGCGCGCCGACGGCGAATTTGCATCGCTAATGCCCCCGTTTCCGGAGTTCGTGATACGTTGCAACATCTCTGATACGAACTTCGGAAACAAAGGGGCACTAGCAAGTTTATGATCCTAGTGCCGCTTTTCGATTTGAAGTTCCTGAGCGAACTCCCACAAGTGCCGCAGGAACTTCAAATCGGCGGCACTAGGGATACCTCGCCACTGGCCCGCCCTCCCTATAGCTTGCGCGACGTTTTCGGAAAGCCGGAGCCGACAACATATGGCGCAAGCGGAGACCAAGCCCCAAACTCAGGGGGAAGTCGCGGCCAAGGCCAAGCTGCTCGTGGTGTTGCTGGCCTTTGCCTGGGGCTTCAACTGGATTGCCGCGGCGGTGGCGCTGCGCGAGATATCGCCGTGGACCTTGCGCTTTGCCGGCTCCAGCATCGGAGCGGTGACTTTGTTCACCGCGGCCATCCTCACAGGCCATAATCTCCGAGTGCCGCGCAGCGAAT
>DASWPX010000143.1:0-9674 GCA_036398395.1 Pseudolabrys sp. | reverse complement strand
ATCGGTCAAGCGGACCGAACCGGCGCATATGCAGACCTTCATAGGCCTCGGCCAGAATAAGTACGCCGAGGAAGAATTCGAGCGGAAGCTTTATCTGCTGCGCAAGTCGATCTCCAACGCCATCTACCGGCGGCGGGAGCGGCGCACGTCGGGCTATTATCCGGTGTCGATTTCATGTCGTACGGTCATATACAAGGGCATGTTCCTGGCCGACCAGCTCGGCAGCTATTATCCCGATCTGCACGATCCGGATTTCGAAAGCGCCATCGCGCTGGTGCATCAGCGCTTCTCGACCAACACCTTCCCGGCCTGGTCGCTGGCGCATCCCTACCGCTACGTGGCCCATAACGGCGAAATCAATACGTTGCGCGGCAACAACAACTGGATGGCAGCGCGGCAGGCTTCCGTGTCGTCGCCGCACTTTGGTGCGGACATCAGCAAGTTGTGGCCGATTTCCTACGAGGGCCAGTCCGACACCGCCTGCTTCGACAACGCGCTCGAATTCCTGGTGCAGGGCGGGTACTCGCTCGCCCATGCCGTGATGATGATGATCCCGGAGGCCTGGGCCGGCAATCCGCTGATGAACGAGGAGCGGCGCGCGTTCTACGAATATAACGCCGCGCTGATGGAGCCGTGGGACGGCCCCGCGGCCATCGCCTTCACCAACGGCCACCAGATCGGGGCGACGCTCGACCGCAACGGCCTGCGCCCGGCGCGCTATCTGCTCACCCGCGACGACCGCATCGTCATGGCGTCGGAAATGGGCGTGCTGCCGATCCCGGAAAAGGACATCGTCAAGAAGTGGCGGCTCCAGCCCGGCAAGATGCTGCTGGTCGACCTCGACGAAGGCCGGCTCATTCCCGATGAAGAACTGAAGGCGACGCTGGCGAAGAAGCATCCCTACAAGGAGTGGCTGCAGCGTACCCAGATCGTGCTGGAGGAACTGCCGGGCACCACCAATGTCGCGCCGATCTCCAATCTGCCGCTGCTCGATCGTCAGCAGGCATTCGGCTACACCCAGGAAGACCTCAAGCTGTTGATGACGCCGATGGGCACGACAGGCGAGGAAGCCATCGGCTCCATGGGCAATGACGCGCCGATTTCGGCGATGTCCGACAAGCCCAAGCCGCTGTTCACCTATTTCAAGCAGAACTTCGCGCAGGTCACCAATCCACCGATCGACCCGATCCGCGAAGAACTTGTGATGAGCCTAGTGTCGATCATCGGGCCGCGGCCGAATTTGTTCGATCTGGAAGGCATGTCCAAGAGCAAACGGCTCGAAGTGCGCCAGCCGATCCTGACAAACGCCGATCTGGAGAAAATCCGCTCGATCGCCGACATGACCGGCGATCATTTCAAGTCGCTGACCTTCGACATTACCTTCCCGGCCGAGCATGGCGCCGCCGGCATGGGCTTCGCCATCGAGCAGCTCTGCGTGCTGGCCGAGGAGGAGGTGCGCAAGAACGTCAACATCATCATTCTGTCCGACCGCAAGGCCAGCGCCGACCGCATTCCGATCCCGGCGCTGCTGGCATGCGCCGCCGTGCACCATCATCTGATCCGCACCGGCTTGCGCACGTCGGTCGGGCTGGTGCTCGAGACCGCCGAACCGCGTGAAGTGCATCATTTCGCGTGCCTGGCCGGTTACGGCGCCGAAGCGATCAACCCCTATCTCGCCTTCGAGACGCTGATCGCCATGAAGGACGATCTGCCGCAAAAGCTCGACGAGAAGGAAGTCGTCAAGCGCTACATCAAGTCGATCGACAAGGGCCTGCTCAAGGTAATGTCCAAGATGGGCATCTCGACCTACCAGTCCTATTGCGGCGCGCAGATCTTCGACGCCGTGGGATTGCGCCAGGAATTCGTCGACACGTTCTTCACCGGCACCCACACGCGTATCGAAGGCGTGGGCTTAGCCGAGATCGCCGAAGAGAGCGTGCGCCGTCACCGCGACGCCTTCAGCGACGCGCCGATCTACCGCTCGATGCTCGACGTCGGCGGCGACTATGCCGTGCGCGTGCGTGGCGAGGACCACGTCTGGACCGCCGAGACGGTCAAGGAACTTCAGCACGCGGCGCGCGGCAATTCGCAGAATCATTACCGCGCCTTTGCCAAGATCGTGAACGAACAGAACGAAAAGCTCTTGACCATCCGCGGGCTGTTCAACATCAAGACCGCGCACGACAATGGCCGCAAGCCGGTGCCGCTCGATGAGGTCGAACCGGCGAAATCCATCGTCAAGCGCTTCTCGACCGGCGCCATGTCCTACGGTTCGATCTCGCGCGAGGCGCACACCACGCTCGCCATCGCCATGAACCGCATCGGCGGCAAGTCGAATACCGGCGAAGGTGGCGAGGAAAGCGACCGTTTCAAGCCGCTGCCGAACGGCGACAGCATGCGCTCGGCCATCAAGCAGGTGGCGTCCGGCCGTTTCGGCGTCACCGCCGAATATCTCGTCAATTCGGACATGATGCAGATCAAGATGGCGCAGGGCGCCAAGCCCGGCGAAGGCGGCCAGTTGCCGGGCCACAAGGTCGACAAGACCATCGCCAAGGTGCGCTATTCGACGCCCGGCGTCGGCCTCATTTCGCCGCCGCCGCACCATGACATCTATTCGATCGAAGACCTGGCGCAGCTCATCTTCGACTTGAAAAACGTCAATCCGACCGGCGACGTTTCGGTCAAGCTCGTCTCCGAAGTCGGCGTCGGCACGGTCGCCGCCGGCGTTTCCAAAGCGCGCGCCGATCACGTCACTATTTCCGGCTACGAAGGCGGCACGGGCGCCAGCCCCCTCACCTCGCTCAAGCATGCCGGCAGCCCATGGGAAATGGGCCTTGCCGAGACCCATCAGACGCTGGTCGCCAACCGCCTGCGCGGCCGCATCGCGGTGCAGGTCGACGGCGGCATCCGCACCGGCCGCGATGTGGTGGTAGGCGCGATGCTGGGCGCCGACGAATTCGGCTTCGCCACCGCGCCGCTGATCGCCGCCGGCTGCATCATGATGCGCAAGTGCCATCTCAACACCTGCCCGGTCGGCGTCGCCACGCAAGACCCAGTGCTGCGCAAGCGCTTCAAGGGCCAGCCTGAGCACGTCATCAATTATTTCTTCTTCGTCGCCGAGGAAGTGCGCGAGCTCATGGCCGAGCTTGGCTACCGGAATTTCAGCGAAATGGTCGGCCAGATGGACATGCTCGACCAGCGCAAGCTGGTGGCCCATTGGAAGGCCAAGGGCCTGGATTTCTCCAAGCTGTTCATGAAGCCGAAGGCCGCCAAGGACACCGCCATCTACAATTGCGAGAAGCAGGATCATCATCTCGACCACATCCTCGACCGTAAGCTGATCGCGGAGTCCCAGGCCGCGCTCGACCGCGGCGCGCCGGTGCGGCTGCAGACCGCCATCAACAGCGTCAACCGCGCCGCCGGCGCGATGCTCTCCGGAGAAGTGGCCAAGCGTTTCGGCCATGAAGGCCTGCCGGACAGCACCATCCATGTGCGGCTGACCGGCACCGCCGGGCAGAGCTTCGGCGCATGGCTGGCGCGCGGCATCACCTTCGAGCTCGAAGGCGAAGCCAACGACTATGTCGGCAAGGGCCTGTCGGGCGGGCGCATCGTGATCCGGCCGCCGGCCGATTCGGGCATCGTGCCGGAGGAATCCATCATCGTCGGCAATACCGTGCTCTACGGCGCCATCGGCGGCGAATGCTATTTCCGCGGCGTCGCGGGCGAGCGCTTCGCCGTGCGCAATTCCGGCGCCACCGTCGTGGTGGAAGGCACCGGCGACCACGGCTGCGAATACATGACCGGCGGCATCGTCGTCGTGCTCGGCCAGACCGGCCGCAACTTTGCCGCCGGCATGTCGGGCGGCATCGCCTACGTCATCGACGAGGACGACACGTTCAAGACCCGCTGCAACATGGCGATGGTCGAACTCGAGCCGGTGGCCGAGGAAGAAGAGATTGACGAAAAGGAATTCGGCAACGAACTGGAGTCGCACGGCCGCGTCGACGTGATGGCGGATTTGACCTGCCAGGACGCCGAGCGCCTGCATAAGATGATCTCGGATCATGCGCGCTATACCGGTTCCAAGCGCGCCGCCGAGATTCTCGCCGATTGGAAACGCTATCGTCCGCTGTTCAAAAAAGTGATGCCGGTCGAATATCGCCGCGCGCTCGCTGAGATGGCAAAGGAAAAGGCCGCCACGATGCAGGCGGCGGAGTAGAATGGGTAAGGTCACCGGGTTTCTCGAAATCGATCGCCATGATCGCAAGTACGCGCCCGTTCAGGAGCGTATCAAGCATTGGCATGAATTCGTCCTGCCGCTGCCTGAGAAGGAAGTGCGTGACCAGGCCGCACGCTGCATGGATTGCGGTGTGCCCTATTGCCACGGCACCAGCAGGCTGACCGGCGCGCCGACCGGCTGTCCGGTCAACAACCAGATTCCGGACTGGAACGATCTCGTCTATCGCGGCAATTGGGAAGAGGCCGGGCGCAATTTGCATTCGACCAATAATTTCCCGGAATTCACCGGCCGCGTCTGCCCGGCGCCCTGCGAGGCGTCCTGCACGCTCAACATCGACGACAACCCGGTCACCATCAAGACCATCGAATGCGAGACCGCCGACCGCGCCATAGCACTTGGCCTCAAGCCTGAACTCGCGCCGCACAAGACCGGCAAGAAGATTGCCGTCGTCGGCTCGGGTCCCGCGGGGCTCGCCTGCGCGCAACAACTCGCGCGCGCCGGCCACGACGTGCACCTCTATGAACGCTGGGCCAAGGCCGGCGGCCTGCTGCGCTACGGCATTCCGGACTTCAAGATGGAGAAGATTCACGTCGACCGCCGCATCGAGCAGATGACGGCCGAGGGCGTGCAATTCCATTACGGCGCCGACGTCGGCGTCAATCTGCCGGTCGACAAGCTGCTCAAGGAGCACGACGCCGTCGTTCTCTCGGGCGGTTCGGAAAAGCCGCGCGACCTGCCGATCCCGGGCCGCGACCTCAAAGGCATTCATTTCGCCATGGATTTCTTGCCGCAGCAGAACCGCCGCGTCAGCAACGAACCGCTCGGCACCGTCGAGCCGATCTTGGCCAAGGGCAAGCATGTCGTGGTGATCGGCGGCGGCGACACCGGCTCGGACTGCATCGGCACCTCGATCCGGCAGGGCGCGTTGTCGGTGACCAATTTCGAGATCATGCCGGCGCCGCCCGAGCACGAAAACAAGATGCTCACCTGGCCGGACTGGCCGTTGAAGATGCGCACCTCATCGAGCCATCAGGAAGGCGTCGAGCGCGATTTCGCGGTCGGCTCGCAAAAATTCACCGGAGAGAATGGCCAGGTGAAGACGTTGCACTGCGCCAAGCTCGACGCGAAATTCCAGCCGATCGCCGGCACAGAATTCGAGGTCAAGGCCGATTTGGTGCTGCTGGCCATGGGTTTCGTGCATCCGCTGCATGACGGCATGATCAAGAGTCTCGGCGTGGCACTCGATGCGCGCGGCAACGTCCACGCCGACACCAACGCCTATCTCACCTCGGTGCCGAAGGTCTTCGCCGCCGGCGACATGCGCCGCGGCCAGTCGCTGGTTGTGTGGGCGATCCGCGAAGGCCGCCAATGCGCCCACGCGGTCGATAAATTCCTGATGGGATCGACGACGCTGCCGCGCTGAATATTTAGCGTAACCAGCCCAATGGCCCGGCCTGGCGCGGCGCGACCGGCTGAGTCGGCCGCGGCCTTCCCTCGTCACGTTGCCTGGTCTTGGACACGGCGTTCTGCGCGGCCTTGCCACGCTTGCCGTCGGCAGGCTTTTTGTCGGCATCCACGACCGGGGGCTCTGGCGCGATCGCCGGTGCATTGACCGGCACCGCCGCTACCGCCGCGTTGCCGTTGTCGCTCGGATGCCGCGCGAAATCGTCGGCGCGGCCGGGCGGCGCCGGCAACGGCTCGCCCTTGACCAGGACACTGGTCGCGATGGCGTCGCCGTGCGGCGAACTTGTGTTGGCAGAGCCGAGCAAATCGTCGGAATTTCCCGGCGTCACGGTCAGCGGCACCACCGGCCCGGCCAGCGGCCGCGCCGCGGATTTGCCGTCCGAGGGCAGCGGCGTTACCGGTCCGGTCGGAAATGAGATTTGCAGCGAGCGGTTGCTCATGTAGCGGCGCAATTCGCGCTCCACGTAATGCGCCAGCTTGCGCGCGCCGTATTTGGTGAAATAAACGCCGTCGCCTGAACGCAGCCGCCGCACCTGGCCCTCGTAATCGGGACCGTTGGTGGTGAATTTGCCGCCTTCGTCGACGAAGCCATCCCATACGTCGATATAAATGGCGCCGGCTTTCTCGGCACGCGCGCGGTAAAGATCGTTGAGATAGACGGCGTCGGCGGTCGACTTCGGACCCTTGATCGCCGGCAGGCCGACCCAGAACACCGGCACGCCTTTGCTTTTGAGCGCGGCGATGGTGTCGTCGATGCGCCGCGAATAGATCTCCGCCCATTTGTCGCTGCGGAATTCAACGCTGCCGCCGGCGCGCTTGGGCTCGGGCGCCATGATCGAGGGCTGATCGGGATCCTCGGCGTCCCTGTCCTTGTCGGCCACGGCGTCTTTCTTGTCCGCGGCGTCCTTGTCCTGCCCGTCCTTACCGGCGTCCGGCTTGTCGGCGGACTTATCGGCGGTTTTGGCCTTTTCGGCCTCTTTCTTGTCGGCTTCTTTTTTCTTGTCGTCCTTGACGAGGTCCTTCTCGCGGATGGCCATGCGGTCGTTGACGCCGAGCATCATGATCACGTAGCTCGGTTTTTCCGGCGCCAGGATATCGCGCGCGGCATGCCACCAGTCGAGATCGCCTTTGGCGTCGTAGCGCAGCAAGCCGGACGCGGCCTTGTTCCTGCGCAGGATGCCGATTTCGGGCGTGTCGGAAAATGCGTCTTCCAACCCATAGGCGAGCCAGTCGGCCATACCGTCGCCCATGACGATGATCGAGGTGGTCGGCGCGGCCTGGTCGGCCTTCGAATCCGGTTTGCGCGGTGACGGCGCGTGCGAATAGTCGGCGGGGGCTTGGCTTGGCTCGTCTTCGAAGACCGGGCGGTTCTGGTTCGGGTTGCCGAACATGCCGTCGAAGAAACCCGAGCGTTGCGGGCGCGACCGGGGACCGCCGAAGAACTGGGCATGCGCGGGCGACGTCAGGGCGAAGTCGAGCGCCGCCACGCCGGTGCCGTCGACCGCGGCCAGAAGCGCCGCGCCCAACAGCCATCGCGTCAGCCGAATTTTCCCGACCATGCCGATCACCTGAAACCCAAATATGCGCTCAACCCGCATGGGTGAATAGCGCGCCAAAAATGTCAACTCGATGATGGCCGGCTGGTTACCGGCCGCGCAACTTCTCCAGCACCACCGCCGAGGCAAAGCCGTCCGGAACCTGACCGATTCCGGCCTGGAAATCGCGGATCGCGGCCCTGGTCCGGGCGCCGAGCTGGCCATCCGGCTCGCCGATATCGTAGCCGCGGCGCGCCAGCAATTGCTGCAGCTCCAGCCGCTCGTCATGCGACAACACGCGCTCGTAGCGCGGCCAATCCTGCGCGAAGGGTTCGCCGCCGCGCAGGCGGTCGGCGAGGTGCCCGATCGCCAGGGCATAAGCCTCCGCCGGATTGTATTTCATGATGGCGCGGAAGTTCGCCAGCATCAGAAATCCCGGGCCCTGCACACCGGCCGGCACCAGCAGAAAGCCGGTATCGTCCGGCCGCGGGAACGGCTTGTTGCCCGGGCGCGTGATGCCGTGCCGCTCCCAGTCGCGCACGGTCAGCATCTTGCCGCGCTCGGCGAGCAGAAAGTCGAAGGTCGCCGGCACCACGACCTCGTAACCCCAGGTCTGGCCGGCGACCCAGCCATCCATTCGCAGATTATTGGCGGTCGAGGCGATCAAATCGGGCACCGAGTCGATCACGTCGCGGCGGCCGTCATGATCGAAGTCGACCGCGTATTTCTTGAAGGCCGACGGCATGAATTGCGTCGGCCCGAATGCGCCCGCCCAGGAACCGACCAGCCGGTCCGGTCGCACGTCGCCATGCTGGAGGATTTCCAGCGCCGATAAAAATTCGTCGCGGAAATAATTCTGCCGGCGTCCGATGCAGGCCAGCGTCGCGGTCGAGCGGATGACGGAGCGGTCGCCGCCGATGGTCCCGTAGTTGGTTTCGACACCCCAGATCGCGGCGATGACGTTGCGCTCGACGCCATAAGTGCGCTCAACCGCATCGAAGGTGGAACGATACTTCTCCAGAAGCTCGCGGCCATTCCGGATGCGCTCGTCGGTCACCAGGACGTCGAGATAATCCCAGAACGATTTGGTGAATTCGGGCTGGTTGTCGAGAAAATCCATGATGCGCAGATCAGGCGTGAGCGAGGCGGTATAAGTCTGGAACACGTTGCGCGAAATACTGCGGCGCGCGGCCAGCGGCCATAGACGTTCAATGCAGGCCGGAAAATTCTCCGCCGCTGCGCGAATAGCTTCCGCCGTCATCAGCGGGTGGCCGGAAGCTCCCGATTCTCCCGACCACTCCTGCGCGCCGGCTTGGGGCCGTGCCGTCTGCGACGGGATGGCGCCAGTTGTGGCCGGATAGCGGTCGTCACGCGCATATTGTGCGGATGCGCCGCCAGCGGCCGGCACCAAGAGAATCGCAGCAATGAGCAAAGGGCGCAAAAGTCGCATCGGCCTACAGATTGCTCCTGTGGACTTCCAAGGGGTGCCCGCCAACTCGTTTCAAGCTCGTTAATAGTCTACCCTTATTCAGCCGGAACGATATCCTCCCCCATGACTTGAAGGTTGCCAGACCCGCAATGACCCGCATCCGCAAAGCCATATTTCCCGTCGCAGGCCTCGGCACCCGGTTCCTGCCGGCGACCAAGTCCGTGCCGAAGGAAATGCTGCCGGTGGTGGACCGGCCGCTTATCCAGCACGTGGTGGATGAGGCCCGCCAGGCAGGCATCGAACATTTTATTTTCGTCACCGGTCGCAATAAGAGCGTGATCGAGGACCATTTCGACCGCCAGTTCGAACTGGAACTGACCCTGCAGGAGCGCGGCAAGAAGGCTGAAATCGCGCAGTTGTCGCACGACCTGCCGGGGCCCGGCACCACCAGCTTCACCCGCCAGCAATCGCCGCTCGGGCTGGGTCACGCGGTCTGGTGCGCGCGCGAACTGGTCGGCCACGAACCTTTTGCGTTGTTGTTGCCCGACGTGCTGGTACAGCATAAGCGCGGCTGTCTGGCGCAGATGATCGACGCCGCGGAAAGCCTCGACACCAACGCCAACATCATCGCGGTTGAGGAAGTGCCGGCCGAACGCGTGCATATGTACGGCGTGGTCGGCGTCGGCGCGCCCAAGGGCAAGGCCTTTTCGATCACAAAAATGGTCGAAAAACCCAAGCGGGAGGATGCGCCGTCCAATCTCTCGATCACCGGACGCTATATATTGCAGCCGGAGATTTTCGAAATCCTGGAAAAGCAGGCGGCCGGTGCCGGCGGCGAAATACAGCTTACCGACGCCATGGTGGCGCTGGCGCACGCGCAGCCGTTTTACGGCTTGAAATTTGAAGGCCGCAGCTTCGACTGCGGCTCCAAGATCGGATTCCTGACCGCCAACGTCGCCTATGGCCTGGCACGCGCCGACATCGAACCCGAACTGCGTGGCGAACT
>DASWPX010000142.1:0-7888 GCA_036398395.1 Pseudolabrys sp. | reverse complement strand
GACCTTACAGCTTGGGTGTCAGGCTGTCAGCGCCTGCGGCGCGCGGACGGCGGCCTGTTTGCCCTGGGCCAGCAGCCGGTCGATGACCTTCGGCGGCGCCGGCCTTGCAAACAGGAAGCCCTGCATCTCGTCGCAGCCGGCCAGCCGCAGCAATATGCGCTGCTGTTCGGTCTCCACGCCCTCGACCAGCACGGTCAAGCCCAGCGCGCGGCCGAGCGCCACGATGGCCTGCACGATCACCCCGCCATTCGAGGAATTGCCGAGCGCGACGACGAAACTGCGGTCGATCTTGAGCTTGTCGAGCGGAAAACGCTGGAGATAGCCTAGATTGGAATAGCCCGAGCCGAAGTCGTCGAGCGCAATCCGTACGCCGAGCGCGTGCAGATCCTCGATGCGCTTGACCATCTCGTCCGGATTGTCGATCAGCACGCCTTCGGTGATTTCCAGCATCAGCCGCGACGGCGCGACGCCGCTTTCCGCGAGCGCCGAGCGCACCAGATCGACGATCGCGCGGTCGCGCACCTGCACCGGTGACAGATTGACCGCGACATAGAGATCGGGCCAGCGCTTGGCTTCCTTGAGGGCACGGCGCAGCACGAAGGCGCCGAGCGTATCCATCAGGCCCATCTGCTCGGCGACCGGGATGAACACCGCGGGGCCGATGGCGCCGCGCACGGTATGCGTCCAGCGCAGCAACGCTTCGACGCCGACGATACGGCCGCCTTGCGCCGACACGATCGGCTGATAGTGCAGTTCCAGCTCGTTGGCGCTGAGCGCGCGCGGCAATTCGCGCTGGATGAATTTCTGGTCGGCCGAGACGGTGTCGATTGCGGTCTCGAAAGCAACGATCGAGCCCGGGCCTTTCTTGGCGGCAGCGCGCAGCGCGAGTTCGGCGCGCCGCGTGAGTTCGCCGCGGGTCGTGGCGTGGCGCGGCGTCTGCGCATATCCGGCGTGCGCGCTCAAACGCACCACGGTGTCGATCCAATGCGGCCGAGCGATCGCCTCCAACACATCCCGAATGACGCTCTCGGCGTCCATTTCGGCGCCACCGGTGAACATGACTGCGAACTCGTCGCTGCCGATGCGGCCGCAAATCGCTTGCGACGGCAAGACCTCCTTGACGCGCTGGGCGACGGCGACGATCAGTTCGTCGCTGCCCAATACTCCGAGGCCGGCGCTGACATCGGCCATGCCGTCCAGTTCGAACAGCGCGAAAGTCGCCACCTCGTCATTGGCGCGTTCGGACAACGTCAGGTCCAGGAGTTCGAGCGTCTTGGCGTGGTTGGCGAGTCCGGTGAGCTTATCGGTGTCGGCGGCGCTCGCTGCCTGCAGTTCGCTTGCTTTGAGGTCGCGCCGCGCCTGGCGCAGTTGCCAAAGCGAAAAGCCGCCAAAGCCCACCAGCATCACGGCGATGCCGGCGACAAACGGCATCAACCGGTTCATTGCCCGAGTCATGGGGTGCGTCTTGTCCCAGGTGAAAAATCCGGCGATGCGGCCGTGGCCGTCGATCACCGGCTGCATCTCGCGCTCGCTCGAGCGCGGCTCGGCCTCGAATTTGAGGCCCTGCAAGCCCGTGCTCTGCTCGACCATGCGCACAAAACGCGGGTCGATCTCATTCGACTGCGCAAACAGCATGCGGAATTCAGCAATGGCGTTGCGCAGCGAGGAACGCTGCTCCGCCCACAGGTGCTCGTCGCTCTGGCGCGCCAATGAATAGCCGATGCCGGCGCTCAGCGCGGTCGCGCCGACGGCGATCAGTGCCAGCAGCAGAATAAGTTGCGCGGCCGAAAATCTGCGCCAGGTGCGCATCCGCGACACGCCGGCGGCGGCCCCGCTCGTGACTTCGCCGTACAATGAAAGCTCCCCGCGCTGCGCTGCGGCATTTCGGGGTACGCTAGAGATTCAGCATTAATGGCGGGTCAGCAAACACGGTGAATGAAAAACTAACGGAGCCCAAACCAGAACGTCGCAATCGTCAAAAAGGAGAAAAAGCCCACCACGTCGGTCACGGTCGTAACGAAAGGGCTGGAAGCCACCGCCGGGTCCACTTTAAGACGATGCAGCCCCAGCGGGATGAGAATGCCCCCCGCCGCCGCCGCGATCATGTTGCAGATCATGGCAAGCCCGATCACCACGCCGAGGCCGGGCACCTTGAACCAGACATAGGCCGCGATCCCGGTGATGACGGCAAAGGCGATGCCGTTGAGCAATCCGACCAACAATTCGCGAACGATGACGCGGCGCGCATTGGCGTCGCTCAAAGCCTGCGTCGCCAGCGCGCGCACCGCCACCGTCATGGTCTGCGTGGTGGCGTTGCCGCCCTGGCTGGCGACGATCGGCGCCAGCACCGCCAGCGCCACCATCTTTTCCAATTGTCCCTCGAATAATCCGAGCACGGACGACGCCAGGAACGCGGTGGCGAGATTGACCAGCAGCCAGTTGAAGCGGCCGCGCGCGATCGACCAGACCGAGTCCGACAATTCCTCGGCGCGGGTGACGCCGCCGAGCGCCTTGATGTCTTCTTCCGCCTCCTCCACGATCACGTCGGCGACGTCATCGAAGGTGATGACGCCGACCAGCCGGTCATTGCCATCGACAACGGGCGCGGCGACCAGATCGTAGCGCTGGAACAGCCGCGCCACTTCCTCCTGGTCCTCGTCGGCATGAACGCGTCGGCGCTCGGCATCCATCAGATCGGTGATCGGCACCGGACGTTTGGCGCGCAGCACACGGTCGAGCGGCACTGCCCCGAGAAAAATTCCGGCGCGGTCCACGACATAAATTTCGTAGAATTGCTCCGGCAGTTCGGCGGTCTCGCGCATATAGTCGATGGCCTGGCCGACGCTCCAATCCGGTGGCACGGCGATGAAATCCGCCTGCATCCGGCGGCCGGCCGATTCTTCCGGGTAATCGAGACTGCGTGTAAGCGCGACGCGCTCGAAGGCCGGCAGTTGCTGGAGGATTTCGGTCTGTTCTTCCTTCGGCAAGTCTTCGAGGATGGCGACCGCGTCATCGGATTCGATGTCGCGTACGCCTTCAGCGACGGTCTGCGACGGCAGCTCTTCGAGGATTTCGTCGCGCACCGTGTCGTCGACTTCGGTGAGCGCGGTGAAATCGAAATGAATGCCGAGCAGTTCGACCAGGCGGGGCCGCTTATCGGCGTCCAGCGCCTCCAGCAGGGCACCGAGATCGGACTCGTGCAGGTCGCCGACCAGGACGCGCAGCGTCGGCACATCGGCGGCGTCGATGGCGGCCGTCACTTGCGCGACGAAATCGGCGCGGATCGTGCCATCGTCGTCGCGCAGCGGCGGCGGGCCGAGTTTCTTTTTGGATTTTCGTTTGGCCATGCCGGGCCCTGGCGAGCGATTGATTGAACGTGAAGAGCTTGTACGCCCGCCCCGACGCTATGGGCAATGATTAACGCATAAACGCTGTAACGAAGTGTGGCTTGCCGCGCATTTGCCGTTGCGGTCAATTGATCGGATCATGATTCGAACTCTCGCTCTCGCCCTGGCTACGGTCCTCGTCCCATGGGCCGCATGGGCGGCGTCATGTCCGGGCAACCCGCAAGCGCTCGGCACCGAGCGGGTCATCGAAGTCGATGCCAAGACTACGCCACGGGTCGGCCGCAAGCACTTCCCGACCACTTTGCCGCTGCAACCCAAGGAATTGGTGCTGACCTTCGATGACGGTCCTTGGCCTGGCACCACTCCGAAGGTTCTCGACACTCTCAAGCATGAGTGCGTGCGCGCTACGTTCTTCCTGCTCGCAAAGAACGTGGAGCCACACCCCGAACTCGCCCGGCGCGAATTGGCGGAAGGCCATAGCCTCGGCCATCATACTTTTGGCCATCCCCTTCTTGACCGCATGCCCTTCGCCAAGGCGGAGGCGGAGATCAACCACGGCATCGAGGAAGACGAATATGCCGTCTACGGTCAGCGCCGCACCGCGCCAATCGTTCCGTTCTTTCGTTTTCCGGGCTTTGCCTCCACGCCGGCACTGCTCGACCGGCTCAACCAGCGCGGCATCGTGGTGTTCGGCGCGGATGTCTGGGCCAGCGACTGGAATCCGATGTCGCCGGATCAAGAACTACGGCTGATCCTCAGCCGCATCGACCAGGTCGGCCGCGGCATCGTGTTGTTTCACGACACGAAGACGCAGACCGCAGAGATGCTGCCGGCCTTTCTGCGCGAGCTCAAGAAACGCGGCTATCGCATCGTGCATGTCGTGCCGACAGGTGCGCGCGGCGTACTCGACTAGAGCCGTACCATTTTGGTGCAGCGCGAAAAAATCCTTCGATAAAACAAAGCTGTGGAGCGTTAACCGTGGTTAATATTCGGTTAATATTGGAATCGCTAGTTTGCGGCGACTTCGTCATCTTGGAAATTGCGTCACGGGGCGCGAATTGGCGGGGCCGGGGGGCTTATGCGCGTCATTGCGATTGTTCTTTGCTGCCTGTTCGGCGGCCTCGTGCCAGCCATGGCTGGGTCCTGCCCGGGCAATCCGAACGCCATCGGCACCAGCCGGACCATCACCGTCGATCCGGCGACGCTGCCGCAAATCGGCAGCATGCAGTACCGTACGACGTTGCCGCTCAACGACCACGAGGTGGTCATTACTTTCGATGACGGCCCGCTGCCGCCTTACACCTACAATATTCTCGATACGCTGGCCGCCGAATGCGTGAAGGTCACCTACTTCCTGGTCGGCCGGCAGGCCAACGCCTATCCCGAAGCGGTGCGCCGCATCTACAATGCCGGCCACAGCGTCGGCACCCATAGCCAGAACCACCCCCTCACCTTCAATCAGATGGCCTTGCCGCGAATCGACAGCGAGGTCGGCACCGGCATCGCCTCGGTGCAGACCGCGCTCGGCGATCCGCGCGCCATCGCGCCGTTCTTCAGAATTCCCGGACTGCTCCATACGTCGCAGGTGGAAAACTATCTCGCCGCGCATTCGCTGGCGGTGTGGAGCGCCGATGAAGTCGCCGACGACTGGCACCGCGGCATCGGTCCGCAACAGATCGTGCGCAAGGCGATCAGCAGGATCGAGGCCAAGAACCACCGCGGCGTGCTGCTGCTGCACGACATTCATCCCGCCACCGCCATGGCGCTGCCGATCCTGCTCAGGGAGCTCAAAGCCAAGGGCTACCGAATCGTGCAGGCCGTTCCCGCCGGCGAGCGGCCGAAATCGGTGCCGGAAAACGTCGACCCGGCGATGGCCAATGCCAGCGGCTGGCCGCGCATGGTCATGACCGGCGGTCATAAAGGCCAAAGGCCAGTGCGCGTCGCGGCGGTTCATCACCGCCACGTGGCCGCGCATCGCGTCCGCGAACGCAACGCCGACATTACAGCCAGCATTGCGACGAAAAAGACCAAGACCAAAACGGCGGAATCGGGAGCCGGCTGGATGCTGTTCCGGCGCTAGGTCTTATTCCGGCCACGCTGTGGCCCGGATTTTGCGTTCCGAAGGGTCGGGGTCTCCATTCGGGATTGCAATTCATGCTGACACGACGCGATTTCGCCAAATTCGGCGGAGCCTTGGGCTTGGCCGCGACCGGTCTCGACGCCGCCGCGCAGACCGCTCCTGAAGCATCCCAAGACCAGACCGATGCCACGACAGACCGCGGATTTCCGCAGGGCTTCCGCTGGGGCACCGCGACGTCGGCGTTCCAGATTGAGGGCGCCGTCAACGAGGACGGCCGAGGGCCGTCGATCTGGGACACGTTTTGCCGTGGACCCGGACGCATCGCCAACAACGCCAATGCCGACGTCGCCAACGACCACTTTCATCGTTACGCCGACGACGTAAAGCTGATGAAAGATCTGGGCGCGACCACCTACCGGTTCTCGATCGCATGGCCGCGGATGTTTCCGTCAGGTGCAGGCGCGCCAAATCCGAAAGGCCTCGATTTCTATCACCGGCTGGTGGACGCCCTGCTCGCCCAAGGCATCGAGCCCTTCGTCACGCTTTATCACTGGGACCTGCCGCAGGCGCTTCAGGACAACGGCGGCTGGGAGAACCGCGACACGGCGCAGGCCTTCGCCGACTATGCGGGCTATGCCGCCAGGCACCTGACCGACCGCGTGCGTCACATCTTCACGATGAACGAGATCAAATCCTTCGTCGATCTCGGCTACGGCGACGGCGTCTTCGCGCCTGGCCTGAAGCTGCCGCCGGGCCGCCTCAATCAATTGCGGCACAACGCGATCCTCGGCCACGGCCTTGCCGTGCAGGCAATCCGCGCCAACGGCCATCCCGCCACCCAGGTGGGGCTGGCGGAAAACATGACGGTTTGCGTGCCGGTGATCGAGACGCATGAGCATATTACGGCGGCGCGGCAGGCAACCCGCGAGTTCAACGCGCCTTATCTCACGGCGATCCTGGAGGGCGCCTACACCGAGGCATTCCTTGCCGCGGCCGGCGCGGATGCGCCGCGCTTTACTGCCGCCGACATGAAGGCGATCGGCAGCCCGATCGATTTCGTCGGCATCAACGTCTATGCGCCGCATCATTACGTGCGCGCCTGCACCGCAGCGCCGGGTTTCGCCTCGGTGCCGCTCAGCGCTTCCTATCCGCATATGGCGTCGAGCTGGCTGAAGGTCGGTCCGGAGGCGCTCTATTGGGCGCCGCGCCAGCTCGAAAAAATCTGGAACGTGAAAACGATCTACATTACCGAAAACGGCTGCTCGGCCAGCGACGTGCCGGCAGGCGACGGCACGGTCTACGACACCGACCGCGTCATGTTCCTGCGCAATTACCTGATGCAGCTGCAGCGGGCGACCTCCGAAGGCGTGCCGGTGCGCGGCTATTTTGCCTGGAGCCTGATGGACAATTTCGAATGGGCGGACGGCTACGGCAACCGCTTCGGGCTGCATTACGTCGATTATGCAACGCAGCAGCGCACGCCGAAGCTGAGCGCGGTGTTCTATCAGCAGATCATCGCCCAAAACGCCGTGGTGTAGCGGCACGCGTGCCGGCGATTTTCGAGAGTGGTGCGGCCAAGACCCGCCTTCGTTCCTACGGAACTACGGCGGGCGAGCAAGCCCTGCACCCCTTGCTCGTCAAACTCGCCAGCCGTAGCACGAAAGTGCGAAGGCTGGTGCGGCCAAGAGGACTCGAACCTCCACGCCTTGCGGCGCTAGCACCTCAAGCTAGTGCGTCTACCAATTCCGCCATGGCCGCATTCACGAAGAACGAAAAGCCTTGAAAAACCTCACGTCCCGGTGAGCGCGGACCGTGTAACAAATAGGGTCTGGAGGGACAAGGGCGCGCGTTCAGCAAAAGTGAGTACCGATTTTGCGTCCGAACGCGCGCAATTTGAAAGAACTGGTCCAAAGACGGGCCTAATGGCCTCGCCTAGCGCATATCCGGCGGCCGGGGCAGGAGATCGGCGACTTCGACCGCAATGCGGTTGCCGTTGACCACCACGGTTCCTTTGGCGACTGGCAGGCTGTTGGCGAGGATGCTGACCGCGTCGTCCTCGGAGGATTCCAATTCGATGATGGCGCCGCGGCCGAGCCGGAGCACCTGGTGGATCGGCATGAAAGTGGTGCCCAGCACCACGGTAATATCGACGGATACCTTGTCGAAAGTGGTCACGGTCTTTACGTCCCCTTTGGCCTTATCTCGGCTTGCCTTGCACCCCCGCGCGGTCCGCGAGGCGGCTTTCAGGTCACCATGGTATGGTGAATGGGTGGTTAACATGCGCAACGATTTGGCCGCCGGTCTGCCCGCGCCGCCGGGCTCGGCCGGGGTGGAATGGCGCGTCAGCGAGGGTTTGACGCCCTATGAGGCCGCCGTGGCCTTCATGGCCGCGCGGGCGGAGGCGGTCGCCAAAAGCGAGGCGCCGGAACTGGTCTGGCTGGTCGAACACCCCCCGCTCTAT
>DASWPX010000141.1:0-12627 GCA_036398395.1 Pseudolabrys sp. | reverse complement strand
TGCGGCAGATGGGGGCGGACGTATTGGCCGCCTGCTTTGTCATCGATCTGCCCGAGCTTGGCGGCGCCGACAGGCTGCGCAAGATGAACGTGCCGGTGCGCACGCTGATCTCGTTCGAAGGGCACTAGTCCCGCCGCTGTCCCCAAGGACCAGGCTCGCCGGCACCGGAATCGGCATTACCCCAAGGACCGCCCGGCGGCGGTTCGCCGGCGGTTTGTGTTTGCGCAATTTCCTGTTGCGGCGCCGCCAGCGCGAGCGGTCCCGGATCGTGGCCGCCGGCGAATTTTACCAAGGCTTCGACGCGGCTTTCCACCGACGGGTGGGTGTCGAAGACGTTGGAGAACCCTTCGCGCGGGTTGTCGATGCACATTTCCATCACGGCGGAATTGGCGCCGGGAATCTCCCCGCGGCCCTCGATCTTGCGCAGTGCCGAGATCATGGCATCGGGGTTCTTGGTCAATTCGACCGAGCCGGCATCGGCCAGATATTCGCGCTGGCGCGACAGCGCGAAGCGGATGACCACCGACAGGACCCAGACCAGCGCGATGATGGCAATCGCAATCACGATGGCGATACCGGCGCCGCTCTTGCGGTCGTCGCCGCTCGAGCGCCTGCCGCCGCCCCACAGCATGTTCTGGAAGAAAATGCGGAAAACCAGTTCGCCGAAGAACGAAATCGCTCCAGCGATCACAACCGCGATCACCAGCATGCGCACATCGCCGTTACGAATGTGGGTGAGCTCGTGGCCGAGAACGGATTCGATCTCGGCATCGTTGAGCGCCGCGACCAGCCCGCGCGTCACCGTGATGGAATATTGCTTTTCGTTCAGTCCCGTGGCGAAGGCGTTGAGCGCGTCGTCGTCTGCGATGCGCAGCTTGGGCACCGTAATGCCGCGCGAGATGCAGAGGTTTTCCAGAAGATTGTAGAGCCGCGGCTCCTCGGCCCGCGTCACCTCGCGGGCGCCGGTCACCGCGTCGATCATCGACTGATGGAATTTGTAGGCGATAGCGATCCAGACCAGGGTGCCGAGCGTCGCCCAGGGCAGCGCCATGACGAAATCGAACTCGGCGGCGCGGATCATATAGTCGAGCGGCGCGTTCGTCGTCAGCGCTTCCGCCAGCAAGGCGCCGGCGAACACCAGCACGTAGACGAGAAAGAACAGCCCGATCAGCAGCGCGACCGAGCGCCGCTTGTTCGACTGGATATGCGTATAGAGTCCGTAGGCGGCCATGCCCCGTCCTTAATGCGGAGGCGGCTTAAAACTTCACGCTCGGCGCCTGGTCGAGTTGCGCGCGTTGCTCTCCGACGTCGAAGAATGTGCGCTGGCTGAAGCCGAACATGCCGGCGAATATGGCAGCCGGGAACTGCTGGATGCCGGTGTTATATTCCTGCACCGCATTGTTGTAGAAGCGGCGGGAGGCCGCGAGCTTGTTCTCGATGTCCGACAGGTCGGACTGCAACTGCCGGAAATTCGCGTCGGCTTTCAGGTTTGGATAGGATTCCGACAGTGCGAACAATTTTCCCAGGGCGCCGCTGAGCATATTTTCCGCCGCCACCTTCTGCTCGACTCCGGGAGCGGCAACCGCGGTCTGCCGTGCCGCGATCACCGCCTCGAGCGTTCCGCTCTCGTGGGCGGCATAGCCCTTCACCGTCTCCACCAGATTGGGGATGAGGTCGTGGCGCTGCTTGAGCTGGACGTCGATGTCGGCGAAGGCTTGGTTGGTCCTCTGCCGCATGGCGACCAAGCCGTTATAGACGCTGATGGCCCAGATCACGATGACGGCAATGACGCCGAGGACGATCCAGCCGGTAGTAGACATGACGGCACTCCTGAAAATTGGGTGGAACCTGACAATCCTATCCTAGATGGGAGCCGGGTCGCCAATGGCAACGGGGCAGTGTCTACCGTAAGCGGCGGGTTTAAGGCGCATAAGTCTTTGGCGGACAATAAAAAAGGCCCCGAACCGAAGTTCGGGGCCTTATCGCCAGACGGCTATTCGGGGGGTAAGGGGGGAGCCGCCCGGCTGAAACTCACGGGGTAATAACGGCGACCTCCACACTTGGTTCCGGACGATTTATCGATCACCGAGACTTTATCCACAGAGCCTTCAAGCGTCTCAGCGCGGTCACGATCCGAGAGTTCCATGTCCCGTCATGGGGACTTATCCGGAGGCTTCCGATGAGCACCGTGATGATCAAATGCCCGACCACCGGCCGGCCGGTCTCGACGGCGATCGAGACCGAAACCAGTGTGTTCCACCAACTGCCTCAGGTTGCTGCGCGCATGATTTGCCCGGCCTGCAGTCAGGAGCATATCTGGATGAAAAGCTCCGCCTGGCTCGCGGGCGAGCCTAGGCTGGTGGAACCGGCAAAACCGAAGATCGAGGCCGCTTAACTGGCTTCCCGGAAGCGCACCGCGGCTTCCAGATCGACCGACACGAGTTGCGACACGCCGCGCTCGGCCATGGTGACGCCGTAGAGCCGGTTCATCCGCGCCATGGTGATCGGATTATGCGTGATAATCACAAAGCGGGTGTCGGTCGAGCGGGTCATTTCATCCAGCATGTCGCAGAAGCGTTCGACATTGTGGTCGTCGAGCGGCGCATCGACTTCGTCCAGCACGCAAATCGGCGCCGGGTTGGTCAGGAATACCGCGAATATCAACGCCAGCGCCGTCAGCGCCTGCTCGCCGCCCGACAATAGTGACAGCGTCGCCGGCTTCTTGCCCGGGGGCTTCGCCAGGATTTCCAGCCCGGCTTCCAGCGGGTCGTCGCTCTCGATCAGTTGCAGCTCGGCGGTGCCGCCGTTGAACAGTTTGGTGAAGAGCTGCTGGAAGTGGGCGTTGACCTGCTGGAACGACGCCAGCAGACGCTCGCGCGCTTCGCGGTTGAGGCTCTGGATGCCGAGGCGGAGTTTCTTGATCGCCTCCACCAGATCGTCGCGCTCGGTGGTGAGCGACGTGTGCTGGGTCTCGACCTCGCGCAATTCCTCTTCGGCGCGCAGATTGACCGCGCCCAGCCGCTCGCGCTCGCGGCGCAGCCGCTCCAGCGTCGCCTCGATCTCGGCGAGGTCGGGCAGTGGCGCGTCGGGCTTCAACTCGGCCAGTTCCGCGACGGCGGAAGGCTCGATCTCCAGCATGTCGTGAATCTCGCGGCCGATGTCACCGAGACGGCGCTTGGCGCCCTCGAAACGCTCCTCGGCGCGGGCGAGATCCTCGCGCGCGGCGGAAGCAGCCTCCAAGGCGGCGCGGGCGTCGCGGTCGGCCTCGGCCAAGGCGTTCTCGGCCTCTTGTAGGCGGTCGGCGCAGGCGCGCCGCTCCGCGCTGGCGGTCTCGACTTCGCTGATCAGGGCTTTGCGCTTCTCGGCGAAAACCGCCGGTGCGTTTTCAAGTTCGGCGCGGTCGCGAGTGGCTTCGGTCACGCGTTGGTCGAGGGTGGCGATCTGGCTGCGCGCGCCGGCCTCGCGCTCGGTCCAGCCGGATTTGTCGGCGGCGAGGGCTTGCAGCCGGCGGTCGGCCATTTCGGCGTCGCGTACGATCGCCTGTTGTTCGGCGCGCACTTCGGCGAGCTTGCCGCGCTTGGCGGTGATGTCGTCGCGCACGCTCGCAAGATTGGTTTCCAGATCGGCCGCGGGCGCCAGCGCGCCAAGCGCGCGCTCGGCTTCCGCCTTTGAGGCGGTGGCTTCATCGCGGCTGGTGGTAAGACGCATGCGCGCCTCGACCAGCGCCGACAGCCTTGCGGCCTGGCGGTTGAGATCGCGCTCGCGGGTGCGGGATTCGGCTTCCGAGGCGTTGGCGGTCTCGTAGGCGGCTTGCGCCGCCTCCAGCAGGCCGCGCTTGCCATCGGCCTCCGCGCGGGCAATCGACAATTCGGCGTCGATCTCGGCAAAGCGGCTGCGCTGGGCGAGGCGCCTTGCGGCGCCGGTCGGGGCATGGGCCGCGGCGACAAATCCGTCCCAGCGCCACAGGTCGCCTTCGCGTGACACCAGCCGCTGGCCGGTCTTGAGCGATGGCGCGAGCCGCGCGCCGGCGTCGCGCTCGACCACGCCGATTTGCGCGAGCCGGCGCGCCAATTGCGCCGGCGCCTTGACGAAACCTGATAGCGGCTGCGCGCCTTCCGGCAGAGCCGGATCGGCAGCGTCGGCTGCGACTTCGCTCCAGTGCATTGGCGCGGACGGGTCGACCGGCGCGTCGAGATCGTCGCCTAACGCGGCGCCCAGCGCTTTCTCGTAACCTTTGTCGACCGAAACATGGTCGATGACCGGCGGCCATAGGCTGCGCGTCTCGAGCGACAGCATCTTGGAGAGGGTCTTGGCTTCGGTCTCCAGCCGCTGCATGCGCTTTTCGGATTCACCCAGCGCCGCGCGGGCAGCTTCAAGCTCGGCACGCGCGTTGTTTTGCGCGGCTTCGGCGGCGACCGCGGCGGCTTCCGCTTCGCTCAAGGCCGCTTGCGCGCCTTCGACCGCCGCGGCGAGCGGAGCGCTCTCGCCGGTATGCAGCGTAGAAAGCTCGCGCTCAATCTCGCCGATTTCGTTCGCGAGCTTTGCGACGCGTTCGCCATGCTCGCGCGCTGCATTCTCGAAGCGGCTGCGCTGCGCGGTCAAATCGGCGAGCGCGGTGGTCAGATCGGAGAAAATCTTCTCGGCGGCGCTCAATTCCTCGCCGGCTTCCGCGACCTTGGCGTCGACGCCGCTGCGGCGGCCGGCGCTTTCGCGCGCCTCGGCGCGGATGGTCTCTTCCTCGGCGGCAAGGCGGGCGAGTGCGGCCTGCGCGTCGGCGGCGAGCTTCTGCTCGCGCTCGGCGTCGGCGGCGAATTGTAGCAACCGCAGATCGAGTTCGGCGATGCGGTCCTTGGCGCGGGTTTCCTCGCGATCGAGTTCCTGCGACGCAAGATTGAGCCGGTGCAAGGCGGCGCCGGCGCGCGCTTCGGCCTCGCGCAACTCGGGCAGCGACGCCGCGGCCAGCGCCTGGCGTTTAGACGCTTCGGCCTGGGCTTCAGTGCGGGCGGCGACTTCGCGCAGCGACAGGTCCTTGGCCTCTTCAGCCTGCGTGACCTCGATGCTCGCCGCGCTCCAGCGCAGATGGTAGAGCGTCGCCTCCGACTTGCGCACTTGCGCCGACACGGTGCGGTAGCGGATCGCCTGCCGCGCCTGTTTCTTGAGGCCGTCCATCTGGGCGGCGAGTTGGCCGATCACGTCTTCGGCGCGCAGCAGGTTGGTTTCGGCGGCCTTGAGCCGCAGTTCCGCCTCATGGCGGCGGGCATGCAGGCCCGAGACGCCGGCGGCTTCTTCCAGCACGCGCCGGCGCTGCTCGGGCTTGGCCTGGATGATCTCGCCGATGCGGCCCTGGTGCACCAGCGCCGGCGAACGCGCGCCGGTGGAAGCGTCGGCGAACACGATCTGCACGTCGCGGGCGCGCACTTCGCGGCCGTTGATGCGGTAGGCGGAGCCCGCCTCGCGCTCGATGCGCCGCGCGATTTCGATCAGGTCCTGGTCGTTGAAGGCCGCCGGCGCCGAGCGCTCGGAATTGTCGATAGAAATCGCCACCTCGGCGTTGTTTCGCGCCGGCCGGCTGTTGTTGCCGGAGAAGATCACATCGTCCATGGACGAGGCGCGCATGGATTTGTAGGAGGATTCCCCCATCACCCAGCGCAACGCTTCGACCAAGTTGGATTTGCCGCAGCCGTTCGGTCCGACCACGCCGGTCAGACCCGGCTCGATCAGGAAATCGGTCGGCTCGACGAACGATTTGAACCCGATCAGGCGTAGCCGCGTAAGCTTCATACTTCTGGCCTCATGCCCCAAACTTGCGAGCGCAAAGCGCTCAAAGTCCCGCGGGGTTTACATTGAACGGTTGACAGTCCGAACTGGGCCGGCCGACTGGCTTGGCCCGCAGACTGTGGCGCACCGATGCGCTTCGCCCGGACAATGAATCTTCGCGCCGTCTTGAGCAACAGCCACAGGCGCGCGCAACAGCGGTTTTCCAGACCTTTCGGGCTGGCGGAGCGCAAAATTTAGCCGTGGACAGCGCCCGTCCGGTCCGAAAAACCCTGATCAGCCCTTGACTTGCGCGTCGATCAGCTTGGCCATGTCGTCGATCTCGAGCGCGCCGGGGTAGGCCGTGCCATTGATGAAGAAGGTCGGGGTTGATTGGACCTTGAATACGCTCACGGCCCGCTGGCGCATGCTTTCGATGCCGTCCAGCACGGTCTGATTCGCAAGGCATGCGTCGAACGTTTGCTGGGTGAAGCCGGCCTGTTTGGCGATAGCCAGCAGCGGCGGCAGCGGCTTTTCGACCGCCCATGTCCGCTGCTGGCGGAACAGGGTGTCGACCATGACGAAATATTTGTTGCTGTCGGTTTCGGCCGTGCAGCGCGCCAGCATGAAGGCGGCAGCCGCCAGCGAATCGAGGGGGAATTCGCGGAAAATGTAGCGAACCTTGCCGGTGTCGATGTAGCGCTTCTTGATCTCGGGGAAAGTGGCTTCGTTGAAATGGGCGCAATGCGGGCAGGTCATCGAGGCATATTCGATGATCGTCACCGGCGCCTTGTCGGAACCCATGACCATGTCCGGCAACTTGTCCGGCTTCATCAACTCAGCCGCCGGGAATGTGTCGGCCAGCGCCTTGTTCATGAAAGGCGGCAGGGAGGAGATGCCGAGCACGGCAGTGGCTAGCGCCAGCGTGGCGGTGCTCTGGCAAAATTCGCGGCGGGTGATGCGCAAAGGAAGCTCCTGGGACTGAAAACTAATCGGGTTCCACTATCTGGATAGGGCAATTGTGGCAATGGCGGGTTATTCTGCCAAGGGCTCGGAAGATTTCACTTTACCTTGATGGAAGCCCCCAGCCGGGCCAGCGCTTGACGCAATTCGTCGTCCTCAATCTGAGGCATGCCCTCCGCGATACGAGCCGCAACCGCCGGATCGGGCGGTAACGGCGTCTTCGGCGCGACGCGCCTGCGCAGCGGCGCCTGGCGCAACGCGATGCGGCCGATCGCCTGCCAGCCGAAGAAGCGATTGACCCGCTCCAATATGACAGCCGACAGATGCTGGATTTCCAGCGCCGCCGGGCCTTCGACCCGCAGCACCAAAGTGGCCGGTTCGGCGGGCTCATCCCCCATCTGGCGCGGCCAGTTGATCTTCATCGGCTCGCTATGGGCGGCCACTTCCGGCCCCACGATATCGCCCCAGCGGGCGAGAATTTCGGCCGAGGCGAAGCCTTGGGTCTTGAGCGCGTCGCTCAGGGTCGAGGCCAGCAACTCGGAAAGCGGCCGGGGAAAACTGCGCGAGGGCTTGCTCATTTTGACTTTTCCATGCGCATGATCTTATCCGAAAACCGGTTCCCGCTTTTCGGGATCATGCGCGGAGTGGCCGCCTGTGCCATCGTCGGGTTCATGACCGTAGCAGTCCGCTTGCGCCGGCGAAAGAAAGCCGCCGCGCCCGACCCGGCCGATCTTTTGGCCTGGTACGACCGCCACCGCCGGGTTTTGCCTTGGCGCGCGCGCAAGGGCGAGCGGACCGACCCCTATGCCGTCTGGCTGTCGGAAATCATGCTGCAACAGACCACGGTGAAGACCGTCGGGCCCTATTACGAGCGTTTCCTGACGCGTTGGCCGACGGTCGAGGCCTTGGCGGAAACGAAGCTCGACGACGTCCTGCGCGTCTGGGCAGGACTGGGCTATTACGCGCGCGCCCGCAATCTGCACGCCTGCGCCCGCGCGGTGGTCGAGCGTCATGGCGGGATATTTCCGGACAATCTTGAAGCGCTACGCGCATTGCCCGGCATCGGCGATTACACCGCGGCGGCAGTGGCGGCGATTGCCTTCGACGCGCCGGCGGTGCCGGTGGACGGCAATGTCGAGCGTGTCGTGTCGCGGCTCTTTGCCGTGGAGGAGGCGCTGCCGGCGGCCAAGCCCGCCATCAAGCGCCTGGCGATGTCGCTATTGCCCGCGCGCCGCGCCGGCGATTTTGCGCAAGCGCTGATGGACCTCGGCGCCACCATCTGTTCGCCGAAGCGGCCGGCTTGCGCATTATGCCCTTGGAGCGAAGTTTGCGTGGCGCGCGCGCTTGGGCGGCAGGAGGAATTCCCACACAAGGCGCCAAAGCGGGAAGGCAAAATGCGCCAGGGCGCTGCTTTCGTGGCGCTGCGCGCCGACGGCCGCGTGCTGTTGCGTCAGCGCCCCGAGAAAGGCCTGCTCGGCTCGATGACCGAAGTGCCGGGCAGTGATTGGGCGCATGACTTCGATGTGGCGGCCGCTCTCGAGGCCGCGCCGCGGCTGGCAGGAGCGAAATGGCGCAAGCTGCCGGGCGTGGTCACGCACGTCTTCACGCATTTCCCGTTGGAACTCACTGTCTTTATCGCGCATTTGCCTCGCACCAAGCCGGCGCCAAAGGCCGCGCGCTGGGTGAAACTTGACGATTTGCCGGGCGAAGCGCTGCCAACCGTCATGCGCAAGGTTCTCGCGCACGCGTTAGACTAGTACCCACGACAAAAGCCGAGGAACGTCATGGCAAGCGACGAGTGGGTGCCGAATCTGCGCTATCCCGATCCTTACGTAACGGCGCTCGATCCGCGTTTCAAGAAATACAGCCTGCCGCTGGCGAGCGTGGAGCGGCTTTATACCGGCACGCGCTGGGGCGAAGGGCCGGTCTGGTTCGGCGACGGCCGTTATCTGCTGTGGAGCGACGTGCCGGGCGACTGCATCTATCGCTGGGACGAGGAGACCGGCGCGGTCAGCCCGTTTCGCAAGCCGTCCAACAATTCCAACGGCAATACGCGCGACCGGCAAGGGCGGCTTGTGACCTGCGAGCATCTCACCCGCCGCATCACCCGCACCGAATATGACGGCGCGATCACGGTTATCTGCGACCGCTTCGAGGGCAAACGGCTCAACTCACCCAATGACGTGGTGGTGAAATCCGATGGCTCGATCTGGTTCACCGATCCGCGCTTCGGCATCATCGGCAATTACGAGGGCGACATCGCCGAGCCGGAATTGCCGATGAATGTCTATCGCGTCGACGGCAATACCGGCGCGGTTACGATCGTGGTGGATGGCCTGAACGCGCCGAACGGGCTCTGTTTCTCTCCGGACGAGAAGAAAATCTACATCGTGGAATCGCGCAGCGAGCCGCGCCGTATTCTCGTTTACGATCTCACGGAGGACGGCCTCGTGATCGGGAACGGCAATATCCTGATCGACTCCGGCCCGCTAGGGTCGCCGGACGGCCTGCGTTGCGACATCGACGGCAACCTGTGGTGTGGCTGGGGCATGTCCCCCGAACTCGATGGCGTACGGGTCTTCACGCCGCAAGGCGAGCCGATCGGCCATATCGCTTTGCCGGAACGCTGCGCGAATTTGTGCTTCGGCGGCAAAAAGCGCAACCGCCTGTTCATGGCGGCTGCGCATTCGCTCTATTCGCTCTACGTCAACACGCAAGGTGTTGCCGGAGGTTGATTAGATAGCCGGGATTCCAGCCGCCGCTTCCAGCATGGCATTTTCCGCGCGCTCGCTGCGATCGGGCTTGGGCAGCTTGCGCGCCGCCGCCTTGCGGTTGATCTTGCGCTTGGCGATGGCGCCGAGCTTCTTGTCGGTCGCCTTCTCTTCCTTGAGGGTCATGTTGAGAATCTTGGCGACGTCGTTTCGGCCCAGCACCTTTGCCCAGGCCACCAGCGTGCCGTAGCGCGTGATCTCGTAGTGCTCCACGGCTTGTCCTGCGGCAATCAGCGCGGCATTGAGCACCATCTTGTCGCCGACTTCGCCGGCGATCTCATTGGTTTCCTCGATGATGCCGTCGATGGCCGGACATTTGGTGCCCTGCGGGATGGACTTGATCATCTTGAACACGCGATCGATGCGCTTGATGTGCCCCTTTGTCTGCGCGAGATGGGCGCGGAAGCCTTTCTTGAGTTCCGCATCGGAGGCCTTTTCCACCATATCCGGCAGCGCCTTGAGGATTTGGTGCTCGGCATAATAGATGTCCTGCAGCGTGTGCACGAACAACTCGTCGAACGTGTCGATATCGGATGAAAACCAGCCCATGGCGCGCGCTCCTTTTTGCTTGCTGGTGCGATAAGTCCGGGCAGGCTCCTGAGTTCCCAATGCGGCAAATAACCGCTAGGAAACGGCCTTGAACGAGGGAGCAAACCATGAAAATCGAACGCCACGATGTCGGCCCGCGCATGAGCAAGGCCGTGGTGCACGGCGATACCGTCTATCTCGCCGGCCTTGTCGCGGACAATCCGAAGGGCAAGTCGGTTACCGAGCAGACCAAGGACATCGTCGGCCAGATTGACGGTTTCCTGGCCAAGGCTGGAACCGACAAATCCAAGATATTGTCGGCCAATATCTGGATCACCGACATGGCCAACTTCGCCGAGATGAACGCGGTCTGGGATGGCTGGGTGTCGCCCGGAAACACTCCGGCGCGCGCGACCGTCGAGGCCAAGCTGGCGACGCCCGATTACAAGGTCGAAATCATGGTCGTGGCGGCCAGGTAGCGAGTTCAGCCCGGGGAAACGTCATGGCATTCGATTTCGCGGAGCTCGTTGCGGCGGGATCGCCGCCGCCGGCGGTCCGATGGACCGGCACCGCCCGATATAATTTCACCTTCGGCAACAACGATCCCGAAGGCCTGGCGGTCGATGATCTCAAAGCCGCCGCGCAGGCGGCGCTGTCGCGCGAAGGCACCAGGCTGTCCGACTACCGGATGCTGATGGGGCCACAAGGCTACAAGCCGCTGCGCGAGTTCCTGGTCAAGAAGCTCAAGCGCGACGCACAGATCGAATGCACGGCGGACGACATTCTGATGACGTCGGGGTCGTTGCAGGGGCTCGATCTCGTGAATGGCGCGCTGCTTGCGCCCGGCGACACCGTCATCTGCGAGCGCGACAACTATGAGGGGACGCTCAATCGCTACTACCGTCGCGGCGTCAATGTCGTCAGCATCCCGCTCGACAAAGGCGGCATGCGCATGGACGCACTGGAGGAGGCGCTCGCCGACCTCAAGCGCAAGAGCGTGCGGCCCAAATATATCTACACCATCGCGACCGTGCAGAATCCGACCGCGACCGTTCTCGACCTAAGCCGCCGCAAGAAAATGCTTGAACTCGCTGAAAGCTACGGCGTGCCGATCTTCGAGGACGACTGCTACGCCGATCTGGTCTGGAGCGGCGAACGCCCGCCCGCGATCTATGCCATGAGCAAGACGCAGAACGTCATCCATATCGGTTCGTTCTCCAAGACCATCGCGCCGGCCTTGCGCGTCGGCTTTATCGTCGCGCCGTGGTCGATCATGTCGCGCCTGCTGCCGCTGAAGACGGACGCCGGTTCGGGCGGGCTTGAGCAGATGATGCTCGCGGAATATTGCGAGGGGCATTTCGCGACTCACGTGCCGCAACTGCGCAAGCGCTTCCAGGCCAAGCTCGACACCATGGTCGCCGCGCTCAACGAGCAGTTCGGCACGGCGGCGGAATTCGATTACCCGGCCGGAGGCATATTCCTCTGGATCAAATTGCCGGACAATGTCGACGCCATAAGGCTCGCGCAGCTGGCGCTCGCGGCCGGCGTCGCCATCAATCCTGGGCCGGAATGGTCCGCCGATAAGGTTCACAGCAGAAGCCGCATACGGCTTTGCTTCGCCAGTCCCTCGCATGAGGACATCCGCGACGGCATCGGGCTTTTAGCCGAAATATGCCGCAAGGAGTTCGGCGTGCCCGCGCGTAGCGGCAACGTCGAACGCCGCGGCTAGCCAGCCTGGGTCGGAGACGCGGATATGAGCCTGCAATCGTTGATGCCTTTGGCTGAGAAAATAGCGGCGCGTCTGGTCGAGTGCGGCGAAACCATCGCCATTGCCGAATCCTCGACCGGCGGGCTGATCGCCGCGGCCTTGATCGCGGTGCCCGGCGCGTCGGCGTTTTTCGCCGGCGGCGCCGTGGTCTACACCAAGGCCGCGCGGGCGGCGCTTCTGGGCATTGGCGATGCCGATATGCAAGGCTATCGGCCCTCCACCGAGCCCTATTCGCTGTTGATCGCGCGGCGCGTGCGCGAGCGCCACGGCGCGATCTGGGGCTTCGGCGAGACCGGTGCGACCGGGCCGTCCGGTAACCGGTATGGCGATCCGGCGGGTCACACTTGCTTCGGCGTGTCCGGCCCGGTCGAGCGGGCTTTCACGCTGCAAACCGGCAGCGCCGACCGGCGCGCGAACATGGAAGCCTTCGCCAAGCGCGGGCTCGAGTTTTTCGCTGAGGCGACATCGGCCAAGGCGTGATTCGAAACATCCAGTGGATTTTCTGCTGGGAGCGCCGCCTTGCGCTTGCCATAATTGGTAACATATAAGATACTATCAAGATGCAGGTCCTGGCGTACCACGATGCGAGCGGACGCAGTTCATTCGATCATTGGTTCGATAGTCTCGACGGACAGGCTGCCGCCAAGGTCACGATTGCCCTGACACGCATGCGCGGTGGCAATCTGTCGAACCTCAAAGGCGTAGCTGGCGGCGTGCTGGAGTATCGGATCGATTTTGGCCCTGGTTACCGGATTTATCTCGGCTTGGACGGTGACACGATCGTTATTCTTCTTGGCGGCGGCACCAAACAACGTCAGCAGCGCGACATAACCGCCGCACAGG
>DASWPX010000140.1:0-9176 GCA_036398395.1 Pseudolabrys sp. | reverse complement strand
CGGCAGGGTCTACCGTTCAAGTGAGAACATGGCCGTGAGCGAAAGCCGCAAAGCAAAATCCAGCAATGATGGCCTCCTCGCGCGCGTAAGGACGGCGGCGCGGCAGGAGCAATTCCTCGACGTGGTGTCGGCGGAGGAGGCGCGTGCGCGTTTCGAGCGACATATCGAACTTTCGCCGCTTCCGGCGGAAACGGTGGCGCTCGTCGGTGCGCTGGCACGCGTGTTGGCGCATGACGTGGTGGCCGCGGTCGATGCGCCACCTTTCGATCGCTCCAATGTCGATGGCTTCGCCTTACGTGCCGCCGATACCGTCGGCGCGAGCGACGGCGCGCCGAAACTTTTTACGCTCAATGCCGAGGTGATCGCCTGCGGCCACGCCCCGGCGCTGGAAGTTTCGTCCGGCACGGCCACCGCGATCGCTACCGGCGGCGTGATCCCGCGCGGCGCCGACGCGGTGGTGATGATCGAGCAGACCGAGCTGATGGGGGAGGGCGCACCACGCATCGAATTGCGCCGGGCCGCTGCGCCGGGGCAATTCATTTCCTATGCCGGCTCCGACATCGCGCGCGGCGAGACATTATTGCGGCGCGGGGCGCGTATCGGCTCGCGTGAAATCGGCATGCTGGCGGCGAGCGGGCTGGCCAGCGTTGACGTGGTGCGCCGGCCGAAAGTGGCGGTGTTATCGACCGGCGACGAGCTGGTCGAACCCGGCAAGCCGCTGCGGCCTGCAAGCGTTTACGACAGCAACGGCGCCATCGTCGCGGCGGCGATTACGGAAGCAGGCGGCGAACCAGTGTCGATGGGCGCCTTTCCCGACGACGCCGCGATGCTGGAAAAAGCCGTGCGGCGGGCTCTGGCCACCTGCGACATGGTTGTGCTTTCAGGCGGCACCTCAAAAGGCGCCGGCGATCTGTCCTATGAAGTGGTGTCGCGGCTGGGCAAGCCCGGCATCCTGGTGCATGGCGTGGCGCTCAAACCCGGCAAGCCGCTTTGCCTCGGCGTCGTCGGAGGCAAGTCCATCGTTGTCCTGCCCGGCTTTCCGACCTCGGCGATCTTTACGTTTCATGCTTTCGTTGCGCCCGTGATCCGCGCTTTCGCCGGGTTACCGCCGGAAGCGGCGCAAACAATTTCGGCGCGTGTGCCGGTGCGCATCGCCTCCGAACTCGGCCGCAAGGAGTTCGTGCTGGTGTCTTTGATCCAGGGCGACGAGGGGACGATAGCTTTCCCGACCGGCAAAGGCTCCGGGTCGGTGACAAGCTTCTCACAGGCCGACGGCTTTCTTGAGATCGACGCGCTGGCGTCATCGCTCGACGCCGATACGGATGTGCAAGTGACGCTGATCGGCGCGGCCGCGCGGGTGCCCGACCTTGTCATTATGGGCAGCCACGACGTGGCGCTCGACGTAGTCGTGGGCGCGCTGGCCGAGCGCGGTTTTTCCGCGCGCACATTGGCGGTCGGCAGTCTCGGCGGCGTAGCGGCGGCCAGCCGCGGCGAATGCGACCTGGCGCCGGTCCATCTGATCGATCCGGCGAGCGGACAGTATAATGTGCATCTTGTCGCGCCCGGCCTGGCGCTGGTGCCGGGCTGGCGCCGCATGCAGGGTATCCTGTTCCGGCCCGGCGACGGCCGCTTCGAGGGCAGGACCGCGGCCGAGGCGCTCATGGCAATCCTGGCCGATCCGTCGGCGCTGATGGTCAACCGCAATGCCGGCGCCGGTACCCGTGTGTTGATGGACAATCTGCTCAAAGGCGCCCGCCCGCCGGGCTATGCCAATCAGCCGAAGTCGCACAACGCGGTGGCAGCGGCGATCGCGCAAAGCCGCGCCGACTGGGGCCTCGCCATCGAGCCGGTGGCGAAGCTTTATGGACTAGGCTTTCTCCCCGTCGCGCCCGAACACTACGATTTCCTGCTGGTCGAGAGCCGCCGCGAGCGTCCTGCCGTGCAGGCCTTCCTCGCCGCTTTGCGCGATGAGGTCACCCGCGAACGCATTCGCGCCCTCGGCATGCAGCCCGCCGAGTTGCTATAAGCACCCCCATGCGCATCATCGGCCTCGCCGGCTGGAGCGGTTCCGGCAAAACCACATTGATCACAAAGGCAATTCCGAGCCTGATCGCGCGGGGCGTTCGTGTTTCCACGATCAAGCATGCTCATCACGGCTTCGATCTCGACACGCCTGGCAAGGATTCCTTCATGCACCGCGCCGCCGGCGCCACCGAGGTGATCATATCGTCGGCCAATCGCTGGGCTATCCTGCACGAGTTACGCGGCGCGCCGGAATGGAATCTGCCTGATCTGCTCGGCAAATTGTCGGCGGTCGATCTCATTTTGATCGAGGGTTTCAAGCGCGATAAATTGGTTCCGAAGCTAGAAATTCACCGCGTCGCCAACGGCAAGCCATTACTCTATCCCGATGACCCCAGCATTGCCGCGATTGCCTGCGACAGCGCGCTGCCGGCAACGCCGCTGCCTTTCGTCGATCTCAATGATATCGAGGCGGTGGTCGACGTGCTGCTCAAATTCGCCGTGCCGATGGACGCGGCGCTCACGCGCGGTTCTCCCTGATGGCACAACTTACCGACGACTGCTTCGCGTTTTCCGGACCGCTGCTGTCGCTCGACAAGATGGAGCGGCTGATCGGCGAACGCATTTCGCCGGTCGGCGAGACCGAGCGCATCGCGTTGCGCGGCGCGCGGGGTCGAGTCATCGCCGCCGACCTGAAGGCGCCGGTTGATCTGCCGCCATTCGATAATTCTGCGGTCGATGGTTATGCCGTGCGCCACGCCGATCTCAAATCCGACGGCGACACCAAGCTTGCCGTCGCCGGCCGGCTGACCGCCGGCAAGCGCGCTGACGCCGCGCACCAGCTTGGCCAGGCCGTGAGGATTTTCACCGGCGCCGCGATGCCGGCCGGCGCCGACACCGTCTTCATGCAGGAAGACGTGACGGTGGAAGGCGACAGCATCATCGTGCCGCGTGGCTTGAAATCAGGCGCCAACCGCAGGCTCGCCGGAGAGGATGCGCCCGCCGGCAAGGTCGTGTTGCCGGCCGGCACGGTACTGGAGGCGCAGCACATCGCGCTCGCCGCCGCCCTCGGTCTCACCGAACTTGAGGTGCGCCGACGGTTGAAGGTCGCGATCTTTTCCACCGGCGATGAAGTGGTGGAGCCCGGCGCCGAGCGCGGCGCCGCCGCGATCTACGACGCCAACCGTTATTTGTTGAGCGCGCTTTTGGAGCGGCTCGGCGCGGTGGTGACCGATCTCGGCATTCTGGCCGACGATCCGGCCGATCTCGCGCGCGCTCTCGCCAAAGCGGCGGCCTGGCACGACTTGGTCATTACATCAGGCGGTGTCTCGACCGGCGAAGCCGATCACGTGCGCAACGCGGTCGAGCGCATCGGCAGTCTGGTGTTCTGGCGCGTCGCCATCAAGCCGGGCCGGCCGGTCGCCATGGGGGTTATCCGAGCGGCACCCCGCAAGGATTATGCCGCCCATAGTGGCGCGGCATTCGTCGGTTTGCCGGGCAATCCCGTTGCGGTATTCGTCACCTTCGTGCGGGTGGTGAAGCCGTTGCTGTTACGGCTGTCGGGCGCGCGCCCGCAAACACTCACGCCGCTGCCGGTCCGCACGGCCTTTGCCTACAAGAAGAAGAAAGACCGCCGGGAATATGTGCGTGTGGCGTTGCGCGTCGGCCGCGATGGCGAGGTCGAGGCAGTCAAGCATCCGCAGGACGGCGCCGGCATTCTCACGTCGCTGACCGAAACCGACGGCCTGCTGGAATTCCCCGAGGATGTGACCTCGATTGAACCCGGCGCCCGCGTCGGGTTTCTGTCTTATGCGGCGTTGATGGGATGAACATTCTCGCCCCCGATATTTTTGCGCCGGCCCGGCGAGTCGATGGCCGTTTCGTCAACGCCAGCGGCCATGCTCAGCATGGCGGCTCAAGCGCATTGAAGTGGTTCCTGACACGGCGCCCGGTACCCTGGCCGCAACACGTTACCAACGCCGCCGTACCGAAGCCGGTCGCGCGCGTCACCGGCGACGGTATTCGCGTCACTTTGGTCGGCCATGCCACCGTGCTGTTGCAGGTGGCCGGGCTCAATATTCTCACCGATCCGGTGTGGTCGGATCGCGCCGGTCCACTGTCGTGGCTTGGCGTCAGGCGCGCGCGCCCGCCGGCCATCGCCTTCGACGACCTGCCGCCGATCGATTTCATCTTGCTAAGCCACAGCCACTACGATCATCTCGACCGTCCGACGCTGGCTGCGCTCGAGCGCCGCGACCGGCCTTTGGTGATAACCGGGTTGAAGGTCGGTCCGGTGACGCCATGCACCAACTTCGTCGAGCTCGATTGGTGGCAACGCCACGCGTTGCGCGACACCGTCGCCGTGACCTATGTCCCGGCCGAGCATTTTTCCGCACGCGGTCCGTTCGACCGCAACAAGACGCTGTGGGGTGGGTTCGTGATCGAAACGCCTTTCGGCACGATCTATTTTGCCGGCGATACCGGCGACGGTCCGCATATCGCGGCGATCCGAGGACGCTTCGGGCCGCCGGCGCTGGCATTGTTGCCGATAGGCGCCTATCTGCCGCGCTGGTTCATGGCGCCGGTGCACATGTCGCCGGAGGAAGCGGTGGCGGCGGCGGAAACTTTGCAGGCGCGGGTCGCGTTGCCTATTCATTTCGGCACGTTTCGCCTTGCGGACGACGGCTTCGAAGAACCGGTTAGAGTCTTGCAGGAAGCGCTCGCGGCCAAACGCGCGGCCGGCGTCAATCTGGATTTTCAGGTGCCGGCTTTCGGCGAGGCGTTCCTGGTCAGGTAAGCCGTTCGGCCACGATCTTTTCTGCCTTCACCGCGTCTTCGGGCGTGTTCACGTTGAAGAACGGATCGATCGGCTCGGTCGGCCACTCGGCGATAGCGACGCCATGGCGCGCGGTCCAAACCTCGATCTTGTGCAGGTCTTCCTCCACCAGCGCCTTGCGCAGATCGGCGCGCAAAGCCAGAGGCCAGAGACCGACGACGGGATGACGCCATTCGCCCGAGCGCGCGCAGGCCAGCGGCACGCCCGCGCCCATCTTGCGCCGCGCCGCATGCAGCCGTTCCACCAGATCGTCCGGCAAAAACGGGCAATCGCCCGGCACGCTCAACAGCCATTCGATGCCGTTGTTTTGGTCCGCCAGCCATTCGAGCCCGGTGAGAATGCCGGCGAGCGGACCGGCGAAGTCCGGAACGGTGTCGGTCACGACTTCCAGACCGGTATCGGCGAAGCGCTTGGGGTCGCCGTTGGCGTTGATAATGATGCCGGCGCATTGCGCCGATAGCGTCGCCAGCACGCGGTCGAGAATGCTGACGCCGTCGATCTCGATGCGCACCTTGTCGCCGCCGCCCATCCGGCGCGCCAGTCCGCCGGCAAGGACGATGCCGAGGGTCGGCGGACTACTCATCGTGTACCGCCGCCTTGCGCCGGTGCTTGGAGCTTTCCTCCTCGACCTTGTCGAGGTCCTGGTCGAACACGATGCGGTCCTCTCCGGCCAGCGCGACGAAGCGCTTGCCGCGCGCGCGCCCGATCAGCGTCAGGTTTGCTTTGCGTGCGAGTTCGACGCCCCAGGCCGTGAAGCCAGAACGCGATATCAAAATCGGAATGCCCATGCGCACGCACTTGATCACCATTTCCGAGGTCAGCCGTCCGGTGGTGTAGAAAATCTTGTCGCTGGGTTTGATCTTTTCCTTGAACATCCAGCCAGCGATCTTGTCGACAGCGTTATGGCGGCCGACGTCTTCCATATACACCAGCGGCTGATCCTGATGCGCCAGCACGCAGCCGTGGATTGCGCCGGCTTCAAGGTAAAGCGACGGCGTGGTGTTGATCTTGTGGGTGAGCGCATAGAGCCAGGAAGTGCGTAGCGTCGCTTTCGGCAGCGTGACGTTCTCCAGCGCTTCCATCAGGTCGCCGAACACGGTGCCCTGCGCACAGCCGGAGGTCTGCACCTTCTTCTTGAGCTTCTTCTCGTAATTGGTCTTGCGCTCGGTGCGCACCACGACGACCGCCAGCTCCTCGTCGTAATCGACGCCGGTGACGACATCGTCGGGCAGAAGCATGTTCTGATTGAGCAGATAGCCGATCGCCAGATAATCCGGGTAGTCGCCGATGGTCATGGCGGTGACGATTTCCTGGGAATTGAGGAAAATCGTCAGCGCGCGCTCGACCGTGACCGAGGTCTCTATCCTGGCGCCGGTCTGGTCGATGCCGGAGACGCGCTCGGTCAGCCGCGGATCGAGCGGGTTGGGCCGGATGATGTAGCCGTCATTATCCTTGGTCATGAGCCCATTATACCAGAGATTCCATTGCCCACCCGCGCCCCGGACATGTGGGCCATTCGGCGGTCCGGCACGGACCTGCAAACACCGGTTCCCATCGCCTCCGCCACGGTCCTAATATGGGAACCAAGACGACGGGCCGCAAAGGCCCGCATTCATTTCCTTGGGAGGGGAATTGACCATGCTTCGCGCCACCAAAGACATCATGCTGCCGACCACCATCACCGGCTCGCTGCCGCGGCCGAGCTGGTATACGGAAAATCTCGGACTTCGCAGCTTCCTCGACGCGATGGTGAACAACCAGTTCCGTGAGCAATATGTCGACGCCGTCTCGGTCTACCTGCACGAGCAGGAAATCGCCGGCCTCGACATCGTCACCGACGGAGACGCGCATTTTGACTCCGACGTCGGCGGCCAGAGCTGGACCAATTATCCGCCGCGCCACATGGGCGGCTTCGACAGAAATCCGCAGCCGACGCCGGCCGGCAAAGGTGGTCTGCTGTTTCCGCCCGGCCACATTCTGCACGACTATCTCGAAGCCCGCGTCATGCCGGGCATCAATGGGCCAATCAGCCGCGGCGATCTGCAATATGCCGCGATGTGGAAAGTGGCGCAGCGCATGACCAACAAGCCGGTCAAGTTCGGCACGATCGGCCCCGAACTGGTTGCCTTTGCCGTCACCGACAAGCACTACAAGTCGGTCAAGGACCGAATTCTGGCGGTCACCGACGCGCTCAACGAGGAACTACATGACCTTGCCGACGCCGGCTGTCCGGTCATCCAGTTCGAGGAGCCGCAAATCCATCTGCTGTCGGTGCGCAAGATCATCGACGACGTGATCAACCCGGCCTTCAGCGTCGAGGTGTTCAACAAGACCGTTAAGGGCCTTCGCGCCAAGACCGAGGTGTGGTGCCACACCTGCTGGGGCAATCCGTCTCAGCAGCGGATGTTCAAGGATGTGCAGAGCTACAAATCCGCATTGGAAATGCTCAACAAGGTCGATGCCGACGTCATCACCTTCGAATCGGTCAGCGCCGGCGGCGCCGATCTGGAGGATTTCGGCAAGATCATCACCGACAAGAAAATCGCCATCGGCGTCATCGATCACCATTCGCTGCAGGTCGAGCGGCCGGACGAGATCGCCGAGCACATCCGCCGCGCGCTTAAATACATTCCGGCCGAGCGATTGGTGATCTCGTCGGATTGCGGCATGGGCCGCGAGGGCATGAGCCGCCGCCACGCCTATTACAAGATCGTCTCATTGGTGCTCGGCACCAACATCGTGCGCAAGGAATTGGGGCTGCCTCTGGCGCATTGCCTCGCCGCCGACGGGCGCTATTCGCTGGTGGTGCCGACGAAATAAGAATGTGCTAGGCTTCGGCCAGGGGCTTGATACGAGGTGATTCACGTGGCCGAACCCGTAAGTTCCAAGACTCCCATCCGTATCGCCATTGTCGAGGACGATCTCGCCGCACGCAAAATGCTGGTTTCCACCCTGCAGGCGGACCCGGATTATGTCGTGGTAGGGGAATTCGCCGAAGGCAAGACGGCGGTGGCGGCGATGCTGAATCTGGCGCCGGACATCGTTCTGGTCGACCTCGGCCTGCCCGATATTTCGGGAATCGACGTGATCCGCAAGCTCAAGGCGATGGACCGCGAATGCAACGTGATGGTCGTCACCACATTTGGGGATGAGAAGACCGTCACCTCCGCGCTCGAAGCCGGCGCGGACGGTTACCTGCTGAAGGGCACGGCGCTGGAGGAATTGCGGCGCGACATCCACTTCCTGCAAAGCGGCGGCTCGCCGCTGTCGCCCATGGTGGCGCGTAAGTTGCTCGACAAGTTGCAATTCAAAAAGGCCGATAAGCCGGAGGCCGGCGACGACACCACGCTGACCCGGCGTGAGCATGACATTCTGGAGATGATCGCCAAGGGCTTTTCCTATACCGAGACCTCCAAGATCTGCGGTATAGCCACGGCGACCGTGCACAGTCACCTCAAGAGCATTTACCGCAAGCTCAAGGTGCACTCGAACACCGAAGCCATATACGAAGCGCGGCGCCGCAGCCTGATTTATTAAGGCTCCGCCGCCGGCGGCACCCTGAGTTCGATCCGGATGGTCGTGCCTTGTCCCGGGGACGACTCGATGGCGATCGTACCGCCGGTCGAGATCGCGCGGATGCGTTTGCGCATATTGAATATCCCGCGCCCCGCGCTGGCGGCATCGGCCGCGTTGAACCCACAACCATCGTCCTTGATGGCAATGACGACCGTTGACGTCGGCGCGATGAAGGCCGCCGTGAGCGAGGCCGACTTTGCCTTGGAATGATGCAGAATATTGCTGAGCGCCTCCATCATGATGAGCTTGATGGAGAGCGCGTCGCGCGCCTTAAGTCCGGCGATGCGCGGCAGTTCGCTCGCCTGCCAGTTCAAATCAATGCCGGCAAGTTCAAGTCCGCTGCCCATGCGGTGACGCACGTTGCTCAGAATCAGATTGAGCTCGCCGTCCACCGGTTCCGCGCTATCCACCAGAAAGCGCAGTTCCATCAGTATTTCCGCAATCCTGCGCTTGACCGCCACCGGATCGATATTGTCGGTGGTGAAATGCGCCAGCAGCGTTGCAAGGCTCGCGCCGATGCTGTCATGCATGTCGGCCGACAGATTTTGCCGCTCCGCGATGGCCGAATTGACCGCTTCGAGCTCAATGCGCTGGTTCATTTTTTCCAGACTGCGAATGAAGCCGGCGGCGGCGATCATGGCGGCGGTCAGCACGAACCAGCAAAGGCCGAGCACATAGAAGAATCCGATATATTGCGAACGCAGATAGTCGGTGTCGTAGCCCACGGTCACGTAGAACGGCG
>DASWPX010000139.1:0-3237 GCA_036398395.1 Pseudolabrys sp. | reverse complement strand
GAACACGATAGAGCGCGGCACCTTGTAGCCGGCGAGATTCTTCTTGCACCATTGCGTCAGGTCGTCGGCGCTGGCTTGCGTGCCCGGCTTTAATTCGACGAAGGCGCAGGGCGTCTCGCCCCATTTGTCGTCGGGCTTGGCGACGACAGCCGCAGCCGCGACCGAGGGGTGCTTGTACAAGGCGTCCTCGACTTCAATGGATGAAATATTTTCTCCGCCGGAAATGATGATGTCCTTGGAACGGTCCTTGAGCTGCACATAGCCGTCCGGATACATCACGCCGAGGTCGCCGGTGTGGAACCAGCCCCCGGCGAAAGCCTTGACCGTCGCGGTCTTGTTCTTGAGATAGCCTTTCATCACCACGTTGCCGCGCATCATAACTTCGCCCATCGCCGCGCCGTCGCGTGCGACCGGCACCATGGTGTCGGGATCGCGTACGTCGAGGCCTTCCAGCACCGGATAGCGCACGCCTTGGCGCGCTTTCTTGGCGGCCTGCTCTGGGCCGGGCAGCGTGTCCCATTCGGCGTGCCACGCGTTCACCACGGCGGGACCGTAGACTTCGGTCAGGCCATAGACGTGCGTGACGTTGAAGCCCGCGCTTTTCATCGCGGCAAGCACGGCTTCCGGCGGCGGCGCGGCGGCGGTGGCGAAATTGACGGCGTGCGGCAGCGGCTTCTTCTCGGCCTCGGTGGCGGCGAGCAAGGTCGCCATCACGATCGGCGCACCGCATAGGTGCGTCACCTTATGCGTCGCGATGGCGTCGAACATGGCGCCGGCGCGCACCTGACGCAGGCATACATGCGTACCGGCGACGATTGACACCGTCCAGGGAAAACACCAGCCGTTGCAGTGGAACATCGGAAGGGTCCACAGATAGACCGGGTGCGGCGGCATGGCACAGGTGATCACGTTGCCCATTGCGAGGAGATGCGCGCCGCGATGATGATAGACTACGCCTTTCGGGTCGCCGGTGGTGCCGCTCGTATAATTGAGCGCGATGGCGTCCCACTCGTCGTCCGGCATGGCCCAGACGTAATCGGGGTCGCCGGTCGCAATGAACTCTTCGTACTCCATCGAACCCAACCGCTCGCCCGTGCCGGTAAACTCAGGGTCGTCGTAATCGATCACCAGCGGCTTCACCTTGGCGAGCGACAGCGCGTCCTTCATCACCTTGGAAAATTCGCGGTCGGTGATGACGACCTTGGCCTCGGCATGGTCGAGCGCGAAGGCGATGATCGCGGCGTCGAGCCGGGTGTTGAGTGTGTTGAGCACGCCTTGCACCATCGGCACGCCGTAGTGGCATTCGAGACAGGCCGGCGTATTGGCGAGCAGCACCGAGACGGTGTCGCCGCGCCTGATGCCGCGCCGCGCCAGCGCGTAAGCCAGCCGCCGCGTGCGGGCGTAGAACTCGGCGTAGCTGCGCCGCAGTTTGCCGTGGATGATCGCGGTGTGGTCCGGGAACACGGCCGCGGCGCGCTCGAGAAAGCCGAGCGGCGTCAGCGGCTGGAAATTGGCAGGATTGCGGTCGAGATCGGTGTCGTAAGGCGTATTCGGCATTGGCTTCCCCCGGCGGGGCCAAAACTAGCCGCCAAACGCGTCTTTGTCATCGTCGTCATTGTCCGCGCGGCGGCGGGCGCCGCTCACTTCAGCGCGCGCCCGTTAAATTGCCCCGGTATAATTTCGTCGCGCGCGGCCGTCCGCAAGTTCAAAAATCACTTGAGCAGGTGTTTGGCAAAGGCCGGCAGCGTCCGGAAGGCGACATGCAGAATGTCGCTGAACGACGCGGTTTGGAAGCCGAACTTCCGCCACGCCAGGACCAGTGCGTTTTTGCTATAGAGCGAAACGTGGCCGTTGCGCGGTCCGGCATACCACCAGTTAAGGCCGAAGCTGGCGAAGTCCTGCGGCTGCAGCAGCGTCGAGAACACGACCATGCCGGGCTCCGCCAAGTGGGCGATAATGGCCGCAATGCCGGCGGCCGGGTCCGGCATGTGCTCCAGCGTCTCGAAGCAGGTGATCAGATCGAACATTCCTTCTGGGGGCTGCGCGTGCGCGGGCGTGAAAGGGTCGTAGGTGGTTGCGTGTGGAAATCCGCCGGCGCGCAACACCGAACACAGCACGTCGTTGCCGCCGCCAAAATCGAGGACGCGGCGCTCCGCTTTATGAGCGCCGAATAACTGCGCCACTACGCCGGCGTTGGACCGCGGCCGTATCTCGGCATAGTCGGGATCGACCTCAAGATAGCCGTCGTTATAGATGTACGTCTTGAAGTCCGCGGCGGTCCAATCGTCGAAGGCATCGGTAAACAGAAAGCCGCATCCTTGGCAGCGCCGGTAATAGACCGGCGTGCCCGAAACCGGCAGTCTCAGGCCGCGCCGGTCCTCGCAGCTTTTGTTGAAATCGACGACGCCGAACAGCGGGGCGGGCTCATTGCATATCTTGCACGCCGTCGGCGCGGTCGAAGGCGATTTTAGAATCATGATCCAGCATAACCGGTATGTGGACCGCGCGGTCAAGCGCAAGAAAATCCACGGCCGCGCTACCCGCGCAGAAGTCCGGCGACGCCCTCGCGCACCAGTTCGACCGAGATAATGAACATGATGACATAGCTCACCCGGTAGAAGATTTCCGTCGGCGTCACCCGCACCAGCCAGAAGCCGAGCATGTTGGTGGCGACCGCCAGCGGCAGCAGCGCCAGCGAGGTGCCGATCCCTTTGGTGGAAAACTGCCCGAGCGCGAAGTAGGGCGCCACCTTGAGCCAGTTGACCGAGGCAAAGACGATCGCCGTGGTGCCGACGAAAGTCATTTTCGACAGCTTCTGCGCCAGCACGTAGATCTGATAGGGCGGCGCGCCGGCCTGCGCCACGGTCGAGGCAAAGCCGGACAGCATGCCGCAGAACACGCCCAGGGGGACGTTCGCGCTGCCGACGTCTCTCGCCACCTCGTCCGCGATGCGCTTGGGACCGAACCAGTTGTACAGCACGAAGGCGATGGTGGCGCCGCCGGTGAAAATGCGCACCGCATTTTCCGAGATATGCGCCGCCAGCAGCCAGCCGCAGCCGACGCCGATGACCGCGCCGGGAAGGATGATAGCCGTGATGCGGCCGTTCCAATCCTTGCGATAGACCCACACCGAGATGGCGTCCTGGGTGATCATGATTGGCAGCATGATGGCGGCGGCCTCCAGCGGCGGCATGATCAGCGCCAGCATCGGCGTCGCCATCTGGCCGACGCCGGCAA
>DASWPX010000138.1:0-16992 GCA_036398395.1 Pseudolabrys sp. | reverse complement strand
CCGTTCTGCGCCTTGAAGTGCTGCTGATAGCGGTAGTCGATCAGCGTGTTGAGGCCGTTGACCGCCTCGACCACGACGTCGCCGCCCTTGCCGCCGTCGCCGCCGGAGGGCCCGCCGAACTCGATGAACTTCTCGCGCCGGAACGCGATGCAGCCGTTGCCGCCCGCGCCCGATGCGATATAGACCTTGGCTTCGTCGAGGAATTTCATGAACCGGCTTTCGCTTTGGAGCGCCTGGGTGTCGTCACCGCGCGCTCGATCGCGAGGCGGATAAAGCGCTGATAGGGGACGCCTTCACGTTTTGCGTTCTCGCGGACGGCATCCAGGAGTCCCTCCGAGAGACGGAGGTTGATGCTCTTCTCCTTGGGCCGAATCTCGAAATGCATTGGCTTGAAATTGCCAGCATGCAGATAGTCGGTGAGGTCCTGCTCCAGAAAGGCCTCGGCCTCTTCATCGGTTTTGAAGTGTGGAACTTTCTTTTTCATATTTTGCGACTTCCTTTCCATGCATGAACCGCGTGCTGATCGGCCGAAGCAGTTGTCGTCCGTCACGCCTTCTCGGTGTAAAGGCCACGAAAGCGTACCGGCCTTCAGATGTGCTCCCGACCGCGATAAAGCGCTGCTCGGCTGCCGAGTTTTTTTCGTCGTGTATGATCAAAGTCTCGGCGTGGCTAACGACGTGCTCAATTTCGGCAATCGTGAGGCCGTGCTTTTGGCACTTGTCCCGGTTGCCGGCATCCCAATCGAAGCCATCGGCCGCGATGCCCATTCTGCGATATAGGCATTTGTCTATACAAACGTCAATAGTGCGACGGCCGAGTTGACGGGAATAAACCGCCCGCTCGCCCGATCTAGTCCCCTGCAAGCGCAATTTGCAGGGAGATTTGGCCATGGCGCACGATCACGACCACAACGAAGGTCCCAGCCGCCGCAAGGTGCTGGAATGCATGACCTGGGCGGGCACCGGGGTGCTGTGGACCATAACCGGCGGGGTGCCGCATTCGCTCGGGCTGGTCGATGAGGCGCAGGCCGCCGAGGCCAAGGGCCTCACTTTCCTGCAAATCAGCGACAGCCATGTGGGCTTCGACAAGCCGGCCAATCCCAACGCCAAGGGCACGCTGGAGGAGGCGATCGCCCGCGTCGGCGCGATCCCCGCCAAGCCCGCCTTCATGATCCACACCGGCGACATCACGCATCTGTCCAAGCCGGCCGAATTCGACGACGCCGACAAGATCATCTCGCAGGCCAAGCTCGACGTGCACTATGTGCCGGGCGAGCACGACATCATCGATCCCGACGTCAAGCTCTACAAGGAACGCTACGGCCGCGGCACCAAGGGTTCGGGCTATTACTCCTTCGACGCCAACGGCGTGCATTTCATGGGGCTGGTCAACGTCGCCAATCTCAAGGGCGGCGGCATGGGCAGCCTTGGCGACGAGCAGCTCGCCTGGATCGCCGACGATCTCAAGGGCCGCTCGGCGTCGACGCCGCTCGTGGTCTTCGCGCATATCCCGCTGTGGACGGTCTATCCGGAATGGGGCTGGGGCACCGAGGACAGCGGGCGGGCGCTTTCGCTCATGAAACGCTTCGGCTCGGTGACCGTGCTCAACGGCCACATCCACCAGGTGATGCAGAAGGTCGAAGGCAACGTCACCTTCCACACCGCGCGCTCGACGGCGTTTCCGCAGCCCGCGCCCGGCACGGCGCCTTCCGCCGGACCGATGAAGGTGCCGGCCGAACAGCTTCGCACCATGCTCGGCACCGCCAGCGTCACCTTCAAGCGCGGTGAAAAGCAGCTCGCCATCATCGACACGCCGCTGGCGGGCTGAAGGGGCGGCCATGACCTTGCGACGAATTTTCGCGCGCGGCGTGATGGCCATGCTTGCCGTACTGGCGGCGGTGCCCGTTTACGCCGCGGATATGGAAGTGAAGATCGACAACTTCACCTTCAGCCCGCCGCAGATCACGGTGAAGGCCGGCACGACGATAACCTGGGTCAATCACGACGACATCCCGCACACCGTCGTGTCGAAGACGCTGGCGTTCAAGTCGAAGGCGATGGACACCGACGACAAGTTCTCGTTCACGTTCGCGACACCCGGCACGTTCCCGTATTTTTGCTCCTTGCATCCGCACATGACCGGCTCGATTGTGGTGGAGGCGGACACTGGGAAATAATGCGTTTTCCCTGAGCATGGCTCCGCTGGGGATGGCCGGAACTCCATCGATGGCGCGCGACGCGGCGTATGGCGGCGACGACACGAGGGCCGAGCGCTTCAAGGCGCTGGCGCTGCCGCATCTCGACGAGGTCTATACGTTGGCGCGCTACCTGTTGCGCAACGCCAGCGACGCCGACGACGCGGTGCAGGATTGCTACATGCGCGCGTTCCGCCATTTCGACACGTTCCGCGGCGGGCCGATCAAACCGTGGCTGCTGGCGATTCTGCGCAACGCCTGCCTCGCCACTTATGCCGGCGGCGGCAAGCTGGTCTACACCGGCGACGCCGCCGAGGCGTCCGGCAATTTGCAGGTGCGGCCGATCTGGCACGAGGACGCCGAGACGCCGGAGCAGTCGGTGCTGCGGCGGCAGGCGTCCGACACCATGCAGCGGCTGATCGGCGAATTGCCGGCGGAATTCCGGGAGGTGATCGTGCTGCGCGAGATCAACGAATTGTCCTACCGCGATATCGCGACCGTGATCGAGGCGCCGATCGGCACCGTGATGTCGCGGCTGGCGCGCGGCCGCGCGCTGCTGCGTGAGGCCTGGATCGCGGCGGAGGGCGAGGGCGCATGAACTGCGAGGAAGCAAACGTGCTGCTGCATGCGCTGATCGACGGCGAGCTTGACGCCGGGCACGCGCGCGAAGTCGAGGCGCATATCGCGTCCTGTCCTGAATGCGCGGCGCGCTACCGCGAATTCCAGGATTTCCGTGGGGCGATGAAGCCGGCGAGCTTGCGCTTTACCGCGCCGGCCAGCCTGCGCAGCCGCATCGAAGGCAAGCTGCCGGCGCCGCTGGCGGTGACGGCCAGCCGGCGTTCGGTGATCAAGGGATTCGCCTTCGGCGCGGGAGCGAGCGCGATCGCCGCGTCGGGGCTTCTCGTGATGGTGATGCGCGGCGACGACCAGCGCCGCGTACTCGGCGAAGTCGTATCGGCGCATCTGCGGTCTTTGCAGGCGCAGCATCTGACCGATGTGATTTCCACCGACCAGCACACGGTGAAGCCCTGGTTCAACGGCAAACTCGACGTCGCGCCGCCGGTGGCCGATCTCACCGCGCTCGGCTTCACGCTGCTCGGCGGGCGGCTCGACTATATCGACGCCAAGCCGGTGGCGGCCATCGTCTATCGCCGCCGCGTCCACATCATCAATCTGTTCTGCGCGCCGGCGCCGGGTGCGGGCAGGCGCGCGGCGGCGATGGAGAGCCTGCAAGGCTTCAACGTACGGCGCTGGACCGCGAACGGCCTGAATTTGTGGGCGGTCAGCGACATCGCCGCCGACGAACTCAACGAGTTCGGCGAAAAGTTCGAGGCGGCGGTGGAGCAGTGATTGGCACGGCGGTTGCTTGAATCTCCCGCGTTTGTGGCGTGAGGGGGCAGCATGGCCGGTCATTCGAGCGATATCGTTACGCTGCCGGTTCCGGGCGCCGATCCGTCGCTCTACAACGCCGACCTGGCGCCGACCGCGCCTTCCGGCCGCAGCTGGAAGACCTTCGACATCTTCTCGATGTGGATGTCGGACGTGCATTCGGTCGGCGGCTACACCTTCGCCGCCAGTCTGTTCTTTCTCGGCCTGTCGGGCTGGCAGGTGCTGATCGCGATGACGGCCGGCATCGTCTGCGTTTATTTTTTGATGAACCTGATCGGCCGGCCGTCGCAGGTGCTGGGCATTCCCTATCCGGTGTTCGCGCGCGTGGCATTCGGCGTGCGCGGCGCGAACCTGGCGGCGCTGGTGCGCGGCGTGGTCGGCGTCGTCTGGTACGGCGTGCAGACTTATTTCGCCTCGAAGGCCGTTCAGGTGCTGGTGCTGACGTTTTTCCCCGGCGCGCAGGCGCTGACGCATTCGGGATTTGCCGGCCTGTCGGCGCTCGGCTGGGGCTGCTTTTTGTTCATGTGGTTTTTCCAGCTCGTGATTTTTCTCAACGGCATGGAGACGATCCGCAAGTTCATCGATTTCTGCGGGCCCGCCGTCTATCTGGTGATGTTCATTTTGGCCGGCTGGATCTTGTGGAAGGCGGGATTCAAAAGCCTGTCACTGTCGCTGTCGGACAAATCATTCGCCGGCATCGCCGCGCTCGGGCAGATGTCGAACGCCGCCATGCTGATCGTGGCCTATTTCGCAGCGCTGCTGCTGAACTTCGGCGACTTTTCGCGCTTCGCCGACAGCGAACGCTCGATGAAGATCGGCAATTTCCTCGGCCTGCCGCTGAATTTCTTCGTCTTCGCGCTGATCACGGTGATCGTCACGTCGGGCTCGGTGGCGGTGTTCGGCGGCGCGGTGATGGACCCGGTGGCGATCGTGGAGAAACTCGACAACCCGCTGGTCGCGGTGCTCGGCAGTCTGACCTTCGTGGTGGCGACCATGGGCATCAATATCGTCGCCAATTTCGTGTCGCCGGCCTACGACATCGCCAATCTGTATCCGCAGAAAATCAGTTTCAGGATCGGCGGGCTGATCGCTTCGATCCTGTCGGTGCTGGTGTGCCCCTGGCTGTTCGTGGCGAGCCCGCAGGCGATTACGGTGTTCGTGGCGATCTTCGGCGCCGTACTGGGGCCGATGTACGGGATCATGGTGGCGGATTATTACCTCGTGAAGCGCCAGCGCGTCACGCTCGACGACCTCTACACGGCGCGGCCGGACGGCTCGCTTTATTTCACCGCCGGCTGGAACAGTAAGGCGCTGATCGCGCTCGGCGCCGCCGGACTCCTGTCGATCGGGCTGGCGCTGCTCGGCAATTTCGGCGTCATCTATAATGTCGGCGACTGGGGCTGGCTGATCGGCGCCAGTGCCGGCGCGCTCGTGCATTGCGGATTGAGCGCGCCTGCTTCACCTCTCCCCGCGCGCGGGGAGAGGTGAGCTTCAACTGACCTTCTTCGTCCGTCCCCAACCCTTGAGCGCGGACCAGATGCCGCGTTCGAGCCGGAAGCGGTCGATCGGCGCCGACGAATTGATGGCGCGGATGCGGTAGAGGCCGACGCCGGTCCATTGGAAGCCGCACTTCTCCAGCACCCGGCGCGACGCCGGGTTGGTGACGCGCGCGCCAGCCTGCAGCGACTCGTGCGCCAGATCGGTGAAGGCGTAGTCGATCACCGCGTGCAGCGCCTCGGTGGCGTAGCCCTTGCCCCAATAATTGACGCCCAGCCAGTAGCCGAGCTCCGGCGTATTGGCTTGCCCTTCGGGATTTTGCATCGCCAGTCCGCAGGCGCCGATCACGGCGCCGTCGCGCAGCGTGATCAGGAATACGGCTTCGCCGCAGGACTTGTTGGCGCCGGAAATGAAACTCGTCGCATCCGCTACCTTGTAGGGATGCGCTATGCGCGCGACGTTTTCGGCGATGCGGCGGTCGTTGGCGAGCGCGGCAATGCGTTTAGCGTCCTTGAGGCGCGGCGCGCGCAGGGCAAGCCGCTTGGTTTCAAGGACGGGGATACAGGCTTCGCGGAACGTCTCGCTTGGTATTTCTTCCAGCAGGGTCATGGCACGGGCTCCATTTTTGAACTCGGATGAGTTCTGAAATGCGAAGAGGGGGAGCCGGTCACCCGTCTCCCCCTCTCGAAGCCCATGAGCCCCGCCGGTTTGACTAGAGTGACCGGCAGACCTCGATTGTTGGTCTACCTTTTTACTCGGCCGCTGCCTCCGTCATCGGTACGACGGACACGTAAGTGCGGCCTTTGGCTTTCTTGGCGAACAGAACTTTGCCGTCGGTGAGCGCAAACAGCGTGTGATCGGTGCCGATGCCGACGTTGCGGCCGGGATGCCAGGTGGTGCCGCGCTGGCGCGCGAGAATATTGCCGGCGATCACGATCTCGCCGCCCGACTTTTTCAATCCAAGGCGACGGCCCGCGCTGTCGCGGCCGTTGCGTGAAGATCCGCCTGCTTTTTTATGTGCCATTGCAGTACTCTCTCGAATTCGGGAACTTTATAGACCGATTCCGTGAAGGAATCACTTCACTTTTTCTTGCTACTTCTTTTTGCCCTTTGCCGCGGGCTTCTTGGCCTTGGTTTTGGCTTTCGCCGGGGCGGCATCGCCTTCGGCTGCAGCTTCCGCCTTGACCTTCGGTTCGCGAACGGGCTTTGCCGGCGCCGTTTTCGAAGCCTTGGCGCCGCCGGTCAGGATCTCGGTGATGCGGATCACCGAGAACTCGTGGCGGGAGCCGCGCTTGCGGCGCGAATTCTTGCGCCGGCGCTTCTTGAAGGCGATGACCTTGTCGCCGCGGGTGTGCTGAAGCACCTCGCCGGCCACGGTCGCGCCCGAAACGGTCGGCGCGCCGACCTGCGGGGTGTCGCCACCCAGCAGCAGGACTTCGCCGAACTCGATCACTTCGCCCGGATTGCCGACCACGCGGTCGATCCGGATCACGTCCTCGGCGGCAACGCGGTACTGCTTTCCGCCGGCTTTAATGACTGCGAACATCGTTTTTCCTCAGTGTTCGGTTCCGATCTCGGACTATTCCGGACCGGCTTCTTTCAGTCGGATTTGCTTGTATTTTGAAGGGCTTAACGCCCTTTAAAAAAGCATGCGGACCCGAAGGTCCGCAACGGCCATCTTATGGCGGGGAAGGGTGCGAAATGTCAAGAATAGCGACGATTTCCGGTTATCCGCCCCGGGCGCCTCAAGCCCCGGTCTTGGCCCCGGAAGTCTCCGTGACCCCTTCGCCTTCGCTCTCGCCGTTATGGGCCAGCCGGTAGCCGACGCCCAATTCGGTGACCAGGATTTTCGGCGAGCCGGGGGTGGGCTCGATCTTCTGCCGCAGCTTGCGCACGAAGATGCGCAGGTAATGGGTGTCGTGCACGTGGATCGAGCCCCAGACTTCTTTCAGGAGATGCTGGTGCGTGACCACGTTGCCGGCGTGCTGCGCCAGCACCTGCAGGAGCCGATATTCCTTCGGCGTCAGCGTCAGGCGCTTGTCGGACAGGAAAACGGCGCGGACGGCGAGATCGATGGTGAGCGGTCCGATCTTGACGGTGGGCTCGCCCGATGCCGCGCGCATCTGGCGGCGCAGCGCGACCCGCACGCGCGCCAGCAACTCCGCCATGCCGAAGGGCTTGACCACATAATCGTCGGCGCCCAGTTCGAGCAGTTGCACCTTCTGTGTCTCGGTGCCGCGCACCGACAGCACGATGATCGGCACGCTCGACCATGAGCGGATGCGCTCGACCACTTCGGAGCCCTCCATGTCGGGCAGGCCGAGATCGACGATGACGAGGTCGATGGGGCGCAGCGTCGCCGAGCGGATCGCCTCGGCGCCGGTGCCGGCCTCATGCACGACAAAGCCGTTGATCTCGAAACCGGTGCGCAGGAAGCGCCGGATCTGAACTTCATCGTCGACGACGAGCACGATCGGGGATGGGTCAGTCATCTGCGTCGCTTTCCATGGTCTGGACGGCCGCTTGCGTCACCGGCAATTTGATCGCCACCGTGGTGCCGCGGTCCGGCCCCTCGCTGACGGCGTTCATGGTACCACCATTGGCCAGAATAAAGGCATTGGCGATCCAGAGCCCCAGGCCGAAGCCGCTGGTGGTCGTGGCGTGGCGTTCGCCGCGTGCGAAGCGGCCCCACATCTGCTGCTGTTCGGTTACGGTCAGTCCGGTGCCGCGGTCGGTGACGCTGATGGTCATGCGGCCGTCGCGGGCCCGCGCCGCGACCGCGATATCGGAGCCCGCGGCGGAATATTTCGCTGCGTTATCGACGATCTGCACCAGCGCCTGTTGCACCAGCACCGGATCGATATGGATGAGCGGCAGGTCCGCCGGCAGATCGAGCGCGACGCGGCGGTCGCCGAGACGGTGGCGGCAGCGTTCGATCGCCGAATTGACGATGTCGGCGACTTCGGCCCATTCGGCGTGCGGCTTGACGCCGTCGCTGCCAATGCGCGTGGCGTCGAGCAGGTTCTGGATGTCGTCGTTGAGCCTTGTGGCCTCGTCGCGCACGTCGTGTACCAGCGCCCGCAGTTTCTTTTCGCCCGCCAGTGCCGGCGCCGCGCTCAATACGGTGGCGGCGCCGAGGATCGAAGCCAGCGGCGTGCGCAATTCATGGCTGACCGAATCGATCAAGGCTTCGCGCAACTGGTCGGTCTGCGAGCGCATGCGCGCCTCGCTGATGGCGTGCGCGACGCCGAGGCGCTCGAGCGTGGCGGTGGCGTCGGCCAGCACGGCGTCGACGCGAATGCGCAGGTCGTCGGCGTCATCCCTGGAGTCGCTGGTGAGATTGACGGCGATGACGCCGAATTCGGTGCTCTTGGGCGAGACCGCGCGGATCAGCCAGGCTTCGCCGTCGACCGAAAGAGTTTTGCCGAAGGTTTCATTATGCGTGGCGTCGTTGCGGCCGTTGGCGACGGCGACGACCTCGGCGAGCACCTTCTCGGGAACGGTGACGCCGGCGCGCCGCCCGCTGGCGAAACTTGCGTCGCGCGCCGAGGCGAACAGCACGACCTTGCGCTGCATGACGGAAGCCAGGTGGTCCTCGATCGCCAGATGAATGTCGGAGACGTCAAAGGCCACCGCCAGGCGGCGCGAAAAGGCGTAGAGATCGCGCAGGTCGATCTCGCGTTGGCGCGCCATTTCCAGTTGCCGCTTCAGGCGGGTGGCGAGCTGGCTCACCACCACCGCGACGAAAATGAACAGGATCAGATTGATGACTTCCTGCGGATCGGCGATCTGGAAGCTGTAGAGCGGCGGGAAAAAGAAGAAGGCCGAGGCGGCCACGCCGCAGACCGCGGCGACCACCGCCGGTATGATGCCCCAGCGCGTGGCCGCGATCACCACCGGGATCAGATAAACGATCGAGCCGTGGGTGAGCCCGAATTCCCATACCAGCGCGAAAAGCACCACGGTGAGGACGCCGACCAGCCCGAGCGTCAGGCAAACGCCGCGCAATTGACTGCTGATGCGGTCGAAATTCGGGGCTTTGGGCATCGTCGTTCCGCTCAAACGCCGGCCTTATGAGGCCGGTTTTCTGGCAGCGACATAATATACGCCGCGCAAGCGGGGTCTGTCTCTTGTCTGTTTTGGCCCGCCCAGTTAGATAGCCGCGTCCGATGAGGGCCTTAACGGGCTCTTTTTGGGCTCCGGAGAGGTGGCAGAGCGGTTGAATGCACCGCACTCGAAATGCGGCATACGGGCAACCGTATCGGGGGTTCGAATCCCTCCCTCTCCGCCAGCCTGCGCTCCACGCAAGCCGGTTCTTGCCGCTGAGCGTTAAACAAACCTCGTCGCGTCATTCGATTTCTGTCGCCAGAGCAAGCCGCGCCGCCGCCAGCGTTTGCTCGGGCGCGCCAGAGGCGTCGAGGGCCGGCCAATCCATCTTGCCGAGATCGTAGCCGGCCTGTTGCAGCACGACCGCCCGGTCGGCGTCGGACGCGTCCGCGGTGCGGCGCGCGGCGCGCGCCAGCCGCGTGTCGAGGTCGGCCGTCAGGAACAGAGCGCGGAAAGCGACGTGTTTATCTTCGGCGGCCTTGGCGATCGCGGATCGCTCGAGGCCGTCGGCAAAGACTGCGTCGACGACGGCGCTATAGCCTGCACCGGCGATGCGCCCGGCCTTGCGCGCCAGTGCTGCGTAGACTTTCTCGGTGACCGCGGGCGTATAGGCCTCCTTCGGCAAAGGCGACAATTCGTCGACGCCGAAGATGGCTTTGCGCTCGACGTCGGTGCGCAACACGATGGCGCCGGGCGCTGCGCCAAGGTCCGGCGCCAGCGCGCGCGCCAGCACGGACTTTCCGGTACCGGACAAGCCGCCGACCGCAAGCAGAAGCGGACGCCGCGGTCGGATGATCTCCGAAGCGAAACTGAAATACTTTCGCGCCGCGGCTTCGATGGCTGCGCGTTCGGCCGGCGCCGCGCCGCCACGGCGCGCGGCTGTGACCTTGGCCCGGATTGCCGCGCGCATCGACAGGAAAAGCGGCAAGGCTGCCAGCGCGTCGAAATGACCCGGTTCGTTCGACGCCTGCAGATAGCGGTTCAACACGATATTGGCGGCGGGCTTCAGACCGCGCTCGGTCAGATCCATGATCAGAAAAGCGAGGTCATAGAGAACGTCGCCGGCCGCCACCAGCGGATCGAATTCGATGGCGTCGAACAGCACGGGTTGATCATCGAGCAAGGCGATGTTGCCGAGATGCAGATCGCCATGCAGACGCCTGATGAATCCGGAGGCGCCGCGCCTGAGCAGCAGAGGGCGGTTGCGATCATAGGCCTGGCGCGTCGCCGCCGTGAGGGTTGCGACATCGGCGGATGGGAATAGCTTTGGCTCCGTGCGGAAGGCGTCGTCGTTCTGCCCGATATAGGATTCAAACGCCGCCAGCCACGGCTCGGCCTCGGCCCCGGGCGCTTTTTCGTGCGCGGCGAAAACGGCATGAGCGAGCTTGTCCGCGAGTTTGGCGTCGATGCGCCCGCGCTCCGCGAGACGGTCGAGCGTGGCATCCTCATCGAAGCGGCGCATATCGACCGCCCATTCGATCGGTGTTCCCTTGCCGCCAATCTCAAAAGAGCCGTCCGATGCCTTCGTAATGGCGACAACGCCGCGATAAATCTGCGGCGCCGAAGGGCGGTTCACGGCGATCTCGGCCTCGCAGGCGGCCTTGCGGCGCTCCAGGGTCGAATAATCGAGAAACGGAAACCTGACCGCGCGCTTGACCTTGATGGCGCGCCCGCCCGCGAGGAACACGGACGCGGAATGGGTGTCGATGCGGCGTACCGCCTCGCCGCCGTGCATTGACGGATTTGAAAGCGCCGTCAGCACCTCGGCTTGGGAATCGGTGTGCTCTGTCATCTATTCAGGCGCATTGTCCAGATGCCGGCGACCAGCGCCTTGCGCACAAGCTCCGACAGGCTGCCGGCTTCCATCTTGTTCATGACATTGGCGCGATAGATTTCGACCGTGCGCGGGCTGATGTCGAGCTCATAGGCGATGACCTTGTTGGCCTGGCCGGCCATCAAGCCTTCGAGCACCTGGCGTTCGCGGGTCGACAGCGTGGCGAGCTTGTCGAGAATGCTCGCGCGTTCGGCTTCGCGCTTGCCGTCCTTGCCCAGGCGGTTGAGGGCGGCGTGAATGGCGTCGAGCAGCAATGCGTCGTTATAGGGCTTTTCCAGAAAATCGGCCGCGCCTTGTTTCATGGCTTCGACGGCGAGCGGAACGTCGCCATGCCCGGTTATCAGGATAACCGGAATGGTGCTGGTCTTCTTCAGCCGTTGCAGCAGTTCGATGCCGTTCATGCCCGGCATGCGAACGTCGCTGATGACGCAGCCGAGGCTGAGGTTGGGCAGCGATGCGAGAAACGCGTCGGCGGATTCATGCGCCTGGACCGTGAACTTGTGGCTCTTGAGCAGGAATTCCAGCGATTGCCGTGCCGCGTCGTCGTCGTCGACGATATGAATGGTCTGAAGGTCAGGCATTGGTATCGGCGTCCTGCTTGGTCATCGCCCGCAGCGTAAAGCAGAAAACAGTGCCGCCACCGGGATTTTGCTCGACCGAAATGCGGCCGTCATGCGCCTCGACGATGGTGCGGCAGATCGAAAGTCCGACACCCATGCCGTGAACCTTGGTCGTAAAGAACGGCTGGAAAAGATGGCCGGCAATTTCCGGCGCGATGCCGGGGCCTGTATCGGTGACGCGGACCTCGACCATATCGTCGGCAAGCGGTCTGGACCGCACGGTCAGTTCCCGGCGATCCGAATCGGCCATGGCCTCCATCGCGTTGCGTATCAAATTGATCAAGACCTGCTGGATTTGCACCTTGTCGGCCCAAACCTGATCGACGGCAGGATCGAGTTCGAAGCGGACGTGAACGTCGCGCACGCCCACCAGGGCCAGCGCGCCGGCTTCCTCCACCAGCTTGGTCATGTTTTCCGCGCGGCGTTCGCTGTCGCCGCGCGATACGAATTCCCGCAGCCGTCGGATGATCTGGCCGGCGCGCATCGCCTGCTCGTTTGCCTTGTCGAGCGCATCATGCGTCAGGCGCGATTCCTCGTCCGGGCGGTCTTGCAGCAGACGCATGCCGCCTTTCAAATAATTGGCGATGGCCGTCAGCGGTTGATTCAATTCGTGCGCCAGCGTCGAGGCCATTTCGCCCATCGCTGTCAATCTCGATATGTGCACCAGTTCGGACTGCAGCTCCTGCAGTCGCGCTTCCGTGCTTTGGCGTTCGGTCAGGTCGCGAATGAAGCCGGTATAGAACGTCTTGTTCGACGAGCGCATTTCGCCGACCGAAAGCTCCATCGGAAAGGTCGATCCGCCCTTGCGCTCTCCGACCACGACGCGGCCGATGCCGATAATGCGGCGCTCGCCGGTGCGGTCGTAGCGCTTGAGGTAATTGTCGTGGTCGGCGCGATAAGGCTGCGGCATCAGCATCTTGATATTCTGCCCAATGACCTCGGCCGCGGAATATTTGAACAGCCGCTCCGCCGCGACGCTGAAGGATTGGATGATTCCGGCCCGATCGATGACGATCATGGCGTCGGGAATCGTGTCCAAAATCGACTTCAAGTGGGCTTCGCGCGCGAGGAGATCCTGCGTCGTCGCGGTCGCCGACATACGCGCCCGCAACAGGCGCGCGCCGAGCCCGGCCATGCCGATACCGATGACGGTAAAGGCGGCGAGGCCGAAAAGAGAAGCAGCCGAAAGCGAAAGCGATGCGCGGAGAAAATAAATCGCAGCCAGGTCGCTCAGGGCGGTGGCAAGCAGCCCCGGCCCAAAACCGCCGACGCCGCTGGCGACGAGAACGGCGGGCACGAACAAAAGGTATGTGATCTCTTCGCCGAGCGCCGGCCGGATCAACATCCGCGCCAGGAAAGTGCCCGCGACCAGAGCCACGGCGAGCGGATAACGCCATGCTCCGGCCGACGAAGGACCGCGCCCGCCGGATGGGGTTGCGGACCTGGAATCCGTGAATGGGACCGCCGTATTGACGTTTCGCACGCTGCATCTGTGGTGGACGGGGCGCAAAAGCGCAAGGCCGAGAACGGCAAATTACATATAACCAATTGAAATATCAAAGAGATAGTCCGGAGGGCGACCTAAGGGAAAACCCTTAGGGGGTTTATCTGAATTTCTCAGTCCGAACCCGTTCGACATGGTGGCGGCACGCTCGCCGCTTCAAGGAGGAAGATCATGTCGATGCAGGCTGTGGCAGTCCGTGAAGCTTTCGTATCCGAGGGCAGAAGCCGGATTCCGGCGCCTACAGTGGCGGTCGGGCTTTTCGGCCTGATGGGCGCGGCCCTTTCCTTCGCCCGTAACGAAGAAATCTACGGCGAAGGCGAGCCGGCCGAATATGTCTACATCGTCCAATCCGGCTGCGTTCGCAGCTCCAAAATTCTCAGCGATGGCCGCCGCCAGATCGGCGCCTTCTACCTGCCGGGCGACGTCTTCGGGCTGGAGGCCGGCGAGGAACACAGCTTATCCGCCGAAGCGCTCGCCGCCACCACGGTGCGCATCGTCAAACGCACGGCGGTGACGTCGCGGGCCGCCTGCGACAGCGAGATGGCGAGCCATCTGCTCACGCTGACAATCGCCGAACTGCAACGCGCCCAAAGCCGCGTGATTCTGTTGATCAAGAGCGCGCAGGAGCGCGTCGCCGGGTTCCTGCTGGAAATGGCAAGCCGCAATCATTCGGCCAGCGAGATTGAACTGCCGATGTGCCGGCAGGACATCGCCGATTATCTCGGCCTTACGATCGAGACCGTTTCGCGCACGCTGACGCAGCTCGAAAACGCCGCGGCGATCGCGTTGCCGACCTCGCGGCACATCGTCCTGCGCAACCGCGCGGCGCTGGCGCGCATGAACGCCTGATTTGTTTCGAACCGCAACACCGATCCGAAGGAGAGTGCGATGAAAGCCGAAGACATCATGACACGAGACGTGATTTCGACCGGGCCGGACGCGACCATTTTCGAGGCCGTGCGCCTGATGCTGCAGCACCGCATCAGCGGGCTGCCGGTGGTGAACGGCTCGGGCCGTCTGCTCGGCATGGTCACGGAAGGCGACTTTCTGCGGCGCGCCGAAATCGGCACCGAGCGGCACAGGCCGCGCTGGCTCGAGTTCGTGCTCGGGCCGGGACGCAGTGCCGCCGAATACACGCATTCGCACGGCCGCAAGGTCGAAGAGATCATGTCGGCCGAGCCTTATTGGGTTTCCGAAGGCACGCCCGTCGAAGACATCGTCAGCCTGATGGAGCGCCGCCGCATCAAGCGCGTCCCGGTGACGCGCGATGCGCGCGTGGTCGGGATCGTGAGCCGCGCCAACCTGGTGCGGGCCATGCTGCCGATGGCGCGCGCGGCGCGGCAACCGGCGCAGGGCGACGCCGACATCCGCAAGCGGATTTTAGCCGAATTGGAAGGCCAAAGGTGGGCGCCGGTCGCGCTGGTGACCGTCACGGTGCAGGACGGCGTCGTCGATCTTTGCGGCACGATCCTGGATGAGCGCGACCGCGTCGCTCTCAAGGTGCTCGCCGAAAACATTCCGGGCGTCAAAGCCGTGCACGAACATCTGGCCTTCGTCGAACCGATGTCCGGCGTGGTCATCGACATGGACGACGACGCCAAGCTGGCCACGGACGTAAAGAACGTCGCGTAACGGTATCGTCAAGCGGTAATGATTTATGCGCGGCCGGCGCATATATTAAGCGATGGACTTGAGAACCCAGTCCGATCCGTTTTACGCCGCCGTGCCGGTCTTTCGCGACTTCACCCGCGTGCTGGACCCGGGACTGTACAAGCCGCTGCCCGACGATTGGGTGGTCGGCGTGGCCGACGTCGCGCAATCGACCAAGGCGATCCGCGACAATCACTACAAGGCCGTGAACATGGCCGGCGCCGCGGTGATCGTGGCGGTGACCAATGCCCTTCAGGGCCGCGATTTTCCCTTCGTTTTCGGCGGCGATGGCGCGAGCTTCGCGGTGCCTTCGGCGGACGCCGCGCTGGCGCGCCAGGCGCTGGCCGCGACCGCGACCTGGGTTGCGACCGAGCTCAATCTCACGCTGCGCGTCGGCCTGGCGCCGGTGGCGGCGGTGCGCGCCAGCGGCGCCGATGTCCGCGTCGCGCGCTTTGCGCCGTCGAATAATATTTCGATCGCGACATTTTCCGGCGGCGGCATGGCCTGGGCCGACGCCGCGCTCAAGCGCGGCGAGTTCGCTGTGCCGCCGTCGCCGCCCGAGATGCGCCCCGACCTCACCGGATTATCGTGCCGCTACGAACCGATTCCCGCCGCGCGCGGCTTGATCCTGTCGCTGGTCATGCAGCCCGCGCCGGGAGCCGAGCCCGAAGCCTTCCGCGCGGCGGTCGACGATATCGTCCGCCTTGTCGAAGACAGTCCCAAGGCTTCGCGCCCGGTACCGGCGCAAGGTCCCGGTCTCAAGTGGCCGCCGCAAGGCTATGACTTCGAGGCGCGCGCCAGACGCCGCGCCGGCGAGTCGATCGTGCTCCGCCGCGCCAAGGTTCTGGCCTGGACGTTTTTGTATTTCCTGATCATGCAATCCGGCGTCAGGGTCGGCGGCTTCATGCCGCGAAAATATACCGAGCAGGTGGTGGAGAATTCGGACTTCCGCAAGTTCGACGACGCCTTGCGCATGATCCTCGATTGCTCGCCGGAGCTGGCCGACGAGATCGAACGGCGGCTGAACGTGGCGGCGGGCGAGGGAACGGTGCGTTTCGGTTTGCACCGGCAGGGCGCGGCCATGATGACCTGCTTCACGCCGTCGGCGACCAGCGCCAATCACGTCCACTTCATCGACGGCGCGTTGGGCGGCTATGCCGCAGCCGCCAGCGCGCTCAAGGCAAGCGCCAGATAGTATTGCGCGATCAGGCGCCGGTCCGGGCGGCGACCTGCGCGAAGATGCGGTCGGGCTTGAACGGCAGCGTGTAGAACCGCACGCCGGTGGCGTCGCGGATCGCGTTGCCGAGGGCTGCGGCTACCGGATTATACGGACTCTCGCTCATCGATTTGGCGCCATAGGGGCCGAGCGTGTCGGTGGTCTTGGCGAACAGCACCTGCGTGCGCGGGATGTCGGCAAAGGCCGGCAAATGATAGGTGCGGAAGCTCGGCGTGGTGACGCGGCCGCTGCCGTCAACCACGACTTCCTCGAACAACGCGGCGCCGAGCGCCTGCGCCACGCCGCCTTCGACCTGCGCGCGGCATTGCATCGGGTTGATCACGGTGCCGGCGTCGGCGGCCTGCACGCTCTTGAGAATGCGGATTTCGCCCGAGACGCGGTGCACCGCGACGCGGAAGCCTTGCACGTTGAAGGCAACCGAGCGTGGAATGCCGTTGGTGGTGCCGTGCGCGGCAAGCGCGACGCCGGCGATGCCCGCCGTCGTGAACAATTCCGCGAGCGGCAGCGGCTTGCCCGCGCATAGCACGGCGTCGCCCGCAAGCTTGCAGGCGGCGCGGTCCGTCCTGGTGTATTCGGCGGCGAACGTGAGCAGCCGCTCGCGCATGGCTTCCGCCGCCAATTGCGTGGCGCGTCCGCCGATCACCGTGCCGGTCGAGCCGTAGGCGCCGGTGTCGTGGCCGCCATGGTCGCTGTCGGATTGCCGCAGCCGGATTTGTTTCGGCAAACATGTCAACGCCGTAGCGGCGATCTGCTGGTGCACGGTGGTGGTGCCGTTGCCGAATTCGGCGGTGCCGATGGTCATGTCGTAGCCGCCGTCGCCGCGCAGCGAAATCGTCGTGTCGGAATAATGCCCGCCCGGCGGCACCGTATCGATCATGGTGAGCGCGGTGCCCTGGGCGGTGAGCCAGTCGGGCGACGGAGCCTTGTCGCCGTCGCCGCTGCGCAACGCCGCATCGACCA
>DASWPX010000137.1:0-14033 GCA_036398395.1 Pseudolabrys sp. | reverse complement strand
CGCCGTCCGGGCTTATTTGCGGCGTCTGACGGGGTCCGGTCCGCGCTTTCTGACGGGGCTCACTCACCGAGGAACCCCGACAGTCAGCGAGCTCCTCGCAGGGCAACCTAGTTTGCCCGGGCGGAGTCCGGCCCCGCCCGGGAGCGAGGGATACGTTGTCCCCCGCCCGCGGGCGCCACATCCGGTCCCATCTTCGAAACGTCTCGCGAAGACGCCCTCGGTGGACCGGACGCCGTAAGATTATATACCTTAGGAATATTGTCAAGGCGCGGTGGCAAAAATTTATCCGCCGGGCATGACACGCGGCGTGTGGCGTGAGCGGGGTCATCAATAATTCTCATCCGGCGCATTCAAAAGTTTCGCGCGTCGCCAAACTTGCGCGACATAGCGCCGGCTGAACCGTCGCACTAGCTAGGAGGGCCCACCTTCCGGCACAGGGCGACTTCCGTGAACAACACCACACTCCCGCGTTTCGCCTTGATGCTCGGCAATTTCGCCTCCGGGCTTTGCATCCTGGCGCCGGCCGGCATGTTGCCGGTGCTGGCCGAGGGCCTCGGCGTCGGCATTCGCGAAGCCGGACTGCTGGTGACCTTCGGCGCCGTGATCCTGTGTTTCGGGTCGCCGATTGTCGCCTGGCTGACGACGCGCATCGACCGCCGCACGCTGCTGGTCACGTCGCTCGGTTTCATGGTGATTGGGCAGGCGGCTTCCGCCTTCGCGCCGAACTACGCCGCCGTCCTGGCGCTGCGGGTTGCGATGCTCGCCGGCGCGGCGGTGTTCACGCCGCAGGCTGCCACCACCATCGCCTTGCTGGTGCCGGAAAAAAATCGCTCCGGCGCGATCGCCTTTGTCTTTCTCGGCTGGTCCTTGTCGGTTGCGGGCGGTTTGCCGCTGATCACTTTCGTGTCGGCCTATGTCGGCTGGCGCGGCGCCTTTGCCGCGTCGTCGTTCGCCGCTCTGGTGCCGTTCCTTCTGCTGATGGTTGCGCTGCCGCGCGCCTTGTATGGACCGCCGCTGTCGCTGCACAGCTTCAATGTCCTGGCGCATAACCGGAAAATCATATTGCTGCTGCTGATCACGATTCTGTCGATCGCCGGTCAGCTCATCGTCTTCGTTTATCTGGCGCCGCTGCTGCAGAGGCTTGCCGGCGCTACGCATGAAATCACGGGGCTGATGTTTTCGGTGTTCGGCGTCGCTGCTTTCACCGGCAACATCCTTGCGACCCGGGTCGTCGGCAGGCTTGGCGCGTGGCGGACCGCCGGCGTGTTTCTGGCCTGTACCTTTTCCGGACTGCTGCTTTGGTCGTTCGGCGCCGGCATTTTGCCGGTCATGGGCGCCGGTATCGCATTCATCGGTTTCGGCTTTGCCGCCTCAAATTCGATGCAGCAGGCGCGGCTGGTGCAGGCGGCGCCCGATCTGTCGAGCGCTTCGGTCGCGCTCAATACGTCGGGCGTTTATGTCGGGCAGGCGATCGGTTCCGGTGTCGGCGGCGTGATGTTCGGCCTCGGAATGCTGTACGGCATCGGCTTTGTCGGCCTGGCTTTCGTCGCCGCCGGCATCGCGGTGTGGACGATCACGCGCGATCGCTAATTCAGCACGCCGACCATCGCGCCCATCAGGCACGTCGTGAGCGTGCCGGAGACGATCGACTTCGGGCCGAGCGAGAGAATGTCGGCGCGGCGTTCGGGCGCCATCACGGATAACCCCGCAATCATGATGCCGAGCGAACCGAAATTGGCGAAGCCGCACATCGCGTAGAGCATGATCAGCCGCGAGCGGTCGTCGAGCGCGGCCGCCGGAAGTTTGGCGAGTTCGAGATAGGCGATGAACTCGTTGAGCACGGTCTTGAGGCCCATCAGCGAACCCGCCGTGAAGGCCTGGTCCCAGGGCACGCCCATCAGCCAGCACACCGGCGCCATGACGAGGCCGAGCATGCGTTGCAGCGTGATCGCGGAGCCGGCGACGTCGGGCAGAAGGCTCAGGATCGAATTGGCGAGATGCACCAGCGCCACCAGCACGATCAGCATGGCGACGATGTTGAGCAGCAGTTCGAGGCCGGACGTGGTGCCGCGCACGATGGCATCCATGGTCGAGTCGGCGACGCGGCCGATCTCGATCGCGCCAATGTCGGTGCGCTCGTCGCGCAAGACGGGCACCATCAACTGGCTGACGAGAAGGGCCGCCGGCGCACCCAGGATAGAGGCGACCAGAATGTGGCCGGCGACGTCGGGGATGATGTTGCGCAGGATCGTGGCGTAAAGCACGAAGACGGTGCCCGCGATGCCGGCCATGCCGCCGGTCATCACCATGAACAGTTCGCCGCGCGTCAGCGCCGCCAGATAAGGCCGGATGAACAGCGGCGATTCCACCTGACCGAGGAAAATATTGGCGGCGGTGGACAGCCCGACCGCGCCGCCGATGCTCATGGTGCGTTCGAGCAGCCACGAGAAGCCGCGCACGACCGGCGGCAATACGCGCCAGTAGAACAGCAGCGTCGTGAGCACGCTCATCACCAGCACGATCGGCAGCGCCTGGAAGGCGAGCGAGAATTCCGCGCCCGGCGTCTTGAGATCGAAGGGCAGGGGCCCGCCGCCGACATAGCCGAATACCAGCGCGGTGCCGGCTTGCGTCGCCGACGCGACGGCGTCGACCGCGTGGTTGATGCCGGCAAAGACCGAGGTGACGCCGGGCACCTTGAGCAGCAGCAGCGCGGTGGCGGCGGTCACGGCGAACGCGACGGCGGCGCTTTTCCAGTCGACCGCGCGACGATTCTCGCCGATCAGCCATGCAAAGGCGAGCAGAGCGAAAACGCCGAGCGCCGATTGCAGGTGTTGCATGTCACAATTCCCCCCACATCCCTGTGGTCATTGCCGGGGTTGACCCGGCAATCCATCGAACGAAGGATGGATGTGCGGGTCAAGCCCGCGCATGACAGAAAGAGACCTTATGGCCCGTATCCGCTTCGATTTTGGCGACCTCACGCTGGACGCCGAACTGCTCGGCACGCCAACCGCGAGGGCGGTTGCGGCGGCACTGCCGTTGTCGGCGACGGTGCTGACCTGGGGCGAGGAAATCTATTTCGACGTGCCGTTCAAGGTGGCGCGCGAGGCGGACGCCCGCGACGTCATCACGCCGGGGGAGATTGCGTTCTGGCCGCAGGGGCCGGCGATTGCCATCGGTTTCGGCCGCACGCCGATCTCGAAGGGCAACGAGACGCGGCTGGCGAGCCCGTGCAACGTCTTCGCCAAGGCCGTCGGCAGCGTGAAGGTACTGAGCAAGGTGAAGACCGGGGCCAAGGTCGCGGTCACGGTTGTGCCTTAGGGCCGGCTTCGTGCTAGGGCGGGGCTATCGAACGGACAGGAAGAACGATGGCCAGCGACGACAAGAAGACCAAGGCTACGCCCGTGCCCAAGGTCGAATCTAAGCCCGAACCGGCGGCGGCAAAAGCCGAGCCCGCGCCCGCGCCGGAAAAAGCCGCGGACGCGTCCCAAAGCTACAGCCGCGGCGAAGGTCAGAAGCCGGTGTCGCAAGCTTACAAAGATAATTGGAACGCGATCTTCGGCAAAAAAGCCACGAGCAAAAAAATCAAGAAGCCCGCAAAGAAAACCAAAAAGAAACGCTAATGCTCAGCGGCGCTCGGAATTCCTGCGCACCAGATCGATGGTCAGGTCCCAGGCATTGCGAATGTTGATCGTCAGCAGCAGCAACAGTGCGCCGGCCAGCATGTCCGTTCCGGCGTCGGCGCCGATCCACAGCAGAGCCATGGCGGCGATCACGCCGATATAGGCGAGGCCCGGGATCGCTCCGTAAGCGAGGCGGTCGGTAATGTCGCCGGTCAGACGCATCACGCGGCGCGTGGACAGGAGCGAATAGACGACGCCGGCGAGCGCACCGCCGCCGAGCACCACGGTAAACAGCGCGAGATTATGCAGCGGCGCCAGCGCGATGGCCGACGCGGTGAACACGGCAGTGAAATGCACCACCACGGGGTTCATGAAGACGCGGGCGTCCTGCAGGCGTTCGGTCGTCAAATAGCCGATGCCTACGGAGGCCGCGACGAACAGCAGCGCGACCAGCGTAGCGGCGGCGCCTCCCTGCAGCAGAAAGAAGTCGTGCCAGGCCTCGAACAAGCTCAGCCTCTCCCGACGAACGGCATGGTGTTGGCCATCACGGTCATGAACAGCACGTTGGTGTCGAGCGGCAGGCCCGCCATATAGACCACGGCGTCGCCGACGTGGTCGGCCTCCATGCGCGGTTCGACTTTCTTGCTGCCGTCGGGTTGCAGCACGCCTTCGCCCGTCGCCATGCGTTCGGTGAGCGGCGTGATGGCGTTGCCGATGTCGATCTGGCCGCAGCAGATGTCGTATTTGCGGCAGTCGAGCGAGGTGGATTTGGTCAGCCCCGTGATGGCGTGCTTCGTCGAAGTGTAGGCGACGGAAAAGGGCCGCGGCGCGTGCGCGGAAATCGAGCCGTTATTGACAATGCGGCCGCCGCGCGGGGTCTGGTCCTTCATGATCTTGATGGCTTCCTGCGTGCACAGGAAGATGCCGGTGAAATTGGTGGCGACCACGTTCTGCCAGGTCTCGAAGGGCAGATCCTCGAGCGGTACCGGCGGCGCGCCGATGCCGGCGTTGTTGAACAGGAGATCGAGCCGGCCGAAGGTCGATTTCACGGTTGCAAATAACGCCAGGATCGACTCGCGCTTGGAGACGTCGGTCGGCACGGCCAGCGCCTGCGCGCCGAGCGCGTTGATCTCGGCCGAAACCTTGTCGAGCATTTCCTTGCGCCGTCCCGCCAGCACCAGGCTGTAGCCGGCCTTGGCCAAGGCGATCGCCACCGCGCGGCCGACGCCGGTCCCCGCGCCCGTGACCAAAGCGATTTTTGCGGATGTGGCCATTTAAACGCTCCCTGAATTTTTTCTGGGGACGCCATAACATAAAACCGTCGGGGTGCCATCACCGGGGCTAGGCAAACCGCAATTGCAATTGGAAAGGTCAGCCCACCAGCGCCGTCGGGGTGACGTCGATCGGCTGGATCGGCTCGTTCGAGCGCAGGCGGGCGGTGATGTCGGCGGCCAGCATCGCGCGGCCGAAGCGGTAGCCCTGCATCGAGTGCACGCCGGCGGCGCGCAGGAACAGCTGCTGGTCGGCGGTCTCCACGCCCTCGGCGGTCACCTTCATGCCGAGGCCGCGGCCCAGGCTGACCACGGCGTGCACGATGGCGGCTGCGTCGGCTGCCTTTTCGATCGAGGCGACGAAGCTGCGGTCGATCTTGAGTTTGTCGAAGGGGAAGCGGCGCAGGTAAAGCAGGCTCGAATAGCCGGTGCCGAAATCGTCGAGCGCCAGCCGCACGCCGAGCGCCTTGATCTTGAGCATGGCGCCTTCCGCGGTGTCGACGTTGCCGAGCAATACGCTCTCGGTGATCTCGAGTTCGAGCCGCGCCGGATCGAACCTGGTTTGGGCCAGGATGTTCTCGACCACGTCGACGAAATCGCTGCGGCGGAACTGCAAGGGCGAGACGTTGACCGAGACGGTCAATTCCGGCCACGCCAGGCCGTCGATGCAGGCGCGGCGCAGCACCCAGGCGCCGAGTTCGATGATCAGGCCGCTATGCTCGGCCGCCTGGATGAATTCGGCAGGCGAGATTTCGCCGCGTGTCGGGTGCGTCCAGCGGCACAGCGCTTCGACTCCGACCATGGTCTCGCCGCTCTTGTTGACGATCGGCTGATACATCAGCTTCAGCTGGTCGGTCTCGATCGCCTCGCGCAGGTCGTTTTCCAGCAGTTTGCGGACCGACAGATCGGCGTCCATTTCCGCGTCGTAGATGCAGGCGCGGTTGCGGCCTTCGTTCTTGGCGCGGTACAGCGCCATGTCGGCAAAGCGCATGATGTCGGCCGAGCCCGCGCAGTCGCGGCCGATGACGGCGATGCCGATCGAGGCGCCGATCACGATATTCTGCCCGCCAATGGCGTAGGGCGCGCAGATCGCGGCGATCAGGCGCTGCGCCAGCGCCATCATCTTGACAGTGTCGTCGCCGATCGAAGAGATCACCGCGAATTCGTCGCCGCCGAGGCGCGCCACCAGGTCGCCTCCGCGCAGCGCGCGCGACAGCCGCAGCGTCACCTTGCGGATCAACTCGTCGCCGACCGGATGGCCGAGCGTGTCGTTGACGTCCTTGAAATGGTCGAGGTCGATGTAGAACACCGCGGCGGGCGAGGAGCCGTTGCGTACTTCCTCGATCACGGCTTCCAGCCGTTCGCCGAAGAAAATACGGTTGGGCAGACCGCAGAGCGGATCGTGCATGGCGAGGTGGCGCAGGCGCTGTTCGCCGGCCGCGATCGCCACCGCGGTGCGCCGCATATAACGCAGCACGAAGGCGGCAAGCAGCGCGAAGCCTGCGATCGCGACCGCGATGAAGGGTATGACGCTATGCACGATCTCGGCGCCGGGCTGGTTCGGCGTCCAGGCGAAGCGCGCGATCTTGCGGCCGTTCGGGCTGTCCACCTCGTAGACGAAATCGCCTTCCGGCACCGTGTCCTCTTCCACCAGGCGCAGATTGGTCAATCGCAGTTGATCGGCGATACCGGCGAGCGCGTCATGATCGATGAACTTCACGCTCATCACGATCGGCGCGGCGAGGTCGCGCGCGGCCGGAATGCCGGCGACCGGTCCGACCGCGACCGCGGCGATGATGGCGGGCTGGCCGAGGAGGCGGCCGATGACCGCGGCTTGCGCATGGGCGCCGCCTTCGGTCAGGCTCGACGGCGTCAGGCGGATCGCGTTGTGCAAAGCCGGCGAGGCGCCGCGCATATAATCGAGCACGGCGGACTGGTCGGGTTGCGTCGATTCCAACGGTGCAAGGCCCGTCGCGTTTCGGCCGGGCATCGAGAATATCTGGCTGTCGTTGGCGTCGAACACGAAAACATAATCGTGGTCGAAGAAAGTCTCCAGCCAGCCGCCGAGGCGCTGCTTGGCCCAGTCGGAATCGAACTTGCTCCGGATATTGGCGATGGCGGCTTCCGAACTGGCGACGCTGTCGACTTCGCGCAGGACGCGCGCGCCGTAATTGTTCAGCGCGGTCGAGATCAACTGGGTTTCGTGTTCGGTGGCGACTTCGTCGGCGCGCTGAGCCGAGGACAGCACGGCGACCACGATGCAGACGATGGCGACGGCGACGATGACACCGATCGGAACCACCACGCTCAAGCGCGCGCGGTCCCAACTGGTGTAGTGCTGTCCCTCGGAGCTAGGCGGACGAAGCCCGGGCTGCAAATGAAGTCCCCTAAAGCGGTATTCTTATTGGCCTTTTTCGGGCCGGAAATTAGGGGAGAATGCTTGCTATTCGCTTTCCTTTTGCCCGCGGGTGGCATTGACGGCAAAAGCAACCCGCAATTCCTGCGGCGGTGTTAACCGATGGTAAAAGCCGGCCCGGGGGAACTTGCGGGTTGTGCCGAGTTCGCGGGGTTTGGCGCTCTTATCGGGCCGTTTGGCCGCCAAACTACAGCGCCGAGCTGCGGTAAGGCGGCCGCGGGATGGCGATATGGGCGGCGCGCAGGGCGGCCGACCAGCGCTCGCGCAGATCCTGGAAATAGGGCTCGCCCGGCTCGATGCGGTAATTGACCTCCGAGGTGCAGGTATCGCGCCGCACCACAAGAAGATCGATCGGCAGTCCGACCGCGAGGTTCGACCGCATGGTCGAATCCATCGAAATCAGTCCGATCTTGAGACTGTCGTAGAGATCGGTGTCGAAGCTGATGGCGCGGTCGAGCACCGGCTTGCCGTATTTATGCTCGCCGATCTGCAGATAGGGCGTGTCGGTGGTGCACTCGATGAAATTGCCGGCCGAATAGATCATGAAGAGCCGCAGGCGGCCGCCCTTGATCTGACCGCCGAACAGAAACGCCACGGCGTGATCGACTTCGGCTTCTTCCAGCGCCTTGCCTTCGACGTCCTGGATCGAGCGGATGGCGCGGCCGATGCGCTGCGCCGCCTGGAACATGGTGGGCGAGTTCATCAAGGTCTCGCGCTCGCCGGTTTCCGGATTGTCGATGCCTTCGGTCAGCATCGAGCGCACGGTCTGGCTCAATGACAGATTGCCGGAGGAGGCGAGCGCCATCACGCGTTCGCCCGGCTGCGTATAGACGTGCAGCTTGCGAAACGTCGAGACGTTGTCGAGGCCGGCATTGGTGCGCGTATCGGCGATCATCACCAAACCGTCGCGCACCAGAATTCCGCAGCAATATGTCATGGGGTCCGACTTCTTCTTGTTCGATATCTTGAGCTGTTTTTTGTCTTGCCTAGTTTTGCGACTGATGGCGAGACTGTTCGACGTGCACCGCCACGTTCAAGGTTTCGCCGCTGCCGCCATAGCGCGTGCCGCGCACCGGCGCCGAGCCGAGGTAGTCGAGACCTGCGGCAACCCGTACATGCGCGTCGGTGGTGGAAATGCCGTTGGTCGGATCGAAGCCGACCCAGCCGAGACCGTCGATATAAGCTTCGACCCAGGCATGGCCGGCGTCCTGTTCGGTGACGCCATCGGCGCGGTAGAAATGACCGCCGATATAGCGCGCCGGGACGCCGAGCCGCCGCGCCGCCGCGATGAAGATATGCGTGAGATCCTGGCAGACGCCGCGCTTGAGCTTAAAGGCTTCGGCCGCGGTTGTGGCGGCCACTGTCGGGCTGGTGTCGAAGGTGATTTCGCGGTTGAGGCCGTTGAGCAGCTCGTGCAGCAGCGTCAGCGTGTCCTTTGGCGCTGCGGCGCGCGTTGTCTCGGCGAAATCGACGATCGCGGCGTCGGCATGCGTCAGATCGGTTTCGCGCAGGAACAGAGCGGGCGGAAACACCTCGATGGCGCCGTTCACCCGGCCATTGGTGTCCTGGGTCTCGACCTCGCCGTCGACGGTGACCGACAGCTTCTCGAACGGTCCCTCGGCGGTGAAGGAATGCGTGATGTTGCCGAAGGCGTCGTCGTGCTGATGCAGGATGCAATCCTCCGACAGGTCGATGCGCCAGTCCACCACGTATTGTCCGTCGTGATTGCGCGGCGTCAGCCGCAAAAGCTGCGTCACCGCGGTCGGCGGCGTCTCGTAGCGGTAGGTGGTGGCGTGAGAAATTCTGATCCGCATTTGGACTTTGAGCCGGTTGCCTGCGCTGGCGTCATCCTAGCACAGCCCTCATACCAGAAACTGCTCGGTGATGGCGCCGCCGAGATTGTTGGTTTCGGTGATGAAGTCGCCGATGAATTCATGCAGCCCGCTCTGGAAAATACCGTCCATGCGGGCGTTTTGCAGTCTGGTGCGGATGCCGCGGGCCTGGCGCTGGGCGGGACCTTGCCGGCCATAGGCGTTGCCGAGCTGGTCGAGGTTGCGCACGATCGCCTCGTAGCAGGACGACAGCGAGCGCGGCAGTTCGTCCTTGAGGATCAGCAGGTCGGCGACCAGCCAGGGCTTGAGGCTGTCGCGATAGACCCAGTGATACGCGGTCAGCGCCGAGACCGAGCGCAGGATGGCCGCCCACTGGAAGTAGTCGAGCGGCCCGCCGACGCGCTCGTTGTCGGGCAACAGCAGGTGATATTTGACGTCGAGGATGAGCGCGGAGTAGTCGGCGCGCTCGATATAGACGCCGAGCCTGGAGAACCAATAGGCGTCGTTGCGCAGCATGGTGCGGTAGGCCGAGCCGTCGAAACGCAGCGAGCATTCCTGCACCCAGCGCACGAAGCGCGAAAATTCCTCGCGCGAGGTCGGGCCGTTGCCGTAGCGCTGCAGTTCGAGCCAGGTGCCGTTGATCGAATCCCACATTTCCATGGTGAGCGCGGTGCGCACCGCGCGGGCGTTGCTGCGCGCCATCTCGAAGCAGCTGCGGATCGAGGACGAGTTGGCGGTGGAGAAGGCCAGGAAGTCGGTAACGTTTTCCTCGTTGGCCTCGTCGTAGAGCTTGTAGAAGGCGTTGGCGCAGCCGGCGGTCAGCACGGCGGATTCCCATTCGTTGCTGTGGCCGACATAGGCCAGCGGCAGCGCGGAGAGACGCTGCGTGGCGTCGAGGATGCGCGCGAGATATTCCGCGCGTTCGACGTAACGCGACAGCCAATACAGATTATCGGCGGTGCGGGAAAGCATTACTGACTCATCCGTCCAACACCCAGGTATCTTTCGTGCCGCCGCCCTGGCTCGAATTGACCACCAGCGAACCTTCCTTGAGAGCGACGCGCGTCAGTCCGCCCGGCACGATGCGCGTCTTGTCGCGGCCCGACAGGACGAAGGGCCGCAGGTCGACATGGCGTGGCGCAACGCCTGCCTCGACGCAAGTCGGGCAGGTGGACAGCGCCAGCGTCGGCTGCGCAATGAAATTTTTCGGCGCGGTTTTGAGCTTGGCGCGGAACTGTTCGATGGCGATCTTGCTCGCGGTCGGCCCGATCAGCATGCCGTAGCCGCCGGAGCCGTGAACTTCCTTGACGACGAGCTCGGGCAGGTGATCGAGCACGTAAGCGAGGTGTTCTTCTTCGCGGCAGCGCCAGGTCGGCACGTTTTTCAGGATCGGTTCCTCGCCGAGATAGAACTGCACGATCGCCGGCATGAAACTGTAGACCGCCTTGTCGTCGGCGATGCCGGTGCCGACGGCGTTGGCGAGGGTGACGTTGCCGGCCTGATAGGCCGACATCAGGCCGGGCACGCCGAGCACGGAATCGGGGCGGAAGGTGAGCGGGTCGATGAAATCGTCGTCGATACGGCGGTAGATGACGTCGACGCGGCGCAGCCCTTGCGTGGTGCGCATATAGACGATCTCGTTCTTGACGATCAGATCGCGGCCCTCGACCAGTTCGACGCCGAGCTTGTCGGCCAGGAACGAATGTTCGTAATAGGCGGAATTGTAGACGCCGGGCGTCAGCAGCGCGACGTTGGGCTCGCGCACCGCGTTATGCGGCGCCACCGATTTGAGCGTGGCGAGCAATTCGTCCGGATAGTTCTCGACAGGCGCGATCCGGTGACGCGAGAACAATTCCGGGAACAGCCGCATCATGATCTCGCGGTTCTCCAGCATGTAGGAGACGCCGGAGGGCGTGCGGGCGTTGTCTTCCAGGACGTAGAACGTATCGGCGTCCACCCGCACGATGTCGATGCCGGCGATGTGGACGTAGATGTCGTGCGGCACGCTCTGTCCGCTCATCTCGGGGCGGAAGGCGGGATTACGGAACACCAAATCGTCGGGAACGATGCCGGCGCGCAGAATCTCGCGCGGGCCGTAGATGTCCTTCAGGAACATGTTGACGGCTTTGACGCGCTGTTGGAGGCCGGTCTCAAGCAGCCGCCATTCAGCGCCGGACAGAATGCGCGGGATGACGTCGAACGGGATCAGCCGTTCCTGCGCGTCGGCCTCGCCATAGACGGCGAAGGTGATGCCGATGCGCCGGAACAGCATCTCGGCTTCGCGCCGGCGGTAATCGAGAACGTCGGGCGGCACTTCGGTCAGCCACCGCGACAACTCGTCATAAGCCGGGCGCACGCCGCCGTCGTGGCCCTTCATCTCGTCGAAGGCGGTCGTCATGGCATTCCCCCAGCAGCGTGTATTCCAAGAAGTCCGATGCCCATCCCCCGATCGGGGAGCGGTCACCGGTGTCCCCAGTCCTAATCTGCAAGCCTCGGGCCAAAAGAAACCCAGCAAAACTCAGATAAACCCCGTATTTGGCTCATAACCAGGCTAGCCCAGGCGCCGGTTTATGCCTAATTATTGGGCGTGATAGGCCGCCGATACAAGCGCCGCTCAAGACGATTGGTTCCGCACAGCGGTAACTTGAGTGGGCGGCGGCGCCACGCTAGGTCTCTTGAAGTTGGTTGGAAGGAAACCGTCATGGCGGCTGCGTCGTCTGAAATCGTCACCGCGGCCGTGCTGGTGATCGGCGACGAGATTCTCTCCGGCCGGACCAAGGACAAGAACATCGGCTATATCGCCGACTACCTCACCGCCATCGGCATCGATCTCAAGGAAGTGCGCGTCGATTCCGACGACCAGACCGCGATCGTCAGCGCGCTCAACGTGCTGCGCAAGACCTATACCTATGACTTCACCACCGGCGGCATCGGTCCGACCCACGACGACATCACTGCCGACTGCGTCGCCAAGGCCTTCGGCGTGAAGATCGACCATCATCCCGTGGCGTTCGCAATCCTCAAGGAGCGCATGGCCAAGATCGGCGGCGAATTGAACGAAGCGCGGCTGCGCATGGCGCGCATTCCGGAAGGCGCCGAGCTGGTCGCGAACAAAGTGTCGGGCGCGCCCGGCTTCTGGATCGGCAATGTGATCGTCATGGCGGGCGTGCCTGCCATCATGCAGGCCATGCTCGACGACGTGGCGCCGAAGTTGAAGACCGGCACCAAGCTGATTTCGGAAACCATCCGTGCCGACGCCAAGGAAGGCGACGTCGGCACCGAACTCGGCGTGATCGCCAAGGCGCATCCCGACGCCATCATCGGCAGCTATCCGTTCTTCGACGAGAAGCTTGGGCCCAACACCAATATTGTGGTGCGGTCGCGCGACGCCGCTACTTTGGCGGCGGCGAAAAGCGCGGTCGAAGGCATGCTCAAGACCGTGAAGGCGCAACTCGCCGGACAATAGATTATTTGGGGAAATCAATGCCGAAAGACGCGCCGCGCCCGGAAAAAGTCTTTCCGGTTTCCTGGGATCAATTCCACCGCGACTCGCGGGCGCTGGCGTGGCGGCTGCACGCCGCGGGGCCGTTCGAGGCCATCGTCTGCATCACGCGCGGCGGCCTCGTGCCGGCCGCGATCGTGGCGCGCGAACTCAACGTGCGCATCATCGAGACCATCAGCATCGCCAGCTATCACGACTACAAGAACCAGGGCGAGGTCAAGGTGCTCAAGGGCATCGCCGCCGAGGTGACCTCGATGCGCGGCGAGGGCAAGGGCGTGCTCATCGTCGATGACCTGGTGGATACCGGCAAGACCGCGCGCGTGGTGCGCGAGATTTTGCCGGCGGCGCATTTCGCCACCGTCTATGCCAAGCCCATGGGGCGGCCGCAGGTCGACACCTTCATCACCGAAGTGTCGCAGGACACCTGGATTTATTTTCCATGGGACACCGCGCTATCCTATGCGCCGCCGATCCGCGAGGGCGGCGATTGAACGAGATTGGCTGCCAATAAAATAAAAAAATCGGGAGGACAGGATGCTGACCAGACGGACTCTTCTCGCAGGCGCGGCGTCGCTGGCCGCCGGCCCGGTCCTGGCGCAAAGCGGCTATCCCGACCATCCACTGCGTATCGTTGTCGGCTATGCCGCCGGCGGCGGCGTCGATATCGTGGCGCGGCTCCTGGCCGAGCCGATGCGCGCCGCACTGGGCCAGACAGTAATCGTCGAGAACCGTACCGGGGCCGCAGCGATGATCGCCGCAAACGCGGTCGCCAAGGCCGCGCCGGACGGCTACACCTTGCTGGCCGCTGCTTCCGGCGAGGTCGCAATCAACCAGCATCTGTACAAAGACAAGATGAGCTACGACGCCTCGCGCGAACTCACGCCGCTGGCGCTGGTCGGCATCGTGCCCTGTGTCGTGGTGGTGGCGGACGCAACGCCGGTTCACAATCCGAAGGAACTGATCGCCTATGCCAAGGCCAATCCGGGCAAGCTGTCGTTCTCGTCGTCGGGCGTCGGCAATCCGCAGCAATTGGCCGGCGAGTTGATGAACAGCATGGCCGGCACCAATGTGCTGCACGTGCCCTATCGGGGCTCGGCGCCGGCGGTGACCGACGTTGCCACCGGCGCGGTGACCATGAGCTTTTCGAGCCTGGCCGCGGCCTTGCCGCTGATCAACGGCGGAAAATTGCGCGCGGTGGCGGTGACCTCCAAGGAGCGCATGCCGCAACTGCCCGACGTGCCGCCTTTGTCGGAGGGCTCGGCGGGCCTCGCCAATTACGAACTGCTCAACTGGTTCGGCCTGTTCATCACCGCCGGCACGCCGCCCGCGATCGTCGAACGGCTCAACGGCATCGTCAACAAGGCGCTTAAGGAGCCCGCCATCGCCGAC
>DASWPX010000136.1:0-9362 GCA_036398395.1 Pseudolabrys sp. | reverse complement strand
CCACCAACGCCAGCCATTGTCCCTATAAAGGCGACGCCAGTTATTTCTCGATCCAGGCCGGCGGCAAAGTCGCGGAAAACGCGGTGTGGTCCTACGTCCAGCCGTTTCCGGCCATGGCGGAAATCGCCGGCCATCTGGCGTTCTATCCGAACCGCGTGGACAAGATCGAAGAGACCGCAGCGTAATAACGTTGGCGCCCGGTCTTATCCGAAACCGGATTCCAGTTTTCTGGACCGGGCGTTAGTGCAGCCGCGGTCCCTTGAGGAATTTCTGCCGGTCGGATGAGTTCACGCGCACATCGAAAGTGACGCCTTCGCGATAAAGTGTCAGCGGCACCTCGACGCCGGAATTACCCAAGGCCCAGACCCGCCGGTAGAAGCTGCCGAGCGTGTTGACGTTGTCGCCCGCAACCGCCAGCACCACGTCGCCGGTCTTGAGTTCGGCCCGTGCCGCCGGTCCCCTGGGCGCGATGCCGACGACGACGATCTTGTTTTCGATCTCGGTCGAATACAGCCCGAGCCACGGCCGCACCGGCTTGTTGACGCGGCCGAATTTGCGCAGGTCGTCGAGCACCGGACTGAGCAGGTCAATGGGCACCGTCATGTTGAGGTGCTCGCTCTTGCCGTTCTGCTCGCGCTCGATCTGCAACGAGCCGATGCCGATCAATTCGCCCTTGGACGAGATCAATGCCGTACCGCCCCAATTGGGATGCGCCGGAAAAGTGAAGATCGCCTCGTCGAGCACATATTCCCAATAGCCGGCGAACTCCTGTTTGGCGGCGATGCGGCCGGCCAATGAACGGGTGCGTCCGCCGGCGCCGCCGACCACCACACGCTCGCCGATCTGAGCGGCGCGCGACGATCCAATCGGCAGCACCGGCAGGTCGATGTCGCCGAGCGCCTGCACCAGGCCGAATCCGGTTTCCTGGTCGAAGCCGAGCGCGTGGCCCTGCACGACGCGGCCGTCGCCTTGATGCAGCCAGACCGTTTCCGCTTCGGTGATCAGATAGCCGATGGTGAGCACCAGCTTGTCGTCGATCAGCACGCCGTTGCCGGCGCGTTCCACGCCGAGGGTTTCTGCGGTGAAGGCATCGGGCGGGATGATCGAATGCAGGCCGATCACGGAGGTCAGCGCGCGCTCGAGATCGTAAGCATAATCTTCCGCACGCGGTTGCGCGGCAGGCGGAACTTTCCATTCGATCAGGGAAGCCATAGGCGGCAGGTCCTTAAGTGTCGCCCGAATATAGTCTGGATCATACCGTTCGCCACCGACCGGGAAACGGTAAATTTTCTCGAAGCGGTGAGAATTGTGCCCATAGCCATTTTTGCTTCCAGAGATTAACTAGGCGAATGATCCCACTTTCCATTCTCGACTTGTCGCCGGTATCTGCCGGCTCCAGCGGCGCTCAGGCGATCCGCAACTCGCTCGATCTGGCGCGCTTTGCCGACACGCTCGGGTTCACGCGCTATTGGGTGGCCGAGCACCACAATCTGCCGTCGATCGCGAGTTCGGCGCCCGACATCATGATCGGGCAGATCGCCGCCATCACCAAGAACATGCGCATCGGCTCCGGCGGCGTGATGCTTCCCAATCATGCGCCGCTGATGGTGGCGGAGCGCTTCAAGGTGCTGGAGGCTTTATTCCCCGGCCGGATCGATCTCGGCCTCGGGCGCGCGCCCGGCACCGACCCGGCCACGTCTTATGCGTTGCGCCGCCGCCAAGGCATCACCGACGAAGACGATTTCCTCGAGCGCTTCCAGGAATTGATGCTGCTGGAAACGCGCGGCTTTCCCGCCGGCCATCCGTTTCACAATGTGCACGCGATGCCATCCGATGTGGCGCTGCCGCCGATTTATCTTCTGGGCTCATCCGACTACAGCGCGCAGCTCGCGGGCCAGATCGGTTCGGCCTTTGCGTTCGCGCATCACTTCGCGACCTTTCCCGCCGACGAGGCCATGCGCATCTATCGCGACAGTTTCAAACCCTCGGCATCGCACTCGAAGCCTTACGCAATTCTCGGCACCCATGTTGTCTGCGCCGACAGCGATGAAGAGGCCGACCGTCTGGCGCTCACCGTCGACCTCAATATCGTGCGCCGCGCCACCGGAGAATATTTGCCGCTGGCCTCGCCGGAGGACGCTGCAGCTTACGATTACCAGCCGGTCGATCGCGCCCGCGTCGCGCAAAACCGCGCCCGCATGTCGGTCGGCTCGCCGGCAACCATCAAAGCCAAACTCGAGCCATTGATCGAAGCGACCAAGGCCGATGAAGTGATGATGACGACGATGATCTTCGATCACGCCGCGCGCAAGCACTCATACGAATTGATGGCGAAGGCTTTTTTGTAGGGCGCCCGCCGTGCTAAAAGCGGCGCGGCATCGAAAAGTAACCGGGAGGTTCCCTTGGGTAAACATTTAACGCTCACCACGGCCGACAAGCATTCGCTCGGCGCCTATCGCGCCGAACCCGCCGGCACGCCGAAGGGCGGGCTGATCGTGGTGCAGGAGATTTTCGGCGTCAATCAGCACATCCGTGCGGTCTGCGACCGGCTCGCCGGGCTTGGCTATGTGGCGGTGGCGCCGGCCGTGTTCGACGGCTTCGCGCGCAATTTCGAAACCGGCTACACGCCCGACGATATCGCCAAGGCCCGCGGCCTCCTGGGCAACCTCAACTTCGACCACATGATGCACGACATCGCGGCAGCGCAAGGCGACCTCAAGGGCGTCGGTCCGCTCGGCGTCATCGGCTTCTGCATGGGCGGCACCGCCGCCTTTCTCGCCGCCTGCCGGTTGCCCGGCCTCTCCGCCGCGGTCTCTTACTATGGCGGCATGATCGGCAAATTCGCCGACGAGAAACCGAAATGCCCGCTGCAGATGCACTTCGGCGAAAAGGACGAAGGCATTCCGATGACTGTGGTGGACGAGATCAAGAAGAAGCAGCCGCAGGCGGAAACTTACGTCTATCCGGGCGCCGCGCACGGCTTTTATTGCGACGAGCGCGCCAGCTACAACAGGGACGCCGCCGCGCTGGCCTGGAGCCGGACGCAGGAATTTCTGGCGAAAAACATGAAAAAGTAGGCCGGCGGCGGAGCGGCGCTAGAACCACCGCTCCTTCACCACCACGGTATCGCCGGGGCGCAGCGGGAAGCCGAGCGGCACGTCGCCGTGCATCTGCTGGCCGGGCGCGTTGCGCGTCAATTCCACTTTGCCCTTCAGCGCGCGCGGCGCAAAGCCGCCGGCGATCGCCACCGCCGTCTCCGCCGTCATGTTGGCGACGTAAGGGTATTGGCCCGGATTGGTGACTTCACCGAGGATGAAGAACGGCCGATAGGCGTCGACCTCGACGCTGACATGCGGCTCGCGCACATAGCCTTGCTTGAGCCGCTCGGCGATCATCTGCGACAATTGCTGCGTGCCGTACCCGCGCGCCGGCACGACGCCGACCAGCGGCAGGTTGATATTGCCGCCGGCATCGACGGTGTAGGTATTGGAAATGCCGTCCTGGCCGAACACCACGACGCGCAGCTTGTCGCCGGAATCGAGCGTGTAGGACTGATCGGTCGAAGCATAGCCGTAAGGCGCCGCGACATAAGGCCCGCCTTGCGGCGCGGCTTGGTATCCGGTCTGGGCGCGGGTCTGCGGCGGAATATATTGCGGCTGCATCGACGGCTGTTGCGCGTAAGGGCGCGGGGCGTAAGTCTGCGGGGCATAAGTTTGTGGCGGATAAGCCTGCGGAGCATAGGGCTGCGGCTGCGAACCGTAAGGCTGCGGCGCGTAGACTTGCGGTGCGCTCATCTGCGTGTTGAACAAGCCGCGCCCGCTCGGCGGCGCCGGCGGTTGCTGCGGTTGCTGGGCGTAGCTTTGCTGAGCGTATGATTCCTGAGCGGCGGCGGGCGAGGCGGCGAACAAGCCGCGGCTGGTGTTCTGATTATATGAAGACGCGGCGGGCTGCTGATAGTTCTGCTGCGCGTAAGCCTGCTGGGCATATTGCTGCGTCACGACCGGCACCGGCTGACCGGTGCTGGGATCCATGACGTAATAGGCCGGCTGCTGGCGCGCACAGGCGCCGACCGCGAGCGCGGCCAGTCCAACCAACAGCAATCGGGCTCCCCGCATCGCGCAAATCCGGGCCGGGTTACGGAATCTTGAAGCCGATTAACCCTTTATATAGTTAATAAACTCTAACCAGCGTCGAAACGGCATTTTCGGAGCCATTTGCGGCCCCAAAAGAAACGGGCGCCCATTGGGCGCCCGCGGCGGTTTCGATTTTTGAAGCGGTCAGGCGCCGGCGCCGGCCGCAAGCTTGGCACCGGTGCCGATCGGGCAGGACACGCCGGTCCCGCCATGCCCGCAATAGCCGAACGGATTCTTGGCCAGATACTGCTGGTGATAGTCCTCGGCAAAATAGAACTCGGGCGCATCGACGATCTCGGTGGTGATGGCGCCGTACTGCTTTTTCGCCAGTTCCTTTTCGTACATCGCCTTGGAGGCCTCGGCGGCGCGCTTCTGCTCGGCGGTGTAAGTATAAATGCCGGAGCGGTACTGCGTGCCGACATCGGCGCCCTGCCGCATGCCTTGCGTCGGGTCATGGCCTTCCCAGAAGGTCCTGAGCAGGGTCTCGTAGGAAATCTTCTTCGGATCGTAGACCACCAGCACAACCTCATTGTGCCCGGTGCGGCCCGAACAGACTTCCTCGTAGGTCGGATTGCGAGTCAGGCCGCCGGCATAGCCGACGGCGGTGACATAAATGCCGTCGCCGAGCTGCCAGAAGCTTTTCTCCGAACCCCAGAAACAGCCTAGGCCGAACATCGCTTTCTCAAGGCCCTCGGGATAAGGGCCCTTCAGCGCGTGGTGATTGACGAAATGCGCCGATGCGGTGCGGATCGGCTGGTCGCGGCCGGGCAGCGCCTCGGCGGCGGTCGGGATCGAAAGGGATTTCTTGAAGCCAAACATGGTCGGTCCCCTTGGTTTTCTTGGTTGTATTTCCTTGAGCGCAATATAAGTGCGGGCGCGCCCATCCGAAACACCGTCCGCGATCACGTCTCTGACAGACGCTCCTGTCAGCGCTGATAGCCGATCAGGGGCTTTTTCCGGCGGCCGAGCATCAAGAGCAAAATGCCGAAGGCGCCGAGCAAGCTCCAACTCGGCGCCGCGAGAATGGCGATCATCCCGGGATCCCACAGGATCCCGCCCGCATAAGACTCGATCAGCGGCCTGAGCTTTTGCAGGCTGCCGGCATTGATCAATTCCCAAAGGGTCCGCAGGCTGGTGATAAAGAGGCGGTTGCCGGCAATCGACTTGGTGCCGTCATAGATCACCAGAATAAACGCGGCGGCCAGGCAGATCAGGCCTATAAAGCGCAACAAAAAACGGATCATACCAAGAGGCTCTTCTTATTAATAACGCGGGTGGCGCCACGGGCTGGCAGCCACCGATTAGCCCGCGCCGCCCCGATGTTCAACCGTGGCCGCATGGCAGCCTAGCGCGGCTTCCCTTGAGCAAGCGAGGTCCCTTCCGCTAACGTCCCGCCGCCCGGGCATCTCGGGCGCGTATTGGAGTAGAAATGGCCGCCAAACCCCCCGGAGGCCTTAACCGGCCGACTTTCACCGATCTCGAAGCCCTGCAATTTCACAGCGTCGGCCGTCCCGGCAAGCTCGAAGTCATCGCAACCAAGCCGATGGCCACGCAGCGCGATCTGTCGCTCGCCTATTCGCCGGGCGTGGCGGTGCCGGTGCTCGCCATCGCCGACGATCCGAGCAAGGCCTACGACTACACGGTGAAAGGCAATTTCGTCGCCGTCATCACCAACGGCACGGCGATCCTCGGGTTGGGCAATCGCGGCGCCCTGGCGGCCAAGCCGGTGATGGAAGGCAAGGCGGTGCTGTTCAAGCGCTTCGCCGATATCGATTCGATCGATCTGGAAGTCTCCACCGAGAACCCGGACGAATTCATCAATTGCGTGCGCTATCTCGGCGCCGGCTGGGGCGGCATCAATCTGGAAGACATCAAGGCGCCGGAATGTTTCATCATCGAGCAGAAGCTGCGCGAGTTGATGGACATTCCGGTGTTTCATGACGACCAGCACGGCACGGCCATCATCTCCGCCGCCGGCCTGATCAATGCGCTCGATCTCACCGGCCGCGACATCAAGAACACCAAGCTGGTGTGCAACGGCGCCGGCGCCGCCGGCATCGCCTGCCTTGAACTGCTCAAAGCCATCGGCTTCACGCCTGACAATCTCATCCTGTGCGACACCAAGGGCGTCATCTATCAGGGCCGCACCGACGGCATGAACCAGTGGAAGTCCGGCTACGCGGTCAAGACCTCTGCCCGCACGCTGGCCGAAGCGCTCGAGGGCGCCGACGTGTTCTACGGCCTGTCCGCCAAGGGCGCCGTGACCAAGGAAATGGTCCGGTCGATGGCGGCCAAGCCGATCATCTTCGCCATGGCCAATCCCGATCCTGAAATCACCGCCGAGGAAGTGGCCGAAGTGCGCGACGACGCCATCATGGCCACCGGCCGCTCCGACTATCCCAACCAGGTCAACAACGTTCTCGGCTTCCCGTTCATTTTCCGCGGTGCGCTCGACGTGCGCGCCTCCACCATCAACATGGAAATGAAAATCGCGGCGGCGCGCGCGCTGGCGGCCCTGGCGCGCGAGGACGTGCCCGACGAAGTTGCCGCTTTGTATGGCGCGCGGCCGAAATACGGACCCGATTACATCATCCCGGTGCCGTTCGACCCGCGCCTGATCTCGGCGGTACCGCCGGCCGTGGCGCAAGCCGCCATGGACACCGGCGTCGCCCGCAAGCCGATCGCCGATATGGACGCCTACCGCCATCAACTGAACGCGCGGCGCGATCCGACCGCCGGCGCGCTGGTGCAGGTCTACACAAAACTGCGCCGCTCGCCGAAACGGGTGGTGTTTGCCGAGGGCGAGGAGGAGCAGGTGATCCGCGCCGCGGCGAGCTTCGTCCAGCAGGGTCTGGGGACCGCGCTCCTGGTCGGCCGCGAGGACCGGGTCAAGGCTGCGGCCAAGGAAGCCGGCATCGACCTGGGCGACAGCATCGAGATCATCAACGCACGGCTATCCAAGCGCAACACCGTGTATCTCAACTATCTGTATGAGCGGCTGCAGCGCCGCGGCTTTCTGCTGCGCGACTGTCAACGGCTGGTCAACACCGACCGCAATTATTTCGCCGCGCTCATGGTGGCGCTCGGCGACGCCGATGCGCTGGTGACCGGCGTGACGCGGAATTTCTCGGTCGCACTCGAGGACATACGCAACGTCATCGATCCCAAGCCTGGGCACCGCGTGATCGGCATTTCGCTGGTGGTGACGCGCGCCCGCACCATCGTTGTGGCCGACACCGCGGTGACCGAAATGCCGAACGCCGAGGAACTGGCCGAGATCGCCATCGAGGCCGCCGGCGTCGCGCGCAGGCTCGGCTACGAGCCGCGGCTGGCCTTGCTGGCCTTCTCGACCTTCGGCCACCCGCAGGGCGAGCGCTCGGCCCGGGTAATCGAGGCCGTGAAGATTCTCGACCACAAGCGGGTCGATTTCGAATATGACGGCGAAATGGCCGCCGACGTCGCGCTCAATCCGGAATTGGCTGCGCCCTATCCGTTCTGCCGGCTGTCCGGCCCCGCCAACGTGCTGATCATGCCGGCGTTCCACTCGGCCTCGATCTCGACCAAGATGCTGCAGGAACTTGGCGGCGCCACCGTGATCGGGCCGCTGCTGGTCGGCCTCGACCGGCCGGTGCAGATCGTGCAGCTCGGCGCCAAGGACAGTCAGTTGGTCAACATGGCGGCGCTGGCCGCGTATAATGTCAGCGGCTAGTTGTGCACGGCAACAAATACGGAGAACGACGTTGAGCGAGACCCTGTCCGGCGTGATCGCAGCCGTTGCCACGCCAATCACCGAAGACGGCGCGCCCGATCTCAAGCGTGCCGTCAAGCTGGCGCGCTACCTGCTCGATAACGGGTGCGACGGCCTCAACGTGCTCGGCACCACTGGCGAAGCGACGTCGTTCTCGCTCGATGAACGCAAGGCTGTCATGGACGCCTACAAGTCGAACGGCCTGCCGCTGCACAGTCTGATGGTGGGAACCGGCGCCGCCGCAACCTCGGATGCGGTCGCCCTCACCCGTCACGCCGCCGAACTCGGCTTTGGCGGCGCGCTGGTGCTGCCGCCCTTCTATTACAAAGGCGTGCCGGACGACGGGCTGTTCGCCTATATCGACGCGCTGGTGAGGGCAACGGCGCAAAAGCCGATCCCGATCTATCTGTATCACTATCCGGCCATGTCCGGGCTGCCCTGGCATGTGACCTTGATCACACGTCTGCTCGAATCTTTCCCGACTCGCATTGTTGGACTGAAGGATTCATCCGGCGACATGGCATACGCGCGCGCCGCCGCGGCGATCTCGAAGGACTTCGCGGTGTTCCCCTCGACCGAAGCGGCGCTGATCGAGGCGCGCGATGGCGCTTTTGCCGGCTGCATCTCGGCCACCGCCAATCTCAACGCCGATCTGTGCGCCCGCGCCTGGCGCGAAGGCGACAAGACCTCGCTCGACGCGGCGGTGGCGATCCGCAAGCTGTTCGAAGGCAAGCCGCTGGTCAGCGGCGTGAAGGCCCTGCTCAGCCATGTCCACGGCGACCCGGCTTTGGCCCGCATGAAGCCGCCTTTGGCGCCGTTTTCAGCGGCCGACCGCGCCGCGGTGTTCGCTGGCCACGATGCTGTGCGCGCCAAACGGGTCGCGTAATTACGGGGTTTTCTGGCGTTGACGCCCGCGCGGGGCCTTACTATAAGCCTCGCCGTGGCAGCGAGCTTTATCGCTGCTGCATTTTCTTGCAAAGAACGGTTGCTTTAGCGGGCTTTTCCGCCGAGAAGCACCAGTCGCCAACGAGAGGCTGCATGGCCAATACAAGTTCCGCCCGCAAGGCAACGCGCAAGATCGCGCGCAAGACCGAAATTAACAAGGCGCGCCGTTCGCTGCTGCGCAATTCGGTCCGCAAGGTCGAAGAAGCGATCGCCAGCGGCGACCCCAAGGCGGCCACGGCCGCGTTCAAGGCAGCCGAGCCGGTGATCATGCGCGCAGCGCAGCGCAGCGTCGTTCATAAAAAGACCGCCAGCCGCAAAGTGTCGCGCCTCGCCCATCGCATCGCCAAGCTCGGCAAGTAACCGGCACGCACGCGAGCAAGTACGTATTGCCCGCAGGCGTGCGCGGCGTAAAATTTGCATTGAATTTTTCTTATCGATAGCCGAACATTCTTCCGCCGGGCGAAGCCTGTGCGCCGAACGCGGTTTCGTGTTCAAACTGTCACTCCCCTGTCAGAAAATTTTGCTCGCATCGATTT
>DASWPX010000135.1:0-4981 GCA_036398395.1 Pseudolabrys sp. | reverse complement strand
ACGCTCAAGGTGCTCGGCGCCTACGTCCGCTGGGTCTCCTGCAACATCTATTCGACGCAGGACAACGCCGCCGCCGCGATCGCGGCCGCCGGCATTCCCGTGTTCGCCATCAAGGGCGAGAGCCTGAAGGACTATTGGGACTACACCGCCAAGCTGTTCGAATGGCACGGCGGCGGCACGCCCAACATGATCCTCGACGACGGCGGCGACGCCACCATGTTCGTGCATCAGGGCGTGCGCGCGGAAAAGGGCGACACCGTTTTCCTCGACCAGCACAACTCGGAAGAAGAGGAAGTGTTCTTCGCCTTGATCAAGAAGACGCTCAAGGAGAAGCCGAAGGGCTACTTCGCCGAGCTCGCGAAAAACATCAAGGGCGTCTCGGAAGAAACCACCACCGGCGTGCATCGGCTGTACGACATGCAGAAGGCCGGCACGCTGCTGTGGCCCGCCATCAACGTCAACGACTCGGTCACCAAGTCGAAGTTCGACAACCTCTATGGCTGCCGCGAATCATTGGTGGACGGCATCCGCCGCGGCACCGACGTGATGATGTCCGGCAAGGTCGCGATGGTCGCGGGCTTCGGCGACGTCGGCAAAGGTTCGGCCGCTTCGCTGCGTCAGGCCGGCTGCCGCGTGATGGTGTCGGAAGTCGATCCGATCTGCGCACTGCAGGCTGCGATGGAAGGCTATGAGGTCGTGACCATGGAAGACGCCGCGCCCCGCGCCGACATCTTCGTCACCGCCACCGGCAACAAGGACATCATCACCATCGAGCACATGCGCAAGATGAAGGACCGCGCCATCGTCTGCAACATCGGTCACTTCGACAACGAGATCCAGATCGCGCATCTCAAGAATCTGAAGTGGAACAACGTCAAGCCGCAGGTCGACGAGATCACCTTCCCCGACAACCACCGCATCATTCTGTTGTCGGAAGGCCGTCTGGTGAACCTCGGCAACGCCATGGGACATCCGAGCTTCGTGATGTCGGCATCCTTCACCAACCAGACGCTGGCGCAGATCGAGTTGTTCGCCAACAACAAGGACGGCAAGTACAAGAAGGAAGTCTATGTGCTGCCGAAGTCGCTCGATGAGAAGGTCGCGCGGTTGCATCTCGCCAAGATCGGCGTGAAGCTCACCGAACTGCGCAAGGACCAGGCCGACTATATCGGCGTCAAGCCGGAAGGCCCGTTCAAGAGCGATCATTACCGCTACTAGGATTTCGCTTTTTGCGATTGAGGATGGCCGGGCCAAAAGCCCGGCCATTTTCGTTACGGCTTCGGCGCTACGATCACAATCGTATAGCGCTGCGGCTTTCCGGGCATGCCGAGATAGTCGCGCAGGATTTCGCTCTCGATGCGCCGGCCCGTAGGGGCGCGCGCCTGCGCGTTGTGGACGCAACCGAGGTCTTCCGAAAAACATACCAGCACCATGCCGGCCCGCGCCAATTCGGCATCGTGCGGCGGCGGCATGTTCGGCAGCGCGCGCGGCTTGTCCGATGCGGCGGCTATAACGTCATAAGATATCTCGGCATCGCCGCCGACAAAGCGCAGCGGCAGCGGCGTGGTCTCGTGCCAGGCGCTTTCGATCTGTGCTGCCAGCAGCCGCGCATGGGCCGCCGCGGGCGCGGCGCCCGAGCGATGCACCTGGATGGCGATCAAGGGTGCGGCCACCAGCATGATCAGCGGCACCGCCACCGCGCCGATGAGAACGCGGCGCGTGTCGGCCGCGTTGAGCCGCACCGCCTTTGGCGACAGCAGCACCACCGGGAGCAGCATCCAGGCCGGCATCGACCACAGCGAGGTGATCTCGGTGGCGCTGGCGAGCGCGCCGATGACCGGCAGCAGAAACGGCGCCCAGAAAGCCGCAGCCACCAGTCTTCGTTCCGCGTCGCGCGGCCAGATCATGTCGGCCATGGTCGCCCAACTCGGCCAGGCGGCGATTTGCACGACCAGCAACGGGATCGCCACATAACCGATCGATCCCGCGATATAACCGGCAAGCCCCTTCAGCACCGCGCCGAACGGCCGTTCGCCGTGCACGGTCATGGCATATGTGAAGGGCATGAAGTCGTTCCGCACCAGCCAATAGAGATGCGGCGCCAGCACGACGAGACCGACGGCGGCGGTGATCCACGGCGCCGGCGAACGGAAATATTTGGCGCGGCGCGCATCGATCAATGCAGCGGCGATCAGGCCCAACAGCAGAAATACCGACCAGTATTTGCCCAGCATGCAGGCGGCGGCGCCGAAGCCCGCGAGCGCGGCGTAAAGCAAACTGCGTGTTCTGTAGGATTGCAGGAACCAACAGGTGGTCGCCGCCCACACCGGCATCAGCACGGTGTTGACGTTGAACTTGAGCGCATGAAAATTGAAAAACGGCACCAGCGTCAGCAGCGCCAGGCCCATGATGCGCTTTTCGATGTCGAGGTAATCCGCCGACAGCCGCCAGGAAAACCACAGCGCAATCGCCGGCATCAGCATCGCCAGCAGATAATAAGACCACTCGGCGAGCGGAAAGACGCTGAACCATGCCCACACGGTCCAACCCGCCAACGGCGGGTGCTTGAGGTAGCCAAAGGACAGGTCGCGCGACCAGGCAACCACCTCGGTCATGTCGTAATGCAAACCCTGGCTGCCCTTGGCAATGCTGCCGTAGATCGTCCACAGCACCACGTAGACGCCGAGCGCGATCAGTACCGTGCCCTCGCGCCGCGCCGGATTGATCAGGGCGTTGCGGAAACCGACGGCGGCGGCGTTGGGAAAGGTAAAGCGCATATGGCAAGCCTATGACATGGCGGAGTGGGATTCGTCCAACCTCTCGCCGTCATTTGAACGCGGCCTGACGATCGCGGGGCCGTATTCATAACCCGGTCCGTGAGTGTGGATTCCGGCCTCGCTCGCCACAGCGCGTCGAAGACGCGCGTAAACGCGCTTATGCCTCGGCCCGGAATGACGAATGGGTCGCTTGTAGGAGCCGATTCTGAGTGTTATCTCGCCCCCATGACGGCCGTTCCGATCCAAAATATCCGTAATTTCTCCATCGTCGCGCATATCGAGCACGGAAAATCGACGCTCGCCGACCGGCTGATCCAGCTCACCGGCGGGCTGGACGCGCGCGAGATGGCGGGCAAGGAACAAGTGCTCGACTCGATGGACATCGAGCGCGAGCGCGGCATCACGATCAAGGCGCAGACCGTGCGCCTGAAATACCGCGCCAAGGACGGCAAGGACTATGTCCTCAACCTGATCGACACCCCCGGTCACGTCGACTTCGCCTATGAGGTCAACCGCTCGCTCGCCGCCTGCGAGGGCTCGCTGCTGGTGGTGGACGCCAGCCAGGGCGTCGAGGCGCAGACGCTGGCCAACGTCTATCACGCACTCGACGCCGGCCACGAAATCGTGCCGGTGCTCAACAAGGTCGATCTGCCGGCGGCGGAACCCGAAAAGATCAAGCAGCAGATCGAGGACGTCATCGGGCTCGACGCCTCGGACGCGATCATGATCTCGGCCAAGACCGGGCAAGGCGTGCCCGACGTGTTGGAAGCCATCGTCACCCGCCTGCCGCCGCCGAAAGGCGACCGCGACGCGCCGCTCAAGGCGCTGCTGGTCGACTCTTGGTACGATGCTTATTTGGGCGTGGTCGTCCTGGTGCGCATCGTCGATGGCGTGCTCAAGAAGGGCCAGCGCATCCGCATGATCGGCATCGATGCCTCATACGAAGTCGACCGCACCGGCGTGTTCACGCCCAAGCTGACACTGGTCGAGGAGCTTGGCCCCGGCGAGATCGGCATGCTCACCGCCTCGATCAAGCAGGTGGCCGATGCGCGCGTCGGCGACACCATCACCGACGAGCGCAATCCGGTGGACGAGCCGTTGCCCGGTTTCCAGCCGGCGATCCCCGTGGTGTTCTGCGGATTGTTTCCGGTCGACGCCGCGCAGTTCGAGGACTTGCGCGCGGCGATGGGCAAGCTGCGGCTCAACGACGCCAGCTTCAGTTATGAGATGGAAACCTCCGCCGCGCTCGGCTTTGGCTTCCGTTGCGGCTTTCTCGGCCTCTTGCATCTCGAAATCATCCAGGAGCGGTTGGAGCGCGAATTCAATCTCGACCTGATCGCGACCGCGCCGTCGGTGATCTACAAGATGAACCTGCGCGACGGCACGCAGATCGAAATCCATAATCCGGTCGACATGCCGGACGTGATGAAGATTCTCTCCATCGAGGAGCCGTGGATCGAGGCGACGATTCTGACGCCCGACGACTATCTCGGCGCCGTGCTCAAGCTGTGCCAGGACCGGCGCGGCACCCAGAAGGAACTCACTTACGTCGGCGCGCGCGCCATGGTGAAATACGAACTGCCGCTCAACGAGGTGGTGTTCGATTTCTACGACCGGCTGAAGTCGGTGTCGAAGGGCTATGCCTCGTTCGACTACCACCTCACCGACTATCGTGAAGCCGATCTGGTGAAGATGTCGATCCTGGTCAACGACGAACCGGTCGACGCTCTGTCGATGCTGGTCCACCGCACGCGTGCCGAGACGCGCGGCCGCGGCATGGTGGAGAAGCTCAAGGAACTGATCCCGCCGCACATGTTCCAGGTGCCGATCCAGGCCGCGATCGGCGGCAAGATCATCGCGCGCGAAACCGTGCGCGCGCTGCGCAAGGACGTGACGGCAAAGTGTTACGGCGGCGACGCCACCCGCAAGCGCAAGCTCTTGGACAAGCAGAAAAAAGGTAAGAAGAAGATGCGGCAGTTCGGCAAGGTCGACATTCCGCAGGAGGCCTTCATCGCGGCGCTGAAGGTGGATGTTTGATGGGCGTAGCCGCACTGTAAGGCTTTTGTTAACCATCAAAGCCATTGAGCGCGTTTGATGTTCCGTGATCCGAAGCTCGGAACTTGAGCGCTTCCATCTAAACCATCAGGCGCTTTTAACCTGACAGGCGCGGCCAGAATCGCTAGATCGGACGCATGTTCAATCGG
>DASWPX010000134.1:0-6848 GCA_036398395.1 Pseudolabrys sp. | reverse complement strand
GGCAGGCGGTCAAATCCGGCCACGAGATCGCGGCGCATTCCTATACGCAGGACGCGCTGCTCGCCTATCTGTCGCCCGCCGAAGAAAAAGCGATGATCAAGCGCTGCATCGACATTCACAAAAAAATCACCGGCAGCAAGCCGAAAGGCTGGCTGTCGCCGGTGGTGTCGCCGACCGCGCTGACCGAAGCCTACATGGCGGAGGCCGGCTTCCTCTGGTACGGCGACTACAACAACATCGACCTGCCGCAGCGCGTCAAAACGAAAAAAGGCTCGATCGTCGCCCTGCCGCATACCGACTTCGCCGACCACCGCGCGCTGCGGCTCAATAGCCGCGACTGGTACGACGTCTACAAGGACACTTTCGATTATCTCTACGCCAACGAGCCGACGTCCTATCTCAACATCACTGTGCATTGCCATTTCGGCGGCCGCCCGCTGATGGCCGCGCAGGTCGACGCCATCCTGAAATACATCAAGCGCTTTCCGGAGGTCTGGATCGTGCGCCACGACGAGCTGGCGCAGTGGATCAAGGACAACGAGATCGACGAGTGGAGCAATCAAAAGCGGTTTTACGGCTGACCGCTAAGCCTTCACCATCCCGAACATCTCCGCGCCATACATCTTCGTGGCGTCGGCGAGCAGCGGCTGCACCGCGTCGACGAAGGCGGCGTGCTCCGCCGCGGTGAGTTCCACGATCTCGCAGCCGGCGTCCAGAATCGCCCGGCGCGATTGCTCGTTCTCCTCGACCGCCAGTTTGCGCTGGAACGCCACGGCTTCGGTCACCGCCTTCTGCGTCGCGCGCTTGAGGTCGTCGGGCCAGGCGTCGAACGAGTCGCGGTGAAAGAAGATCGGCCGTGAAATATAGAAGTGCGACGTCAGCGTGTGGAACTTGTGAAACTTATGCACGCCGTAGGTCACGGTGTTGGCCAGCGGATTTTCCTGCGCGTCCAGGGTGCCGGCCACCACCATCTTGATGGCTTCCGTCAGGTCCATGCGCATCGCCACGGCGCCGAGCAGTTCGAAGGTGCGCTTCTGAATCTCGCTCGGCAGCACGCGAATCTTCATGCCCTTCATGTCGGCGGGCAGATGAATCGGCCGCAGCTTGTTGGAGATGTGGCGAAAGCCGTTCTCGAACCAGCCGAGGATGCGGTAATTGACGCGCGCCTCGGTCCTCTCCGCCAGGAATTTGCCGAGCGCGCCGTCCATGGCACCGCGCGCCTGCGCGTTGTCGGCGAACAGGAACGGCAGATCGACGAAGCCCAATTCCGGCACGCGGTCGGTCAGATAGCTCGACGACTGGTAGCCCATGGTGAGCAGGCCGTTCTCGACCAGCCACAAGATGTCCTCGGCCTTGAAGCCGAGATCCATGATGTTCCAGACATATTTGATGTCGACGCGCGGGCCGAACTCGGCCTCCAGCTTGTCGCCGATGAATTTCAGCGCCTTGCTGAAGCCGGTCGTCGGCGGGCCGTAGCCGCCCATGCGGATCTGGATCGGGCTTTTGTCGCTTGGCGCTTGCATTTTCACGTCCTGAAACCGTGGGATTGGCGCGGAGCCGGACCATAGCTGCGCGACCGTGGCTGCGCTATAACAGGCGGGAGTTTTCCGAGGAGGAGACGCCATGAACAAGCCAACCAAAATGGCCGACATGAAACCCGCCAACATGTCGCCGGAAGAATGGGCCGCGCGGGTCGATCTCGCCGCCGTCTATCGTCTCACCGCGCATTACGGCTGGGACGACGTGATCTACAATCATTCCTCCATGCGGGTGCCGGGCGAGCCGCGCATGTTCCTGATGAAGAAACACGACCTGCTCTACACCGAGGTGACGGCGTCCAACCTGGTGAAGGTGTCGATGGACCACGACCTCGACGAGAAGTCCGGCGTCAACCGTCCCGGCTTCACGCTGCACGGCGGCGTGCTGGGCGCGCGCGAGGACGTCAATTGCGCGATCCACATCCACACCAACAACGGCATGGCGATCGGCGCGATCAAGCACGGCCTGCGCATGGTGTCGCAGCAGGCGATCCGCTTCTATCAGCGCATCGGCTATCACGCCTACGAGGGCATCACCGAGGACTTCGCCGAGCGCGCGCGCATCAACAAGGACCTCGGCAAAAACCGTGCGATGATCATGAGCCATCACGGCCTGCTCACGGTCGGCAAGTCGGCGCGGGAGTCTTTCGTCCTGATGAAGGCGCTGGTCGACGCCATCGACATCCAGTTGACGCTGGAAGGCATCGGCGGCGATCTCATCGAGATTCCGGAGGCGATCTGCGCCAAGACCGCCGAGCAATACGAACATCACGACGCCGGCCGCGGCAGCCACGACTGGGCCGCCTACCTGCGCACGCTGGACAGTTTCGATACGAGCTACCGGAACTAGCTTTAGGCGCACCGAAAGCCGGCTCTCTTCCCCTCCCCCGCAATGCAGGAAGGGGTCCGGCATTCGAGCGTGCGAGGGCAAAAAGGTCCGGCGAAGCCGACAGACAAAGGCTTCCCCGGCGGTGTCAAATACGGGCGCTTTCTCATCTCCGCGCGCAGCGCCCGCACTACGGATTTATGACGCCTTCCACCGCGCGCGCGAGTTGCCCACAGCCGCGCGTTATCGCGCTATTTCGCTGCGTGCGCCGTCTTATATTTGCTAAACGAGTCGACTCAAGCGGGCATCACACGCAGGTCACACCTTGTCGGGCAAGACCATTCACGCAGGCGGCGGCATCGTGGTGCGCAACGGCGCGCGCCCGCTGGTCGCCGTCGTCCAGCGCAGCAAGGACGACCGCTGGGTGCTGCCGCGCGGCAAGCTCAAGCTCTCGGAACGGCCGATCGACGGCGCGCGCCGCGAGGTGATCGAGGAAACCGGCCATCGCGTGGAAGTGCGCGAATTCCTCGGCGCCATCACTTACCGGGCGCAAGGCCGCCCGAAGGTCGTGCAGTTCTGGCGTATGCAGGCACAAGCGCGGCCGAGCCACGAACTGATGCGCGACATCGCGGCGGTCGAATGGCTGCCGCTCGCCGCGGCGATCCGCCGGCTGAGCTATCCGCTGGAGAAACTGTTCTTGAGCGGCGTCGGACGCCGCGCCATTCCGCACCGCAAGGCGCACAAGGCGAAGGCCAAGCGCCGCGCCGCCAAATCGCGCAGCCGCAAGAAGTCCTCCAAAGCCGCCCGCAGCAAACGGCGCGGCGTGCTGCAACGCGTGTTGCGGCGCCTGTCGCGCTGAGTTTTTGCCGCAATCGCGCCTCCAATATTGCCGAAATTTAATCCCGCCGGACGGCCGAAATACCTTTTCCAAACGCGCCATTCACTGCGCATTCACGCGCAAAATCGGAACTTGTCCGGCAAGCGAGACGTTGTGCTCAAGCACGAAACTCGCAGGAAATGCACCGATCGGCCGTTCAATGGATACGGCCCTGCTAAGGAAAGAAGGCACGCCATGATCAACATTCCCAAGTCCCTGACAGCTCTAGCGGTCGCCGCGACCCTTGCCGTCGCGGCCGTGGCCGCGCCCCAGCCTGCCGAAGCGCGCGGCGGACGCATCGCCGCCGGCATCATCGGCGGCCTTGCCGCCGGCGCCATTCTCGGCACCATTGCCAACGGTTATTACGGCCCGCGTTACGGCTACGGCGCCTATTACGCTGCCGCCCCCGGCTATGGCGGCCCCTGCTATTGGACCCGCCAGCGGGTCTGGGATGGCTACGGCTGGTCGCCCGGACCGCGGCGCGTGCGGGTCTGCGGCTAACGGGATAGCCATGCGGTGACGAATTCAAAAGCCCGGTTGCGCCAGGCGCGTCCGGGCTTTTTCGCGGGAAATCGGACGGCGATCCACGTTCTTTACCAGTGAGCTAAGTCACTTGGCACCATCAAATTTCCGACATATTAAAGCTGCCACATCCGCCGGAACCGGGACGGTAAGACTCAGTCATCAACCCTGCGGTCGGCCCCGGCCGGCCTTGAACTTGGAGGGATAGCGCTATGAAGAGAGCCATTCTTGCTATCGCAACGGCTGCGACTATCGCCGTGGGGACGCTGAGCGTTCCGACCGCTGCCGACGCATATTGCCGCGGCTGCGGCGTTGGCGCGGGCATCGCCGGCGGACTGATCGCCGGCGCGATTGTTGGCGGCGCTATCGCCAACAGCCAACCGCGCTACTACGCGCCGGAACCGGGCTACGTGGTCTATAACGGCTACGGCGCGCCCTATCCGGTGAACTGCCCCGGCGGCTACTGGGCTCGCCGCCCGGTCCGCGACGGTTACGGCAACATCGTCGGCTGGGGCCGTCCGCGCTTTATCTGCCCGTAAAGAAACGGGTAACCAGCATGGGCGCATGATCCGGGCCAAATTCATTCAGCCCAAGGAAGCGCCCCATGCAACGTATCGTGATTTCGCTCGCCGCGGCCGCCCTGGTGGCCGCGGCGATGCCGTCTTCGGCGCAAGCCAACTGCCGCGGCTGCGCGGTCGGCGCGGGCGTCATCGGCGGGCTTGCCGCCGGCGCCATCATCGGTTCGGCCATCGCCAACAGCCAGCCCCGCTACGCCGAACCCGAAGTCGTCTACGCGCCACCGCCGCCGACCCCGGCCTACGACGTCGAGCCGCCCGAATACGTCGACGGCCCGGTCTGCCACACCGAACGCACGCAATTCTGGGATGGCTACGGCTATCGCACGCGCCGCGTTCAGGTTTGCGATTAGTCTTTAACGGCGCATGTGCTCCAGCACGGCTGAGGTCGGCCAGCAGTCGACCGTCAGGCCGTTGGCTTTCTGATAGGCGCCGAGCGCCGCGCGGGTAAGCATCCCCGCCTTGCCGTCGATCTTGTCCTTGTAGATCCCGAGCGCGGTCAACCGCTGCTGCATCAGTTCGACGTCGGTGGTCTTGAGCTGCGCATTCTGGCTCCAGGGCGTTTCGAACGGCCCTGCGCCGGCGATGCGGTCGCTGAGATGGCCGACGAACAGCACATAGAGATCGGAAAAATTATAGTCCTTGATGACGTAGTAATTCTTCGGCGTCAGGAATGAAGGCCCGTAAGAGCCTTCCGGCTGCAACAGCGAGGCCGGCAGCGCCAGTTCGGCGGCGCTCAATTTACGGCCTTGCACCGGCACCAGGCCGCGCTTGAGCCACTCGCCGATCGGCATCGTGACGTCCGGCACGCCCATGCTGCAATCGATGCTCTGCGGCGCGCGCACTTCATAGGCCCAGCGCTCGCCTTTCTGCCAGCCCTTGCCGGCAAGCTGCTTGGCGGCGGAAGCCAGCGCATCGGGCACCGAATGCCAGATGTCGGCGCGGCCGTCGCCGTCGAAATCGACGGCGTATTTGTAGAACTCCGACGGCAGAAACTGCGTCATGCCGAGCGCGCCGCCCCAGGACGAGCGCATGTCGGCGCGCGGCACGCCGTCCTGCAGCATTTTCAGCGCGTGCAGGAATTCGTTTTGGAAAAACTCCTTGCGCTTGCCGGTGTAAGCTTGCGTCGCCAGCGTGCGGATGGCATCGAGCGGCAGCGCGTAGCCGCCGTAATCGGTCTCGCGCGCCCAGATCGCCAGCACGACGTTGCCGGGCACGCCGAATTCCTTTTCGATGCGCGAAAGCGTGTCCTTGTATTGCGCGGCCAGTTGCCTGCCGCGCGCGGCAAGGCGGTCGAAGGTCGGCTCGCGCAGATATTGGCCCGGCGTCTGCACGAATTCCGCCTGTCCCGGCGGCGCCTTTTCCGGCCGGCCGGGAACGGCGAGATCGGGCAGCGACAGATCCGGCTCGAGATTGCGGGTGGCGTTGTCGAAGACGTCGCGCGACACGCCGAGCGCCTGCGCCGCGGGCCATTGCGCGGCAAGCCATTGCTGGAACGCGGCGTCGGCGCGCGCTGCGCCAACGAACGTCAAGCAAACCAGAATCGCCAGGGCGTATCGCATATTTTCATTATAGCACGCGCATGCGAGGGCTTGGTACGCGAGGCGCGACTCTCACGACGGGTGGCAATTGCGGCGCCGGTTCGGCTGTCGCTTTAGCTGCCGTTTGCGGCGCGTTTTGTTGCGCAATCATTTCGTCCCAGCGCCTCAGTTCACGCATGATCTCAGCCTTGGTCTCGGCCGTCGACAGCCGCGCCTGTTTGGCTTTGCTGGCGGCGCGGATGCCAACCTTCAGTCGCTCCGGCACGATCGGCCACAGCCTGTCGAAACACGCGGCCTCGTTAACGACGCAGGCGTGCGCCCGCAGGCACTTCTTTTGGCCGCAAGTTCTCCAGAACATCAGACTGGTACACAGACTTCGCCGTCCCGCCGCCAGTTCTTCCTGATACCCGTGGAAGGCGTTGGGGCTTTGTTTTTCGGATTTTCGTCTTGCGGGCATAGGTTCTCCTTTTCGCGGCGCGGTTTTTTTCGGGCGTCCGAAGTGTGGGGTGCCTCGTTTTTTCTGGCGCGAATTGGGCAAGCCCAAAGCGCGCTGATCGAGGCCAGGGTGCCCGGCGCATTTGCGCGGGCTGGTTCAGGTCCCCGTTTTTAAAACGAGGGGATGGAGCGCCGGTTAGCGCAGCCTATCCTTAGTGGGCGGCCCCTTTGCGGGGACCGCCGCGCCTTCCGGCGCTCCACCCGCCTATGCTCGTGCCAAGGGGCACGCGCTTCGGCGGGCTTCTTTTGGCGGTTTCGCGCCGCAGGTTTTCACCCGCGACACCGATTCCAGGTCCGCGCTTCCTGGGACGTGGCTCGGAACGGGCGTTACCCGGCTTTGCCTGTCCCAGTCCAGCGAGCTTCTCGCAGAGCGGTCATGATGCCGCCCGGGCGGACGCCCCGGAACCGCCCGGGAGCGGGGTCACGACCCCCGCCCGCAGGCTCCGCACCCTCTCCCGTTCCCAGAGCGTCTCA
>DASWPX010000133.1:0-10700 GCA_036398395.1 Pseudolabrys sp. | reverse complement strand
CGACATCAAAGAGAGCGACGTGGTCTATTCGGTGGCGAAGTTGTTCTTCGCCTACGGGCTCGGCAACGCCATGACCTTCTCGTTGTCGGCCGGCGCCACCACGGTGCTGTTGGGCGAACGGCCGACGCCGGACGGCGTCGCGGCGCTTCTTCGTAAACATCCCATCACGGTGTTCTACGCGGTGCCGACCTTCTATGCCGCGTTTCTGGCGAGCCCGAACGCGCCGAAGCGCGAGGAGGTCAAAATCCGCCGCTGCATTTCCGCCGGCGAGGCACTGCCGGAGGAAATCGCGCGCAATTGGCGGGCGCGTTATGGCGTGGAGATTTCCGACGGCCTCGGCACCACCGAGATGCTGCACATCTATCTGACCAACCGTCCCGGCGCGACCAAATATGGCACGACCGGCAAGGCGGTCCCGGGTTACGATATCAAGCTGATCGGCGAAGACGGCAAAGAGGTCAAGCAGGGCGAGATGGGCGAGCTTTACGTACGCGGGCCGACCAGCGCCATCATGTATTGGAACAACCGCGAGAAGTCGCGCACGACATTCCAGGGCGAATGGACGCGCTCGGGCGACAAATATATCGAGGACGCCGACGGCTATTACATCTGCTGCGGCCGCCAGGACGACATGCTGAAAGTGTCCGGCATGTATGTCTCGCCCTTCGAGGTCGAGGCCGCGCTGTCGTCGCATCCCGACGTGCTGGAGGCCGCGGTGGTCGGCTGGAGCGACGAACAGAAGCTGATCAAGCCGAAAGCCTTTGTCGTGTTGAAGTCGCCCGACAAAGCCGGCGACGCGCTGATGCGCGCGCTCCAGGAACACTGCAAGCAGAAGCTCGCACCCTACAAATATCCGCGCTGGATCGAGTTCAGGAAAGAATTGCCGAAGACGGCGACCGGAAAAATCCAGCGCTTCAAGCTGAGGGCGGAGCATCAATGAATTTTCTTCCGTCGTCCCCGCGAAAGCGGGGACCCATACTCCGTGAACTATCGACAGACTGCGGCGTATGGGTCCCGGGCCTCGCTTCGCTCGCCCGGGACGACATCAAAAGATGACTCTCTACGACTCCGGCTTTCTCTCTCTCGGCGCGCAGCGTCTGGAATACCGCATGATCGGGCCGCAGCCGGAATCCGCGCCGACACTGGTGATGCTGCACGAGGGGCTCGGCTGCGTCGGCCTCTGGGGCGATTTCCCCGATAGACTGCAAGCTGCGACCGGCTGCGGCGTTTTCGTCTATTCGCGCGCCGGCTACGGCCAGTCGAGCCCGGTGACGCTGCCGCGCCCGCTCACTTACATGCACGACGAGGCGCGTGAGACTTTACCGCTCGTGCTCGACGCGATCGGTCTCCAGCACGGCCTGCTGGTCGGCCACAGCGATGGCGCGTCGATCGCCGCGATCTATGCAGGCTCGCATCAGGATCATCGCATCGGCGGCATCGTTCTGATGGCGCCGCATTTCATCGTCGAGGATATCACCATTGCCTCGATCGCCGAATTCCGGAAGGCCTACGACACCACCGACTTACGCCCGCGCATGTCGCGCTGGCATGCCGACGTCGACGCCACCGCGCATGGCTGGAGCGACGTCTGGCTCAAGGGCGATTTCCGCAAGTGGGACCTCACGGAATTCCTCGCCTACATCCGCGTGCCGATGCTGATCGTGCAGGGCGAGGGCGATCAATATGGCACGGTGCGCCAGATCGAGATCGCGCAGGAGGAATGCTACTGCCCGGTCGAGGTCGCGCTGCTGCCCGGCGCCAAGCATTCGCCGCAACGCGAAGCGCCGGAGGTGACGCTCAAAGCGATTTCGGAGTTTGTGGGAAGGGTACTAGAAACAAACCCTGCCTCGTCCTGAGGAGCATCGCGAAGCAATGCGTCCCGAAGGATACCCCACGCTTCGAGACGCGCTGCCGCGCAGCGCTCCTCAGCATGAGGCCGAAAAAACTTACTCCGCCGCCTGCTTGGCGGCCGAGCCGTGCGCGGACACGAGATAATCCATCGCCGCCTGCACGCCGCCCTTCTTGATCGGAACGCCGGCAAGCTGAAGCGCCATCTCTGTGGCGGCAAGCCCGCCAATCAGCGCGCCGTCGTTGATGTCGCCAAGGTGTCCGATGCGGAAATACTTGCCGGCATAGGCGCCGAAGCTCGCGCCATATGAGATGTTGAAGGTGTCGAGCGCGAGCGCGCGAAACTTGTCGGCGTCGTGGCCGTCCGGCAGCAGGATCGCGGTGATGGTCGGCGAATACTGACTGGCGTTTTTGTTGAGGTTATCGAGCCCCCAGGTCTTCACCGCGCGGCGCGTGGCTTCCGCCAAGCGGTCGTGACGCGCGAACACGTTGTCGAGTCCTTCCTCGTGCAGCATCTCGATGGCGACGGCGAGGCCCTGCAACATCTGGGTGCCGGGCGTATAGGGGAAGAAGCCGACCTTGTTCATGGCCAGCATTTCGTCCCAGGCAAAGAAAGATTTCGGCAGTTTCGAATTCTTGTTGGCGGCGATCGCCTTGTCGCTGATCGCGTTGAACGACATGCCGGGCGGCAGCATCAGGCCTTTCTGCGCGCCGCCGACAGTAACGTCGACGCCCCATTCGTCGTGACGGTAGTCGGTGGAGGCGAGCGAGGAAATGGTGTCCACCAGGAGCAGGGCCGGATGTCCGGCGGCATCGATCGCCTTGCGGATCTCGGCGATGGGCGCAAGCGCCCCGGTCGAAGTCTCATTATGCAGAACGCAGACCGCCTTGATCTCCTTGTTCTTGTCCGCGCGCAGGTGCGCTTCGATCGCCTTCGGATCGATGCCCTGGCGCCAGTCGGAGGTGATGAACTCGGGCTTGAGCCCAAGCTTCTCGGCCATCTTCTTCCACAACGTGGCGAACTGGCCGGTCTCCACCATCAGCACCTTGTCGCCGGGCGACAACGTGTTGACCAGTGCGCCTTCCCAGGCGCCGGTGCCGGTCGCGGTGTAGATGATGACCGGGTTGGTGGTCTTGAAAATGGTCTTGATGCCGTCGAGGCATTTCTTCGCCAGCTTGGAGAACTCGGGGCCGCGGTGGTCGATGATGGGCGTGTCCATCGCCCGCAAAATGCGGTCGGGAACCGGGGTCGGACCCGGGATATGCAATAAGTGCCGTCCCACCTGACGTGAAGAATTCTTAGCCATCTGGAATGCGCTCCTAAACCGCGGCTTTTGATGAATTCTCGTGGTTTAACCACGACCCGTTCCGGCCAGGGAGCGGCGCTTGTGGCGTTGAACTATGAATGTAACATTGCGGTCAAGCGGTTTTCCGCACGTCATACTACCGGTCCATGCATAGCCCCGTCCGGACGCAACAAGGATCAATGCCGTGGCGCTGATAATGCCCGGTCTGGAGCGGCGGCTGAAGGCCGAATTGAGCGGGGACGTGCAGTTCGACCCGTTCAGTCGCGGGCGTTACGCGACCGACGCCTCGCATTACCAGATCATGCCGATCGGCGCGGTCGCGCCCCGCACGATAGAAGAAGCCGAACGGGCAATAGGTATTGCCAAGGCCGAGGGCGCCACCGTGCTGGCGCGCGGCGGCGGCACCTCGCAGGCCGGTCAGACCGTCGGCGATTCGCTGGTTATCGACTGCTCGAAATACCTCACCCGCATTCTCGATCTCGACGTCAAGCGCATGCGCTGTACGGTCGAGCCCGGCATCGTGCTCGACGAGCTCAACCGTCAGCTCAAGCCGCACGGTCTGTGGTTTCCGGTCGACATCTCGACCGCTTCGCGCGCGACCATTGGCGGCATGGCCGGCAACAACTCCTGCGGCGGCCGCTCGATGCGTTACGGCACCATGCGCGACAACGTCGTCGCCATCGACGCGCTCCTGGCCGACGGTTCGCTGGCGCATTTCGGCCGTATCGGCGGCAACATCAACGACGTGCCGGCGCCGCTGCGGCCGATGGTCAAAGACCTGCTCGCCATCGGTACGCGCGAAGCCGACGAGATCGCCGCGCGATTTCCGAAAGTGCAGCGCCGCGTCGGGGGCTACAATCTCGACGCGCTCGTGCCCGGCAAGAACGACGTCAACCTGGCGCATCTTCTGGTCGGCGGCGAAGGCACGCTCGGCTTCTCCACCCGCATCGAGTTGAAGCTGTCGCCGCTGCTCGGCCGCCGCGCGGTCGGCGCCGTTCACTTCGGCAGCTTCCACGAAGCGATGAACGCGGCGCAGCACATCGTGCGACTCAGCCCCATCGCGGTGGAATTGGTCGACCGCACCATGATCGAGCTTGCGCGCGAGATCGAAATCTTCCGGCCGACGCTGGAAAAATTCGTGCACGGCGAGCCGGCCGCGATCCTGCTGGTCGAGTTCGGTGAGGACGACCAGGAAGAGAACCTGCGGCGTCTGCGCCAGCTCAAGGAAACAATCGGCGATCTCGGCTTCGGCTGGGACAGGAGCGGGGCGCAATGGGGCGGCGTCGCCGAGATACTCAATCCCGAACTACAGGCGGCAATCACCGAGGTTCGCACCTCGGGCCTCAACATCATGATGTCGATGAAAGACGCGGGCAAGCCCGTCTCCTTCGTCGAGGATTGCGCGGTGCCGCTCGAACATCTCGCGGCTTATACTGAACGGCTGACGCGAATATTCGAGAAGCATGGCACGCGCGGCACCTGGTACGCGCATGCCGGCTCCGGCTGCCTGCATGTGCGCCCAATCCTGAACTTGCGGCTCGACAAGGACGTGCATGCCATGCGCGAAATCGCCGAAGAGGCTTTCGCCATGGTGCGCGAATACAAGGGCTCGCATTCCGGCGAGCATGGCGACGGGCTGGTGCGGTCCGAATTCAACGAGCCGATGTTTGGTGCGCGTCTCGCCCGTGCCTTCGAAGAGGTGAAGGACCGTTTCGATCCGGACGGGCTCTTCAATCCCGGCAAAGTAGTACGGCCGCCCAAGTTCGACGACCGCAGCCTGTTCCGTTACCCGCCGGATTATCGCGGCGAGGAGATCGAGACCCATCTCGACTGGTCGGCCTTTTCCGGTAGCGGCGGCGGTTTCCAGGGCGCGGTCGAGATGTGCAACAACAACGGCGCCTGCCGCAAACTTTCGGGCGGCGCCATGTGCCCCTCTTATCGCGTCACCCGCGACGAGCGCGACGTCACGCGCGGCCGCGCCAACACTTTGCGCCTTGCCATCACGGGGCAACTCGGGCCCGGCGCGCTGGCGTCGAAGGAAATGGCCGACACGCTGCAGCTTTGCGTTTCATGCAAGGCCTGCCGCCGCGAATGCCCGACCGGCGTCGACATGGCGCGCATGAAAATCGAGGTGCAGGCGGCGCGTGCCACCCAGCGCGGGCTTTCGCTGCATGACCGCCTGGTGGGCTGGCTGCCGCGTTACGCGCCGTTCGCCGCGCGCCGGCCTTACTGGTTCAACCTGCGCGACCGCATTCCGCTGCTGCGGCGGGCTTCGCAAATTTTCGCAAGGTTCTCGGCCGAGCGCAGCCTGCCGAAATGGCGCAACGATCCTTATCGCGACCGTTCCGATTGGGCCTATGGCGCGGAGCCGTCGCAAGAGTCCCGAGCGCCGTTGCGCGAGGTCGTGCTGTTCGCCGATACCTTCAATCGCTATTTCGAGCGTGAAAATCTCGACGCCGCGCTGCGCGTGCTGACCGCCGGCGGCTATCGCGTGCACGCGGTGTTGCCGAAGGACGGCAGCGACCGGCCTTTGTGCTGCGGCCGCACGTTTCTGTCGATCGGCCAGGTTGATGAGGCGCGCGTCGAGATGGAACGCACGCTGGCGGCGCTCGCGCCTTACGTCCTGCGCGGGGTGCCGGTCGTGGGCCTCGAGCCAAGCTGCCTGTTCACATTCCGCGATGAGATGCCGGCTCTGATCAATAGCGATGCGGCTGCCGCGCTTTCGTCGCAGGCGATGTTGCTTGAGGAATTTCTGAAGCGCGAGCAAAAGGAAGGCCGGCTGAAACTGCCGCTCGGCCCGTTGCCGAAGAAAGCGTTGTTGCATGGCCACTGTCATCAGAAGGCATTCGACGCCATGGGCGCGGTCGAAAGCGTGCTGAAGCTGATACCGGAGCTTTCCGTCACAACCGTGGAATCCAGCTGCTGCGGCATGGCCGGCGCATTCGGCTACGACGCCGACACCATCGACGTCTCGCTCAAGATGGGCGAATTGTCGCTGCTGCCGGCGGTGCGAAAGAGCGCGGAGGACGCGCTGATCGTGGCGGACGGCACTTCGTGCCGGCATCAGATCCACGACGGCAGCGACCGTAACGCGCTGCATGTCGCGCGCGTGCTGGCGATGAGTCTGGAGGCCGCTGACTGACAAACAATAATAAGCCCGGGAGGATATTATGTCGTTGCCACTGTTGCCGACCTCGCTGGTCGGCTCCTACGCGCAGCCGGAATGGCTGATCGACCGCAAGAAACTTGCCGGCCGCTTTCCGCCGCGCGTGCGCGCCAAGGAGCTCTGGCGCGTCGCACCTGAATTTCTCGATCAGGCGCAGGACGACGCCACGCTCATCGCCATCCGCGATCAGGAACGCGCCGGGCTCGACGTCGTCACCGACGGCGAAATGCGGCGCGAAAGCTATTCAAATCGCTTCGCGACCGCGCTCGAAGGCGTCGATATCGATAACCCAGGCACCGCGCTCGACCGTTCGGGCCATCCCAATCCGGTGCCCCGTGTCACCGGCAAATTGCGCCGCAAATATCCGGTCGAGGTGCGCGATCTGCAATTCCTGCGCGCCAACACTGACCGCGCCGTCAAGATCACCGTGCCCGGTCCCTTCACCATGTCGCAGCAGGCGCAGAACGATTTCTACAAGGACGAACAGGAGATGGTGCTCGATTACGCGGCAGCGGTGAACGCCGAAATCAAGGACCTGTTCGCCGCCGGCGCCGATATCGTGCAGATCGACGAACCCTACATGCAGGCGCGGCCGGACAAGGCACGAAAATTCGGCCTCGCGGGCTTGAACGCGGCGCTCGACGGCGTGCGTGGGACCACCGCGGTGCACATATGTTTCGGCTATGCCGCGGTCATACACGTGCGGCCGGAGGGCTATTCGTTCCTGCCGGAATTCGCCAACTCGCCCGTGCAGCAAGTGTCGATCGAGACCGCGCAATCCAAGCTCGATTGTTCGGTGCTCGACACACTGCTCGGCAAGACCATCATTCTTGGCGTGCTCGATCTGTCCGACATGAGGATAGAGACGCCGGAGACGGTCGCCGCGCGCATCCGCCGCGCGCTGCCGCATGTCCCCGCCGAGCGCATCGTGGTCGCGCCGGATTGCGGACTGAAATATCTGCCGCGTGAAGTGGCTTATGGAAAGATGCGCGCCATGGTCGAGGGCGCCAGGATCGTGCGCGCCGAGCTCGCGCGCTAGCTAGAACCGCAGATTGACGCCGAGCGTCAGCCAATGCGCGTTCTCGCCGTTGATGTTGTGACCGTAGATAACGTCGATATCGATCTTGTCCTGCGGCATGTAACGCAGGCCGAGTTGCGCCCTCGGTTCAATGATTGAATCTGGCGCCGGCGCATTGCCGTCGTTGACCGCCGGCAGGCGGCCCAATTGGCCATAGGTCTCGCCGATCAACTTGAACGACTTGACGAAGCTCCATTCGAATCCCGCTCCCCAGGTCGCGTAGTGCAGCTTGGTCACATTATCGTAGTCCCAGCCGACGTTCAGATTGATGCGAAAGTCTTTGCGCAACTGAAACGTAGCAGGGACGAAGAGGTAGCTGCCGGTGTTGGCGCCCGTGATCAAATTCCAATTACTGCCGCCCTCGAGACCGAGCCCGAACGGATGGCCCTCGACCGGAATCAGATTGATCTTGCCGCTGACGCCGCCGCTTGTGCCCCAGCCGTCGTCACTGCGCGTGCGCTGGTAAAAGCCGTCGACCTCGACCGGAATGCCGAGCTTGAAAACGCAGAGGGGGTTGGTCGAAGCGACCAGGTTGTGGTTGCTGGCCGCCGATACCCAGGAATCGACCTCGCAGTCGCCGGGCTTGCCGATTTCGACATCGTCCACGGCGAAAGCGCCGCCGGCTGCGTGTGCTTTTGCCGCAAGCAGCAGTAGCGGCAAAAGCAGAACGAGGCGGAGCGATGTCCGCGCCCAGAATTTGATTGTCGTATTTTGCACGTTGACCACGCCCCTACGGTCTGACGGCAAGTTTCAAACCACTTCGTGACAGTAATGCCACGGGAGTCTGAATATTGGAATTATTTTAATGTAACCATCCTGTCCCCGTCCGTAAAAGTGACCCGCCCGGCAGGGGAACTGGCCGGACGGGTCATATCGATCGGCGCGGGGATGGACGGGGCTGGCGCCGATCGGAACTTCACAACTGGTAGGAGCAACGCAGATCGTGGCCGTCATGGCCGCGCAGCAATCAGTCGCGAAGCAGCGGAAAAAGGTTCAAGGCCTTGAACGGACGGGATTGCTCGTCCAGTGCCGGCAATGACAAACTGAGGAACGATGAAAACAACCGCTGTTGTACTGGCGTTAATCGCCAGCCTCGCCGGCGCACAAGCCCAGGCGCTCGATAAAGTCCGCTTCGGCACCAACTGGGTGGCGGAAGCCGAGCATGGCGGCTTTTACCAGGCGGTTGCCGACGGCACTTACGCCAAATACGGCCTTGACGTTACCATCGTGCCGGGCGGCCCGAACGTGAACAACCGTATCCTGCTGCCGGTCGGCAAGCTCGACTTCTATATGAGCGCCAACACCCTGCAATCCTTCGACGCGGTCGCAAACAATATTCCCACCGTGACGGTAGCGGCGAGCTTCCAGAAAGATCCGCAAGTGCTGATCGCGCATCCCGGCGTGGCCGCCAAGCTCGAAGACCTGCGCAAGCTGACGATCTATGTGTCCAAGGAAGGCATGGCCAGCTACTTCCAATGGCTGAAGGCCGACTACGGTTTCGACGAGACGAAAGTGCGGCCCTACACCTTCAATCCGCAGCCGTTTTTGGCCGACGCGCGCTCAGCCATGCAGGGCTACGTTACCTCCGAGCCCTACGCGGTGGAGACGCAAGGCGGCTTCAGGCCGAAAATATTTCTGCTCGCGGACGAGGGCTTCAATGCCTATTCGACGCTGATCGAAACCCGGCGCGATCTGGTGGAGAAGCGGCCGGACCTGGTGCAGCGTTTCGTCGATGCCTCGGCCATCGGCTGGTATCACTATATCTACGGCGACAACCGTGCCGGCAACGCGCTGATCAAGCAACAGAACCCGGAAATGACCGACGCGCTGCTTTCCTATTCCATCGCCAAGATGAAGGAATATGGCATCGTCGATTCCGGAGATTCGTTGAAGCTCGGCATCGGCGCCATGACCGACGCGCGCATGAAAAGCTTTTTCGACAAGATGGTGCGTGCCGGCGTGGCCAAGTCCGGCCTCGACTTGAAACGAGCCTACACGCTGCAATTCGTCAACAAAGGCGTCGGTGTCGACTTGAGGCCGAAAGATTTGCGCCCAAAATGAATCCGGCCGGCCCGACCATCGTTTCGCTGCGTAACGTCAGCAAGGCGTTCGAGACCGGCACGGTCGCGCTGAAGGGCTTTGATCTCGACGTGCGCGCCGGCGAATTCGTCTCGCTGCTGGGTCCATCCGGCTGCGGCAAGTCCACCGCGTTGCGCATCATCGCCGGTCTGAGCACGGCATCAGAGGGCGCGGTCGAGGGACCGCAAGGAGCTCTCGGCTTCGTCTTCCAGGAACCGACCTTGATGCCGTGGGCCGATGTTGCCGCCAATGTGCGGCTGCCGCTGAAGCTGAGCGGCGCGGACGACGGCGCGGCGGTAACCCAGGCGCTCGAGCGCGTCGGGCTTGGCGAATTTGCGAAAGCCTATCCGCGCGAATTGTCCGGCGGCATGCGCATGCGCACGTCAATTGCGCGCGCGCTGGTGACCGAGCCGGAATTGCTGCTGATGGACGAGCCCTTCGCCGCACTCGACGAGATTACCCGCTTCAAGCTCAATAACGATCTCCTGGCCGTCTGGCAGGAATTGCGCCGCACGGTGATTTTCGTCACCCATTCGGTATTCGAGTCGGTCTATCTGTCTCAGCGTATCGTACTGATGACGCCGCGGCCCGGCCGTGTGTTCGCCGAGATTCCGATTCCGGCGCCTTATCCGCGCGACGAACGTTTCCGTACCTCGGCGGAATATGCCGGCTACTGCCGCCAGGTCGCCGAAGCGCTCGGCCGGGCAACCGCGGGAGGCGTGTCATGAGCAGGCGCGCGGTCCGCATTGGTTTACCCGTGTTGGTGCTCGCTGCCGTCGTGCTGATCTGGCATCTGGCCGTGCATATTTTTGCCATTCCGCCTTTTGTGCTGCCGGGGCCGGGACGGGTGCTCACGACGCTGATCGCCGATCGCAGTTTGCTGTGGCAATCGCTTCTGGTGACGCTGTCGATCACTGTCGAAGGCTTTCTGCTTGCGGCCTTCGGCGGCATTGCGTTGGCGGTTGCCTTCAACCGGTGGCGCTTGGTCGAATATTCGCTTTATCCCTACGCGGTGATTTTGCAGGTGACGCCGGTGGTCGCGGTGGCGCCGCTATTGCTGATCTATCTCCCGCAGCCCTTGGCGGTCTTGGCCTGCGCATGGATCGTGGCGTTCTTCCCGGTGCTGGCCAATACCACGCTCGGTCTGAACTCGGTGGACCACAATCTGCTGGCGCTGTTCCAACTCTACAAGGCCTCGCGCTGGCAGGTGCTGTGGCGCCTG
>DASWPX010000132.1:0-3262 GCA_036398395.1 Pseudolabrys sp. | reverse complement strand
CCCACGGGCAAAGCGTGGCCCTCGTGCGCCAGGGCATATTCCGCGTCGCCGCCGCCGATCACCAGCGCCATGCCGCGGTCGCCGGTCTTCCAGCGGTGGACGTTCGCACCGAGCGCAACGATGTCGCCGGCAATTTCCAGGCCCGGAATATCCGGTGAACCCGGCGGCGGCGGATAAAGCCCCTGGCGTTGCATCACGTCCGGCCGGTTGACGCCGGCGGCCGCGACTTTCACCAAAACTTCGCCTTCACCCGGGACCGGAACCGCGCGCTGCTCCGGCACCAATACCTCCGGCCCGCCGGGCGCCTTGATGCCGATCGCGGTCATGCGGGTTGGAATTGCGGCCATAAGTTCCTCGGGCTTTGAGTGGGAGGCCACTGTTTAGGCGGACCGCGCCAAAGTGACAACCCGGTGTGGCGCCGCTAGATTCCGGCTCTTGGAGGCCAAAAATGGCGGCAATCGATGACGACGACAGGCCGAAGAAAAAGATCGCACACGAAATCGGCCAGGATCTGAGTCTGCTGTCGGTCGAGGAACTCGCCGGCCGCGTCGAGCTGCTGCGCGGCGAGATCGGCCGGCTGGAGGCCGACATGGCGCAGAAACGCGCCAAGCGCGCCGCCGCCGATCAGTTCTTCAAGAAGTGAGATGGTTAATTTTGGCGGCGGTAAAAACCCCGCCGTCGCCACATTTCGGTAAGGTGTCGTTAAGCTTTCTCGATCATTACTATAGGCGTCCATCTTCATGGACGTGAGTGGCTCTTGTCCACTCTGTTTGACGCCTCCCTGTTATCAACTTTCGAGCCGCCGGAAACGGCGGCTCTTTTTTTATGGCCTTTTGTGCCGATTTGGCACGGCAAGCGCGCGCCGTCTTAAGCTTGCGTCGAAACTATGTCGAAAGGTAAGCGCGTCCGCCGTCTGGACAGAGCCTCGCCGTAGCGCGATGCTTACCCGATCGTTACCGGCCGTTCGTATCGCGGTTTGGACGAGTGTCAGTGAGGCGTAGCGTCATGAACGAGAAGTTGTTGAACGAAGCGCAACCGGTATCGTTCGGCGAGCGGCTGGCGAACTCTCAAGCCTTCGCCGATTTGTTCCGCGACGGCATGGCGCTGGTCGAAGAGACCGCGACTTATCTCGACGGTCCCGGCCGGACCGAATCCAAGAAGCTCGACCGCGCCGCCGCGCTCGCCTACGCCACCGAAAGCATGCGGCTCACCACCCGCCTGATGCAGCTTGCCTCCTGGCTGCTGCTGCATCGCGCCGTCAAGGAAGGCGAGATGTCGCTGGCGCAAGCCAACAAGGAAAAGACCAAGGTCAAGCTGTCGGCCGCCGACACCCACGATCCCGCCAACGTCGAATTGATCCCGGTGATGTTGCGCGACCTGATCGAGCGTTCGCAGAAGCTGCAAGGCAAAGTGCGCCGGCTCGATTCCAACATTCACAATCGGATTTCGCCCGACACCGTGCCGGCGATGAACCCGGTCGAGCGCCAGCTTGGACTTCTGAAGGCGGCCTTCGGGGCGGGCAGCGTCTAGCGCGGACATCCGGCGCCAATAATCAAAAACCCCGCGCCAGGCGCGGGGTTTTTCGTTACGGACCGTTTCGGCCGCTTACTTCTTCCTGGCTTCGGCGGGCTTGGCCTCGCCGGCCTTGTCTTCCTTGATGAAGCCCGCGAACTTCTTCTGGAAGCGCGAGACGCGGCCGCCGCGGTCGAGCAGATGCTGCTGGCCGCCGGTCCAGGCCGGGTGCGACTTCGGATCGATATCGAGATTCATGATATCGCCTTCCTTGCCCCAGGTGGAACGGGTGGTGAATTCGCTGCCATCCGTCATCACGATCTTGATGGTGTGGTAGTCGGGGTGGATATCTTGCTTCATGGTGCGGGTTCCGTGGGCGCAGCATCTGCGCCGCAATGAGCTGAATTTGGCGGGTCTATACAGGACGAATGCCCCAGCGGCAAGCCGGCCTATTTGACCCGTATCAAGGCTGCAAGGCATTGTAATCGTTAGGGTCGCGCCACAGTTTGAGGCGTCAGCGAAGGGCGTTGCGGTGCATGTCGAGTGATGGACGGGGCCTTGATGTGGCGGACGCCGGCGCCGCCGCCACGCGCAGCGTCAAGCTGAGGCCGCTCGCCCGGCTGGTTCCGTATGTCGTGCGCTACCGCGGCCGGGCGCTGGCCGCGCTCGGCGCTCTCGTCGTCGCCTCGGCCGCCACGCTGATCGTGCCGGTCGCCGTGCGCCGCATGATCGATTTCGGCTTTTCCGACCAGGCCGTGCAGCTCATCGACAGCTATTTCGCGGTGATGATCGCGGTGGCGGGCGTGCTCGCGGTGTCGAGCGCGCTGCGCTACTACCTCGTCACGACCTTGGGCGAACGCATCGTCGCCGATCTGCGCGGCGACGTGTTCGCGCATCTGACGCGGCTGTCGTCGGCTTTTTTCGATTCCGCCAAGACCGGCGAGATCGTGTCGCGCCTCACCGCCGACACCACCCAGATCAAATCGGCGGTCGGCGCCTCGGTGTCGATCGCGCTGCGCAATCTGGTGCTGTTCTTCGGCGGCGCCGCCATGATGGTGGTGACCAGCCCGCGGCTGTCGCTGTTCGTGCTCGGCGCCATTCCGGTGATCGTGCTGCCGCTGGTCGGATACGGCCGCGCGGTGCGCAAACGCGGCCGCGCTGCGCAGGACACGCTGGCGGACGCGTCGGGTTACGCCAGCGAGTTGATCGGCGCGGTGCGCACGTTGCAGGCCTTCACCAACGAGACCATGGCGAGCGCGCGCTTTGCCGCCGCGGTCGAGCAGGCTTACGCCGCGGCGCGCGGCGCCACCAAGGCGCGCGCCGTGCTGACCGCGATCGCGATCTTTTTGGTGTTCGCCAGCGTCGTGCTGGTGCTCTGGGTCGGCGCGCAGGACGTCATGGCGGCGCGCATCTCGCCCGGCCGGCTGTCGCAATTCGTGCTCTATGCGGTGTTCGCCGCCGGCGGACTTGGCGAACTCTCCCAGGTCTGGGGCGAGATCGCGCAGGCCTCGGGCGCCGCCGAGCGGCTGTTCGAAATTCTCGCGATCGATCCGCAGATCAAATCGCCGGCACGGCCGGTCGCGCTGCCGGCGCCCGCGCGCGGCGAGGTGACGTTCCGCGACGTGCGCTTCAGCTATCCGACGCGCGGCGACGCCGCGGTGCTGGACGGCTTGTCGTTTTCCGTCAAGGCCGGCGAGAAGCTGGCACTGGTCGGCCCGTCGGGCGCGGGCAAAAGCACGATCTTTCATCT
>DASWPX010000131.1:0-7738 GCA_036398395.1 Pseudolabrys sp. | reverse complement strand
ATGGAGCTCTGTGCAGGATAATGGTTCGGCGCTTGCGCCATATTCGGCTCGGGCGCCGCATTTGCGGCCGGGTTTCCGAGCGTGTGCGGCACGCCCGGCGCATTCGGGGATTGCGATGGATCGAACACGTCGGAACGGTTGCCCGGCTTTGGCGTCTGAAGCGCGCCCGGAACACCGGGCGAGACGTTCGGCGCAGCGCCAGGCGCAACCGGCGCCGCACCCGGCACAACATTCGGCGCCACCGCACCGCTTTGCATGCGCTGAATCTGCATCTGGAGCTGCTGGTTCTGGTACTGCAACTGCTCGAGCGTGCCGGTGAGCTGGCGCAGCGCGTTCTCCATGCGATCGAGCCGCACGCTCATGTCGCTCGGATCGGCAGGCCCCGCGTCACGTGGCGGTGGATTGGCCTGGCGCGGCTGCGACGGTTCGCCGCGGTTGAACAAATTGTCGAACAGGCCGGGCGACGAGCGGTTGTCCTGCGCCAAAGCCGGGTTCATGGCGGAGCCCGCCAGAAACAGATGGGCAAGCGCCGCAATGGCCGCGAGGCGAATAAGTTTATGCGAGGTTTTCATAGGACGCGGGACCGGCAGCCGTTAATCGGCTCGTGAGTGGTAGCATAAGACGCGCTGCGTCGAAATTGTGACTGGCCGTAAAACGCCGATGCCCGGCCTGGTAAGCCGGGCATGACGTTGTTAAGGCCTGAAATTCGCTCTTTATGAACTCGCGTTCAGCACCGTGACCGCGCGGCGGTTCTGCGACCAGCAGGAAATGTCGTTGCAGACCGCGACCGGCCGTTCCTTGCCGTAGGAGATCGTGCGCATGCGGGCCGGCGAGATGCCGCGCGAAGCCAGATAGTCGCGCACGGTCTGGGCGCGCCGCGCGCCGAGCGCGATGTTGTATTCGCGCGTGCCGCGCTCGTCGGCGTGACCCTCGACCGTGAACTGGCCGTATTGCGAATACTGGGTAAGCCACTGCGCCTGCTTGTCGAGCGTCGCGCGCGACTGCGGCGTCAGTTCGGTGGAATCGGTTTCGAAGAACACGCGGTCGCCGACATTGACCACGAAGTCCTGCTGGCTGCCGGGCGTCGCCATGCCGGCCGCATTCGCCTGAGCGCCCTCGTCGGCATTTTTGGCGCAAGCCGATATCGCCAAGGCGGCGGCCAGAACGGCCGCCAGACGGACGCCGCGTAGGAACAGTCTGGTATCGATCATCCCGGTGCCTCCATACTCACGCACTGGCGGAAATTCTGCTGACCGTTGTGATAGCAGGACGTTCGTTAAGCGAACCTTCCATCAACCTTGATGGAACCTTGTCGGAAGCCGTTAAAACTGTCCGGACTTCGTAAACCGTCTCTGATGGTTAAAAACCGGTGAATTATGGCACCGTGACGACGGCAGCACTACGACAATAACGGCGACCAGGCCGGATCCGACGCGAGGCTCGGCGTCGGCACCTTGAGTTCGTTGCGGCCGGTAATATCGATCGTAAACAACGAGGGGCCCTGCCCGGGGTCGCGAAAGAACATCAATACCCGGCCGTTCGGCGCGAATGTCGGGCCTTCGTTGTGAAAGCCTTCGGTGAGCACCCGCTCGCCCGAGCCGTCAGGCTTCAGAATGCCGATGGAGAAGCCGCCCCGCGCCTGACCGGTGAAGGCGATGTAGTCGCCGCGCGGCGACCATACCGGCGTCGAATGATGGCCTTCGCCGAAGCTGATGCGCTGCGCCGGGCCGCCGGTCGCCGACATGACGTAAATCTGCTGCGTGCCGCCGCGGTCGCTCTCGAAACAAATGCTCTTGCCGTCCGGCGAATAGCACGGGCCGGTGTCGATCGCCGGCGTGTCGGTCAAACGCGTCGTCGCCTTCGAGCGCAGATCCATCACGAACAGATTGGCGTTGCTGCCCTGTTGCAGGCTCAAGATCACGCGCTGGCCGTCCGGCGAAAACCTCGGAGCGAACGTCATGCCGGGGAAGTTGCCGACGATCTCGCGCTGGCCGGTCTCGATGTTGAGCAGATAGACGCGCGGGTCGCCCTGCCCATAGGACATGTAGGTGATCTCTTGCGTCGACGGATTGAAGCGCGGCGTCAGCACCAGATCGTCGCCGCGCGTGAGATAGCGCACGCCGGCGCCGTCCTGATCCATGATGGCGAGCCGCTTGACGCGGCGGTCCTTCGGGCCGCTCTCGTCGATGAACACAACGCGGCTATCGAAATAACCCTTCTCGCCCGTGAGCACCTGATAGATCTGGTCGGAAATAATGTGCGCGATGCGCCGCCAATTGTCGGGCGAGGTGAAATATTGTTTGCCGTCGCGCTGCTCGCCCGCGAACACATCCCATAAGCGGAACTCTGCCTTGAGCCGCCCGTCGCCCTGGCGCGTGATGCGGCCTGTCACCAGCGCCTGCGCATTGATCACCTGCCAGTCGGGAAAGCGCGGCACGGCGTCGCTGTTGGTGATCTTCTCGGTGAAGGCCTGCGGATTGATCGGCGCGAACAGACCGCTGCGCTGCAGATTGTTGCTGATGACGCCGGTGACGTTGCGCGCGATGTCGGTTTCCGACGGCGCGCCAGCCAGAAAATCGGGCAGCGCGATCGGCATCGGCTGCACATTGCCCTGGTTGATCTCGACGCGAAGCGCGGCGCCCGCCGGATGCGGCGCGAGGGCGGCGACCGCGCCGGCGCCGGCGCCGACCAGAAGACGGCGGCGGTTGAACATGAAATTATTGTCGGTCATCGGGTCGGTATTCTCACAGGAATGTCTTGGAACATTTGTTTGGTGTCGAATACGAAGTCGATTTCTTTCCAGTCGTCGTAGTGGTCGGGACGCAGCATGGTATAGGGCTGGCCGATCAGCACCGCGCGCACCGCGGTGTCGCGCATCGCAATGAAAAGCGGGCTGCTGCCGCTGGTGAGAACCTGGGGACCGATTTCCAGCGTGCCGTCACGCCGGAACCGGATTCGAATCGCGATCTGAATTCCATCCGCGTCCTGCGCGCCGACCGGCGGACTCCATAAAGCATAAAGCCGGGCGCGCAAGGCGTCGATCTCCGACTGCGTCAGCTTGGAGGCATTGCCGGTGCTGAGCCCCATCGAGGGCGCGTTGCTGAGCGTATCGCCGGTGGCGGCGTTTCGGGTCGGATCGCGCTTATCGAGCAGCGCCGCGATCTTGTCGGCGTCGAATTTCGGCTGCTTCTTTTCCGGCTTCTTCGGCGGCAGCGGCTGGTCGTTCTTGGCTTCCTGCTTCGGCTCGTCCGCCTTCTTGATCTTGTCGGCAATCGGATCGGGCTTGGGCGCCGGCGTCGGATCGGCCGTCTTCGGCGCCGTCGGCTTGACCTCGGCCTTCTCGACGACCTTGGGCGCCGGCGTGTCGGCGGGTTTCGGCTCCGCGATCTTCTCGACCAAAGGCTTCGGAACTTCGAGCTTGGGCGCTTCCTTGACGCCCTTGGTCAATTCGGAAAAATCCTTGTCGCTCACCAGATCGACCGGCAGCGATTCCGGGGGCGTCGTCTCGAAGGTCTTGCCCGTAAACGACACCACCGCCCACAGCAGCACGGCTGCGTGCAGGCCGACCGAGATCACCGATGCGGTTCTCATCTCCATTTATTTTGCCTTCGAGCCGCCTTGCTCGAATTCGGTGACCAGCGCGACCTTGTGGAAACCGGCCGCCGACAATTGGCCCATCACTTTCATCATGGCGCCGTAGTCCACCTTCTTGTCGCCGCGCACGTAGACGCGGGCCTCGGTGCCGCCGCGCGCTTCCGCCACCGCTTGCAGCTTGGGAACCAGATCGTCGGCTTTGATCTCGCCATTTTGCAGGAAAACCTGACCCTTGTCGTTGACCGAGATGGTCAGCGGTTCCTTGTCCTGATCCAGACTCTTGGCCTGGCTTTGAGGCAGGTCGATCGGCACGCCGACCGTGAGCAGCGGCGCCGACACCATGAATATGATCAGCAGCACAAGCATCACGTCCACCATGGGCGTGACGTTGATCTCGCTCATCACCTTGCGGCGGGCGTGCTTCCTGCGTCCGATAACCGGCGTGCCGGCATTGGCAGCCATGACTAATTGTCCCCGCGCATGATCGTGTCCGAAAACCGGTACCCGCTTTTCGGGATCATGCGCTTTCCCTTATTCCCGCTCGTCGATCTGCCGCGATAAAATGGCGGCGAATTCGTCGGCGAAGCCCTCCAGGCGCTGGGCCTGCTTGTTCACTTCGCCGGCGAACTTGTTATAGAAAATGGTCGCCGGTATGGCGGCGACAAGGCCGATTGCGGTCGCAAACAGCGCCTCGGCGATACCGGGCGCCACCACCGCCAGCGACGTGTTCTTGGACGCCGCGATCGACTGGAAACTGGTCATGATGCCCCAAACCGTGCCGAACAGGCCGATGAAGGGGCCGGCCGAGCCTACCGTCGCCAGTACCAGAAGCCGGCGTTCCAGCCGCTCGACCTCGCGCGCGATGGTCACCTGCATTACCTTGTCGATGCGCATCTGCAGGCCGGCGAACGACTTCTGGTGGCCTTCGAAGCTGCGCTTCCATTCGCGCATCGCCGCCACGAATAAAGCCGCCATCGAATGGTTCGGCTTGGACGACAGCGTGCGGTAAAGCTCGTCGAGCGACTGGCCCGACCAGAACGCCTGCTCGAAACGGTCCATGGCGCGGCGCGTGCGCGAATAGAGCACGGTCTTGTCGATGGCGATCGCCCAGACCCAAACCGAGCAGACCAACAGCCCGATCATGACCGCTTTGACGATCCAGTGGGCGTGCCAGAACAGGGTGAGCAAAGAGAGGTCGGACGAGGTCAGCGGGAGCACCGACTGTGCCACATCGGCAGGATTCATCTGGACATCCTTTGGGCACGTCCTTTGGAGTTTCCGGCTCGGCCGGTCAAACCCCGCCAGCGCCGACAAAATCCCCGCCGAATGGCCAAACTAGGGCGCCTAAACCCTTCGTTGGAACGCTAAACAGCGCTGATTATGGTTAAGAACTGGTTAGCGAAAAAGCAACGGCCGCCCGCCTCGGGGAAGGCGAACGGCCGCTGCCGCGGGAAATTTTTAAGGTTCTAGTTTTGCGCGGGCGGCGCCTCGGGCCGCGATTCTTGCGCCGGCCGGCTGCGGCGCTCGTTCATGAAGGCGTCGAACTCGGTCTTGTCCTTGGCAAAGCGCAGCCGTTCGAGAAATTCTCGGAATTCACGCTGCTCGTCTTCCAGGCGCTTGAGCGTCTCGCTGCGATATTCGTCGAAGGCGCGATTGCCGCTTGTGGGACCCGCGTTCCAAGGGCTGGACGGACCCGCTCCGCCCATGCGCTCGCGCATCCAGTCCATTTTACGCTGCATGCGCTCCATCTTGTGCTGCCAGTGACCGTGGCCACCGTGAAAACCGCATCCCATTCTTCCACTCCCAATGGTGAAGGCGAGGACGCCAAGGCCAATCGGCCACCAAACCATGAAGCCAAGCACCGTCAGGGCGATCCAGGCGGGTTTGCCGAATTGATCGAGCTTCGTGGCGGCTGTGTCCAAGGCGGCGATCGTCATTGTCGACCTCGTGTGAATGTAAATAACATTTACATTATTGGGAGCCGGCTGGCGAATGTCAAGACCCTTCACATAGGCAACGCACAGCGGGTTTGGAGGGGTAAGGGTCTCCCGCTTGCGGGGAGAGGTAAGCGGTCTCATCGCGCCGCGCCATTCAGCCCCAGTCCGCGCAGATAGATCAGTACCGCCGCTTCCAGCAATTCCTCCGGCGGCATCGGCAGCGAGCGGCGCGCGGCGTCGCCACGGGCAAACAGCGACGCGATGCCGTGCGTCATCGACCAGATGTGGAGCGCCACCATCAGCGCCGGCGGGCGCCCCTGCGCCGGCATCAGCGCCACCAGTTTTTCCGCCGCCGCCCGCAGCACCGCGAAGGCGTTCTCGCTTGCCTCGCGCAAGGCCGGATCGGCATCGAGCGGAACGCCCGCTTCGAACATCGCCGAGTAATAGGCCGGCAGTTGCTTGGCGAAATCGAGATAGGCTTTGCCGAGCCGGTCGAAGGCGCTCATCACGTCCGGCCTGCCCTCGTCCCAGGCCTTCGCCAGCGCCGCCGAGAACTGCTCGAAGCCGCGCCGCGCCACGTCGGCCAGCAATTCGTCGCGGTCGCGGAAATGCCGGTAAGGCGCGGCGGGCGACACGCCCGCCCAGCGCGCGGCGTCGGCGAAGGTGAAGCCTGCCGGTCCCTTCTCGGCGATCAGCTCGAGCGCGGCGCGCACCAAGGCTTCCTTGAGATTGCCGTGGTGATAGCCGCGCGGACCGTGCCCTGAGCCTTTGCCCCATTTCATGTAAAGCGCATTAACATGAGTCCGGGGCGACGCCTAGCGACGGGAGCCGCGCGCCATCAACGGCAAACTCCCGAATAAAGTCAGTCCGCCGGGTGATGCACCTTCGATCGACAGCAGCTTCAATTTGGTGACCACGCCGCCTACGGCCGAGAAACCGCCGCTTTTGCCGCCGGCGGCGAGCACGCGATGACACGGCATTACGATGGGACAAGGATTTTGTCCAAGCGCGGTGCCGACATCGCGCGCCAACAGGCGATCGCCAAGCTGGATCGCGATTTCACCATAGGTCAGCGTTCGACCCGGCGGAATCTTTCGCGTGATGGCATAGACCTTGGCGTTGAACGCCGGCGTCTCGCTGTCGTCGATCTTGATGTCGTTGAGATCGCGCGGCTCGCCGCGCAACAGTGCGACGATGCCGTCGATGGCGGCCTGAATGTCGGGCGGCGGCGGCGCCTCCGGCGCGGCCGGAAAACGCTGCCTCATCCGCCTCCGCGTCTTGAGTTCATCGGCGTGCGGCAGTTGTACGCCGATCAGGCCGCGCTGATTCCAGGCGATGCCGACGGCGCCGATGGCGGTATCAAACAATGCAAAATTCTGGCCCATGAAGGACCAATATAACACTGAGCCTCAGACCGCGCCGCCCGATTCCTGGTCCGCCTTCATGGCGATGCGCAGCGGCTTGGGGATCGGCTTGGCTCTGCCGCCGGAGACGAAGGCGACCTGCACATGAGCCTCGACCAGCAACTCCTCGCCGCGCATCACCTTCTGATGCAGCATGATGGAGGCGCCCTTCACTTCCTCGGGCGCGGTGATGATGGTGAGCACGTCGTCCATATGCGCGGGCTTCCTGAAATCGATGCTCATGTGGCGCACTACGAAGGCAAAACCCGGCGCTTCGGCAGCCGCCTGCTCGAACAGCGCGCGGTGGTCGGCGCCGATCAGCCGCAGGTAGTTGGTCCGCCCGCGCTCCATGAACCGCAGATAGCTCGCGTGATAGACCACGCCGGAAAAATCGGTGTCCTCGTAATAGACGCGAACCGGCTGGCTATGGCGGCCGTCGCCGAGGGTGCCGTCGATGGCGTTCATATGCGCGCTAGTCCTCGTCTCCGCCGAACAATCCGAACTGGCTCGGGTCGCGCGCGGGCTCGGCAAGGCCGAGATGCTTGAACGCTGCGCCGGTCAGAAGCCGTCCGCGCGGCGTGCGCTGGAGAAAGCCTTTCTGGATGAGATAAGGCTCGATGATGTCCTCGATGGCGTCGCGCGGCTCCGACAATCCCGCCGCGATGGTATCGACGCCGACCGGTCCGCCGCCATAATTGAGCGCAATGGTCGAGAGATAACGCCGGTCCATGGCGTCGAGCCCGCTGCTATCGACTTCCAACTCGCCGAGCGCGCTATCGGCGATCTTGCGGTCGATGGCCTTGT